>JAYWEH010000636.1:0-7505 GCA_043780025.1 Deltaproteobacteria bacterium
ACGCGCGCCGTCACGGTCGGCACTTCGAGCGGCCTGGAGCCGCTGTACGTCGCGGCACCGGACGGCGAAGCCCTGGCGCTGGGCGGCTACCGCAGCGCCCAGGTGCCGAGCGACCCGGCACTCGACCTGACCGGATCGATGACCATCGAAGCGCGTTTTCGCGTCGACAGTTTCGCCAGCACCTGGATGCCGCTGGTGTTCAAGGGCAACAGCAACAGCAACCAGCGCACCTATTCGCTCTGGATCAACAATTCGGGCTACGTCTACCTCAGCACCGGCGACGGTAGCGACCAAGCCGTCGGCTCAGCTGGCGGCTCGATCAAGACCGGCATCTGGTACGACGTGGCTGGCGTGATCGACCGCGTGGCGGGAACTTTGCAGCTTTACATCGACGGGCAACTGGTGCAGACGGGGAGCGTGCGTACCAACACGCTGGCGGCGAGCAACGCGAACGCGCTGATGATCGGCAGCACCAACGAAACCTGGAGCGGCTGGGCCAATTTCCAGGGCGTGATAGACGAACTGCGGCTGTGGAACGGAGCCCGCACCCAGGCGCAGATCGACGCTGCGCGCAGCGTGCCACCGGCGCCCGACGCCGCCGCTCTGGTGGCAGACTACCAGTTTGCCGCCGGCGCCGGTGCGGCGCTGGTCGATGCAAGCGTCAACGGCCGCAACGGCAGCATCAGCAACGCGCTCGACGCGCTTGCCGGCGCACTTGCCGGGCGCATCGACCAGCCCGGAAACAAGAGCCGTTTCACCTTCACGCTCGACAGCGCGCGCACCATCTATGTCGACCGAGTACGCCGCCGGACAACACGACGCGGTCGGCTTCGAACACCACCTCCCCGGCGTCCTCACCCCAGGTCCGCGCGACCACGCGGTAGCCGCCGCTCACCGGCCGGACATCGGTGACCTCGGTCTGAGCGCGGATCACGAGGCCGCGCCGCTCCGCGAGCCACAGATAGTTCTTGTCGAGCGTGTTTTTCGCGCCGAAGCGGCAACCCGTCATGCAGGCCCCACAGAATCGGCAGCCTTGCCGATCGGGACCGGCGCCGTTGAAAAACGGGTCCTTCGAAACGCGATCCGCAGGCCCGAAAAAGATCCCCACCTCCGGCACCTGAAAATCCTCGCTCTTGCCGCGCGCCTCGGCCACCTTCTGCAGGATGCGATCGGCGGGAAATACGCGCGGCACGCGCGCCACCCCCAACATGCGTTTGGCCGTCTCGTAGTGCGGCGCGAGCTCTTTTTCCCAGTCGCCGAGGCTCGCCCAGCTCTCCGCGCGGAAGAACTCGCTCTTTGGCGTCGGCAACGTGCAGGCGTAGCCGAGCGAGCCACCCCCCACGCCCGCACCGGCCAGCACCGTGACATGCCGGAAGAATCGGAGCTGCATGATGCCGCGAAATCCGAATGCGGGCATCCACAGCCAGCGCCGCAGGTCCCAGGTCGTCTTGGCGAAGTCCGCGTTCGAGAAGTCCGAGCCCTGTTCGAGCAGCGCCACCCGATAACCTTTTTCAACCAAGCGCAGCGACGACACGCTGCCACCGAAACCCGAACCAATGACCACGAAGTCGAAGTGGGGAGCGGATTCCATTGCTTTGTTAGCTTAGCGCTTGCTCAAACTTTGCACCAATGGGACCCAACTCCCGGGCGATCACCCGAAATCCGCGGTGTAGAGCGATTGACGACCAGGCCGGACTCCCCTTAGATCGCCGCCATGCGCGTACTATTCATTGGTGGCACCGGAATCATCAGCTCGGCGTGTTCGGAGCTCGCGTTGGAACGCGGCATCGAGCTTTACCTGCTCTGTCGCGGCAAATCTCCGCGGCCAATTCCGAAGGGCGTCAAGGTCCTGAACGGTGACATCCGGGACGCGCAGAGCGCGCGCCAAGCCCTGGGCCGCCACGAGTTCGACGCGGTCGCCGATTTCATCTCCTTTGTGCCTGAACACATCCAGGCGGGCCTCGAGCTGTTCTCAGGACGCACCGGGCAATTCATCTTCATCAGCTCGGCTTCCGCCTACAAGAAGCCGGTCGACAACTGGCCGCTCACCGAGTCGACGCCGCTCCACAACCCGCACTGGCAATACTCGCGCAACAAGATCGCTTGTGAAGAGCTGCTCATCAAGGCCTACCGAGAGAGCGGCTTTCCCACCACCATCGTGCGGCCCTCCCACACCTACGACAAGACGCTCCTACCCTTCGACCCGTACCAGTGCGGCTACACCGTGCTGCAGCGCCTGAAGCAGAGCAAACCGGTGGTCGTGCATGGGGATGGCACCTCGCTGTGGGTACTCACCCATCACCGGGACTTCGCCAAGGGCTTCGTCGGCCTGCTCGGCAACCCGAAGGCCGTGGGTGAAGCCTTCCATATCACCTCGGATGAAGTGCTGACCTGGAACGAGATCTATGGCTCCGTCGCGCGAGCCGCGGGTGTGCAGCCGAAGCTGGTGCACGTGCCGTCGGAAGTCATCGCGCGCGAGCACCCGGACTGGGGTGCCGGGCTGCTCGGCGACAAGATGCACAGCGTGATCTTTGACAACACCAAGATCAAACGCTTCGTGCCCGGCTTCACCTGCACCATTCCATTCGCCCGCGGCGCCGAAGAGATCGTGCAGTTCTACGCGCAGAACCCCAATTTCGAGCCACTCAGCGCGGCGGTGGACCATCTGATGGATCAGCTGGTCGCGCGTTACGCCTGAGCTCGGTACCTGCGACGGCACGGCGTGCCCGATCTCGAATGATCCCCTCTGCCTACTCTACCAACGCTTCTGAAACAGCTCCAACTTACGCTTGGTAATGGTGCGGCTTCGCTCCGATGGGATCTTTTCGACCCACGATCGAGCTCTTCACGGCGGAACCTACGAGGAAGTTCGAGCTCAGGCAGGGCCGTGAATAAACGCGAGCGCCCCGCCGAAAGGTAAGCACAATCGAACAAGGCCTTTCGGCGGTTGCGAGCTTGAGGCCGCTCGGTGTCTCCTCATAGCCGCCGAAGACCTCGGGAGCCAAATGATGAATCGAAAATGTTCCGGCGTGAGTCGTGATGCGCTGCGTTCGCGCCAGCGAAGCGGCATAGAAGACTTCGGGGCTCTGCTCGATGAGCCCCCGAAGATGGAGTGCCGTATGTAGAGACAGGTAACTCTGCAAGGGAGCCGTCAGGTACTCCGGTAGGCGGTATGGGTCGATGGCGCCGTCCACCCACCACGTTCCGTGCCGCACAGAGGCCACGAGCCCCGCCTGCGTGAGCCGCGAGAGCGCCTTGGTAGCTGCGCTCGTCGATAGATGCAGCGCTGCCGCAGCATCTGCGGTGTCGATCACGGGTATTCCGAGTCTGCGTAGCCTTGCGTAGGCCTCGAGTGAGTTCATTGCAGTGCCTCCAGCCGAGACACCACGTCCGCTTGCATCGCATCCCAGACCGAGCGCCCACTGTAGAGCGCGACCTGGTCTGGATCGAGATAGGCGACAACCTTGGAGCGGTAGTCATCAAAGGAGAGCCCGAGGGCGCGCTCGATTGCGTCCGGGAAGCAGCGCTGAGCGGCATCGAGAAAGTGGAGCTGGCTGGCCCTTGGCAAGGAGAGCAGTAATTCAAGTCGAACAGATCGCGCGCTTGTGGCTCGGCGCGCCCAGCGAGAGCACGGATCTTTTGTGCAATCGCAGCGGGCAGCGTGTAGTGCGTCGCGAGGGTTGGAGTCCACCCATACGGTCGCAGTACATCAGCATCGACGCGCTCAAATGCCGTACCATCCATGGCATCGCGACGAGAGAACTCGATCTTGGTACGTATCGGCACGCTGATGCCCGTGACCCGAAGGCCAACCTTCCAGCGTTGCGTAGTATCGGTCTGCTTCGGAGCAGAGGTTTCAGCGACCTCAATCCCCTTAGCCCGGAGCGGTGACACCATGAGCGGTGATCTCAGCAGGCGATCGACCTTATTCTTCAAAGTGTCCCGTGCAACGACCGCAACGTCAAAGTCGATATCCTCGGAATAGCGAACACTACCGAAGTAGAAGCGCAGGTTGCATCCGCCCTTGAGCGCAATCAGGGCCTTGTCGTCGCCCTTCGCGACCAACGACGGGCGTCGTGGCCGGAGCGCGTCGAACGCCGTTGCCTTCCTCTCCGCCAGAACCGCCTCGTGGCTGCCTCGCGGCGGAGCAATTATCCCCTTGGAATAGCCCCACGCCCAGACGGTGTTGTTCTCTCAGCCAGGGATGGCGCTGAGTCTTTGGCCCTCGTGGTGCAGCTGCCCGGTGTCCACCGAATCGATCAATCACCGATCTGGCTCTGTCCAACATCAATACGGGTTGGCAGCTCCCCGGCAAACGGCCTGCACGCGACTCCTCCGCTAGTGCCGGGTCTCGCTCAGAGGAAGAGGCGATAGCCGAGCGCGAGGTTAACGGCGCCCACATTGGTGTTGCGCATGACAAAGCCGTCCATGCCGGCGTACGCCGCCTGGACCTCGAGCAGTACCGCGCCGGGACCGATGTGCAGCTCGCCCCCGAGCGCGCCATAAAAGCCCGGCGAGACCGCGCCTTCGCGGTTTTCGCCGAACTCTTCGCTGCCGGTCGCTCCGCTGACGTTGGTCTTCATGAAATAGAGCCGAGCCCCCAGCGCCGCGTACGGCCGGAACATGGGCACCGGCAGCTTCAAGCGGTACAGCGCTCCGAGCGTCACGTTGAACTCTTGCTGCGTCAGCTCATAGCTCATCGGCTCGTTCAGACGACTGGTTCCGTCCGGCCCCGCGACATCGACCACGTCGCTGCGCTCGGTCGTCGGCTGTGTGTAATCTCCAGACACGAAGATTTCGACGGAGCGCTCCAGCACCGGCAGCAAGTAACCGAGCTCGAGCTGAATCGCCGGCGAGGTGCCGAGCTCGCTGAACGCGCCGGAGAAGCTGCCCCCCAGTTTCAGCGCGGGGGCGAAGCCGATGCCGAGCAGGCCGCCCTGCTCGTAGCTCAGCTGCCGCGACTCTGGCTCGGGAGCCATGCCCCCGGGGGGCAACGCAGCGGGTGACTCGCTCGCGGCCGGGGACGCAGCTTCGGCGCCCGGTGGGGCGGGCGCTGCCGCAGCGCCGAAGCTGGCGCTCAGCAGCAGCGCCGAACCGGACAGGAGCGAAACGAAGCCGTTGTTCAGGATCATGATGTTTCTCATTGTACGGTCTGTTCGACGGAGCTCAGCGCTGTGCTCGTGTTCGATTCGCCGCCCGCCACATAGTAGAAGGCGCTCTCCTGAGTGCAGGCCGCGAACGACCGGCGGACGCTCAGGCTGCCGCCGCCCAGGCTGTTGAAGTTTCCCACGTTGGGTCCAGCGCTCAGCGTCGAAGAGCTGTCGTTGGCCACCTGGTTGCCCGTGTTGGCGCGCTCGCCGCCGAACAAGTACAGGAAGCCGGCGCCGTCCGCGGAGGCGGCAGCAGCGATCGCGCCGGCGCTGTTCTCGGCGTCGAGCGATGCGCCCGTCGCCGTGAGATCGCCCGTGGCGGAGACCAGGCCCGAGCGGATTTCGCCGGTGTCCGTGTTTGCGCCCGTGCGCCCGGTACCCACGAAGATGAAGGCGTTCGTGGCGCCCACCAGCGAGCTGTCATCCGGCGTGATCGCCCAGGCACCGAGCTCGGCCTTGGCCGTGCCGATGTCCCGCGATCCGGCGGTCCACGCCGACACGGTCTGGCTGCCGTCGGGAGCTACGGTGAGCGTGGCGAACTCATAGCTGCTCAAAAACCCACCGCCCGTCGTGCGGCCGCCGAAGGCATACAGGAAGGACTCCGTGGTCGAGCCGGGCCTGGGCGCGATCACCGACACGTGGCCTTCACGGGCCGTGAGCATCGTGCTGACCGGATGCCAGACGCCGAGCGAGCCGGGCAGCAGCGGCGTTTGCAAGGGATCGGTCGCAGTGGCCTGGTCGTCGGTGAGCTCGCAGGGCACGGACGACCCATCACAGGTCACGTCCGCGAGCCCTTCGAGGGTGTCGATCGGGTCATCCACTGCAGCCGTGCGGTAGACCCGATAGGCGGTCGCGCCTGGTACGGCATCCCAGTGCAGGGTGAAAATCACCCGCTGATCGACGGCGGGCACGTGGATGCTGAGCACTTCGCCCGGCAAGGACTCGCCGTTGGGATTGCTGGGATCCGTGTTCGGGAAGAGCGCCGCGATGCGGTAGTGCCAGAGGCCTGCCTCCAAGCCCCGGATGCCGTCGCCGAGCTCAGCGTCGAGGTCCTGGATCGCCGGACCCGCGAGCGGATCGAGCACCTGGGCACGCAGCGTGGTCGCCGTGGCCCCGGTGCCGTCGTGACCGCCCGTGAGATACACGAAGCGTCCGAGGCGCGCGTAACCGGCCAGCGTGCGAGCGGAGGGCAGGCTGTTGCGTTCCAGCCGCCAGGTGCCGAGGCGCCCGAAGGTGTCGGTGCTCACGGCCTCGATCGAGGTCTTGGCGCCCGTGGGCGTCCCGGTGTCGCCGCCGACGGCATACAGGAAGCGGCTCGTGTTCGTGGGCCGCGCCGCCACCAACCCGAGCGCGCGCCGGCCTTCGACCATGTTGGCCCCGCTGGCGTCCCAGGCAGCCAGATTGGCTGCAGGATTGCGCACGGAGATGGCCGAGAACGTCGAGCTCGCCCCGCTCGCCGTGTTGACGAGCTGCACGAGGCACACGGTCTCCGCCGCGAGCCCGGCGACGGGCAGCGTGACGTCCGCTTGCGTCGCGGTCACCGTGCCCACTGTCGCGGCCAAGGTCGTCGTGGCGCCGCCACCAGGAGGTGAGCAAAGCAAGCTCACGCCGACGCCAGCGGGGTCGAAGTCTCGGCCAAAGACTTGGGCGAGCTGGTTGGCTTGATTCGTCACGGACACCGGCTGCACTGTGGTCACGACGGGCGGCTCGGCTGCCGTCACCGTGACCGCATTCGCCGCCACGCCGACGGAACCGGAGGGGTTGATCACGATCAGGTTGTACTCACCAGGATCGAGCCCGCCAGGAATCACCGCGGCGAGCTGCAGTGGATCATTGTTGTCGACCAGCACCGCGCGCAGCTCGCGAGCGGTCGAGGTGCCGCTGCCGCCCGCGCTGTCGAGGTAGGCTATTGCCCCATTCTCGAAGCTCGCGCCGCCGGCGTCGGCAAAGATGGTGACGGCGGTGTCGACCGTCGGCGAGACGAAGCTCGGATCGATGGGCTGATCGGGATCGAGGGTGATGGTGAGCGTGTCGGTGACGTTGACAGCAGTCGGCAGCCTACCGCTGCAGCCAACCTGGCTGGTCACGCGCACCTCGTAGTCGCCCGGAACGAGGCCCGCCGGGATGGTGGCCACGATGCGATTGGGCTGCCCAGGCGGGCTCGAGAAGTCGTCGATTCCGGTCACCGCCCCCTGATCGTCGACGAGCTCCACCAAGGCCGCCGTGCTCGGCAGCTCCGCCGTAAAGATCGTCGCATCAATGCTGATGTCGTTGTAGAGCACCTGCGGCTTGACGAAGAACACGATGGGCAGCGGGTCCACGTCCAGCGCCGCAAGCAGCGTATCCTCGCAACCG
>JAYWEH010000637.1:0-3168 GCA_043780025.1 Deltaproteobacteria bacterium
TTCATGCAGCGGCACAACGCGACGCCGAGATGCGCGAAGTCTCGACACACGCCGACGCGCGAGTTGTAGGCGTCCCAGGCGGTTTTTTGGGGGTTCGCATGTTCGTGCCCGAACTGGATGTGCGCATGCACGAAATCGCTGATCGCCTGGGCGCGTTGCCAGCCCACGCGCGTGCCCGAGAACAGCTTCCACGCCACTTCGGATAGGCGGTCCGTCTCGCAGTAACGACTGCCGAGCAGGAAGACGAGTGTTTCTTCCGGCAACATTTCGACCGGTACCTGACCCGCGTTCGGCGCCACTCGATCGGGCTCCCCGCTGTCTCGGATCAGCGTGTCAGCCGAGATCACCATGCGCCCGGCGGGCGCCACGATGCGCGTGCACCAGTTGCCGAAGCCGTCCCGATAACCCTGCGAGGGCACCGACGGCGTGAAACGCAGCACGTCGGGCTGCACCAGGTCCGACACCCGGCTGTGGTGGACGTTGAGTGTCAGAATCATCGGCGTGGGCTGCGGCATCACATACGTCAGCTCGTACCCGATGCGGATTTTCGTGGCCATTTCGGCTCCGTTTCTTGGTCGCTGGCTCATCCGTCGGTCATCAGCTCTGAGCGCGCCGAAGCTGCGCGCCGAAGCTAGCACGATTGTTCGTGAACGTGTGATCTCAAAGCTGGCGCGTCTCCGGAGAGGTAGCGCGCGCCGTCGCCCAGTGCGGCTGCGCGATCGCTCGGATTGTAGATCGCGCAGGTTTTTAGGCTCAGGCAGCCGCAGCCGATACATCCGTCCAGCCGATCGCGCAGCGCCGTGAGCCGCTCGATGCGCAGCTCGAGCTCTGCGCGCCAGCTCTTGGCCAAGCGCGCCCAATCTGCTCGAGTCGGCACACGCTTCATTGCCCGAATGACATCGCGTTGCTCTCGACACTGGCCGACTGGGAGCTCCGCGTGCCCGGCCACCCCGACGAGGTCGAGGAAGCACTCGAAGCTGCGCTCGGAGCAGACCACAATGTATACGTGCGGCTCGCTGCGCAACAAAACGCGCGCGCGCTGCGCGGAGCCGCAATCCAGGCGCTGCGCGTCGGTAGCTATGGCGCACCGAGCGTGCTGGTCGTTGGCCCCTTGTTAGACGCGGCTCTCGCCGCCACCGAAGGCCTCGACGTCACCGTGCTCTACACCTCGCGCGTCAAACCCTGGGATCTGCGCCAACTCGCAGAACTCGCGAGCGGTGACCTGCTGGTGCTCGAACCCTACCTGGAAGGCACGTCTGCCGCCGCACGCTGCCCATCACTAGCAACGGCAGGCGCCTCGCCTTCGCAGGCGTGCCCGCACGAGATCTCCGCAAATGAAGCCCGGCTCGAGGGGACAGGCTCGTCGCTCTCGACACCGGGCGTGTGGTTGCCGATACTGAGGAGCCGGGGCCATCGCCATGTCTGCCAATCTCGCCACGACATTTCTCACGCTTCGCCCCTTCTTGGTCGTCTTGTGGTTGCACTCTGACGTCGACCCCACGGATCTGGAATGGAATACCGCGCTCGGCGAGCTGGCGGTGCGGCGCAGGGCCCGACATCTGAGCGTGGACCAGCTCCGGCAGGTCGTGATTTCCGACGGGGGCTCGCCCAATGCCGGGCAACGCAAGCACTCGGCGGCCGCGCTCGACGGACTGCCGAGCAAGCTCGCGGTGCTGACCACGGTGCTGTTGAACCCCATCAAACGCGGCGCAGCCACAGCGGTGAGTTGGCTCAACCCGGCCGTGCGCTTTTACTATCCGACGTCGCTCACCGAAGCGCTCGAATACCTCGAGGTCGGGGACCATCGCGCGACCATCGGCCACGCATTTCAAGAGCTCCAGAGTCAGCTGCCGCACGTGCGAGCCCTCGAGCTCGCCAAGTTCTGACTCTCAGCGGACACGCTCGAGGCTCTCGAGGCTCTCGAGTCGCCGTCCTACTTCAGGCGTGCCAGGCCCCGCACAGTGCCCTGCACCGTAGCGCCCGCCACGAAACCCTCATCGCTGAGCTCGAGGATTGTCGATTCGGTGTAGCCCGCGTTGTTTTCGGTAGTGTACGTCTGGTCGTCGACGCGAAAGCCGTACGCGTAGTAGCTGCCGGGCGTGCGCTCGTCGTTGCGCACCGCGGGTGCGCTGACTTCCACGTCCAGCACGTACCATTGCCAGCCCTGTAGTTCTTCCACGACGTCGGGCGTTGCATCTGCCGGCACCGCCACCGTAGATTCTTCGAGCACTCGCAGCCACATCCTCGGGCCGCCTGCCGGCACGGTCGCCACGGAGGGCCAGCCGTTGGTTCGCGTTGTCACGTCGAGCTCCCAGCCCGGATCAAAAGTCGTTTCGCCGGCTCGCACGCGCAACGCGCAATCTCGCGGGCCCGGCGCATCCGGGTTGGCGCGCCACCAGCTGGTGACACGAGTCGAGAACCAGTACATGTCGCCGCTCTCGGCGAGCAACCCGACGCCCAGCCCCGAACAGCGCGGATCCGTCGTCACCTGGATCTCGTCGGTCGCCGGCAGCACCCGCACCAGCGCCGCGCCCGCCGGACCCCGATCTTCGTTCTCGTCGTACCACATCATGGGGAAGTAGACCTCGCCGTCACGCTGGATCACGGAGCCGAAGTCGGTGATGAAGCCTTTTCGTTCCAGCCCCTCCAGTGGAAACGCGCCCAGGATTTCCATGCGCGTGGGGTCAAAGCTGATCAGCTGCACCTGACTGCGGTCACGCAGGTACGCTTTTGACGGCGAGACGAACACCACGGCGGAGTCCGCGAGATCACTCACGCCTTCGTTGGCGAACGAGAGCACGTCGCCGCGCACCAACCTGCCGTCGCCGCCCATTTCGTAGCGAGTGATGGTAGGTGTTTCACCGCCGCCGATCATGAAGGCGCCGATGCCGGGCTCCACGTACAGTCGCCCGCCGCCCGGCTCTTCGATGCCCTGCGAGATATCGATGGGCTCGCTGCCGTCGATGGAGGGCGCCGTGGCAAAGTATCCGAGCCGGTCGTCTGCGCTCTCGACGGTCGAGAACACGACGTAAACCGGGTCTTCGGGGTTGGCACTCGGCAGGCCCGATTCGTTTTCGCTGCTGCACGCCGCCAGTGCGCAAGCGGCCATGGCCGCCAGCGTCGGCCTCACCTTCAGGGGACTTGAATCAGACATGGGTCGGAACCTCA
>JAYWEH010000638.1:0-34796 GCA_043780025.1 Deltaproteobacteria bacterium
GTCAGTGGAATCCACGACGGGCTGCAATTCTTCGTTGGTGCCTCCGACGTCGGAGACCTCTGCGCCGATCCCGCACTGCCCTCGGTCGTTGAGGCCCCAGCAGTAGACCTTGCCCGAGGCGGTGACGGCGCAGGTGTGTGCGCCGCCATTGGCCGCGCTGATCTGCACGGCAGTTTCCTGCTCCGGTAGCCGGACGTCGCCCGTCGTGAGCGGATCCACGGAGCCGGGTGCGTAGGTGCCGATGATATGGGTGCCGAGCACGCCGACCATGCTGCCGAATCCCGAAGCCGCTTCCACGCTGCCCCAGCAGCGCACTTGGCCCTGCTCGAATAGCACGCAGGTGTGCGCGAACCCGGCCGTGATCTGCACGACCCTGCGCCCGAAGTCGATCTGGAGGCCGCTCGCCGCCGGCGTCTCGAGTTGACCCACATTCAACCGATCACGCGGAATGCCGAGCTGGCCGAGCGCGTTGTCGCCCCAACAGCGAACGTTGCCGTTGTCGAGAATGGCGCAGGTGTGGCGCGTGCCGGCGGCGACGCGGCCGAGCGACGTGACTTCGCAAGCGCCTTTGCCGTCACACTGCTGTCCGACGCCGCAGGGGATGCCCGCGCGCGTCGGCAGCGGCTCACACGCGGCGCACTGTCCGCTCGCCGAACACTCTCCCACGTCAGGCAGTCGATAGGCGAGGCATGTCTCGTTAGCGGTGCACGAAGTGACGGGGAGGCATCCGGGGTCGCTCGGCGGGAAACCGCACTCGCCCGTAGGCGTGCAGCGCTGGCACAAGCCGTCGCATTCCGTCGCGCAACACAGGGCGGCACCGTTCAACGCCGGCTCGCAATGTTCTGAATCGCAGTCCAGATCATAACGGCACGAAAAAGCGGCTGTCCCCGCTGTCGCCGTGGGCAGGCGGCAACGATCGCGCGCGATGCACTCGAAATTCGTCTGGCTGACGCAGGCGGGGTCCTCTTCGTACAGGCTGCACGTTCCCACTCTGAGCGCTGCGTCGCAGCGCTCGCAAAAGCCGTCGCAGGCGCTGTTACAACACACGTTGTCGGAGCAATGCTGGTTCGCGCATTCGCTGCGCTCGCGACACGGCTGCCCGTTCGCGAGCAAACACACGCCGCCGACGTCCTCATATTGACTCGCGCACACGCAATCGCCCCCGGTGGAGCAAACGCGCCCACTCACGCGGCAATCGGCTTCACAGCAGCGCAGGGTGCCGGCCACGTCCGGCATACACACTTCCGAGGAGCAGTCGGCCGCCTCCGTGCAGCCGGGGGCGCCCCGCGGGAGCCCTGGGGCCGCGGGCAACCCCATAGCGCTCCCATCGGCCCCGGCGTTGGCACACTCCGCGGCGCTGCACGTGGGCTTCAGAGGGTCCTGTCCGATCTGCGGAGCGTCCTCGTCGGCTTTCGGCGGCGTGCACATCAGGAAGCGGAGCGCTGCCACTGCAGCGAGTACGGCAAGGGCTCGGGTTCGTCGAGGGTGCGCCAGGTCAGGCATTTGGAGTGAACTAATGGATTGAACCAGCGTTCAGGGCACGTCGCCGAGAGCAGTGGTCGCAACGGTAGCTCGGCCCGCGGCGTCGCGGCGCGATTTTTTCGCGCTCGGAACCGCCCGCTTGCTTCGTGATAGCGTGCGAATATGCGCTTCTGGCACGGTCTTGGGGCTGTCGTCGCTCTGCTCGGGCCCGGTTGTCGGCCGGCCGTGGTGCCACCACCCCGGCATCAACCGGCTGAGCAGCTCTCGACAGCGGCCTCTGCTCTGCCTGGGGCTGCCTCGAGCGCATCGCCCAGCTCCTTCGAGGGGGCCGCTGCCGACGCGGCCCTTGCCGATGCAGCCGTGCGTAACCTGATCGATACCTGGCTCGCTGCGCAGAATCAGGGTGACTTCGCTCGTTATCAGGCGCTCTACGCCGAACGCTTCGAGGGCATCAAACGAACGGCGGACTTCATTCCGGAGCTGGCGATCGATCTCGACGCGGTTGGGCGCTGGGAACTGCTCGGCAATCAGGCCAGCACGCTGCTCGAACCGGCCGAGGCTTACGAGAGCGGGCCGGCCATCGGCATTACTGCCCTCGATTGCCCTTGCTGATGGGCGTAAAGAAAGATCGCTCCGATCTGGAACGTACTTCTTAACGGCAACTCCTCCGCGGGTGCCGCCGTGTCTGGATCGGCGACCCGAATTTGCACGGCTGGGTCGCGGGGGGAGACGCAGCGTTTTGAGCGGCCCAAGCGATTCTAAATCGGCCTTTCGGATCCTGTACGTCGACGAGCAGCCTTCGGCGCAATTAGCGGCGAGCCTGGCACTCGACGGAAAGTTTGAGGTCCTGACCTGCACGGAGGCGCGCCAGGCACTTTCCATGCTGGAAACCGAGCTCGACTTCGCGGTCCTGGTCGCGCGAGTGGGGAGTGCCACGCTCGACGGCCCAGCGTTCCTCGACGTGGTCAAATACATGTCGCCGACCACCACTCGCTTGGTGTTGTCGAGCCGCGGGGCGGACCTGTCCAACATCCCTCTCGACCTGGTATTTCGCACCGTGGACGAGCATTGCCCGCCCGATCGGCTCAGGCAGATCATCACCGACGCCGCGCACTACCACGCCTTGCTCGCGGCCTCGCCGATTCAGCCCGTCGAGCAACAGCGCACGCAAGAGCCCGCGCTGTTGCCTCCCGATGGATTTAGCCGCGACAGCTTGCGTGGTTCGCTCGCTTCCGGCCCGAATTTTGAAGCGGTGAAGATTCGCGAGCTCATACCGATCGCTCCGTTGATCTTCGAGAGGGCGCCGAGCCGCGTCGGCTTGCGCCTGCTCGGGCGAGTCATCGAGCTGGTCGAGGGCACCACGCTCGTCGGCCGCAGCCGCACCTGCCACGTCCCGATCAACGATCGCCATATCTCGCGCCGCCACGCCTGCATCTCGAACGAGCGCGGTGTCTTGACGATCAGAAACGTCAGCAGCACCAACACCTTGTTGGTCAACGGAGCCACCCTGGCAGCGGAGCTGAGCCGTCCCCTCGCGCTCGGCGATGTCATCGAGATCGGTGCCAACGAGATCGAGGTCTGCAGCTTCGGCGACTACTGCCCGTCCATCGAGCCCACCCAGCGCCTGTGGCCTGAAGCCGCCGGCCATCGAACGATGACGCTGCTCGCGTTGTCTGCGGTCGCCCATAAATATTTCCTGCTCGGTCAGGGTCGAGAAGCCGAGCGCATCCTCCGCCCCGTGCTCCTCGGCCTGATCCGCCATGCCGCCTCGGGTCGAGCTCCGATCGCGAGCGACGTCTCCCTCGCCGTCGATCTCGCTTTGAAGATCGTCGAGAGTAACCACGCCCCCGAATGGATCGACTACGTCTTTGACCTCTACGCGGCCCTCGAGCAACCCGCCGAACGCGAGGTCGTCGATCGACTCTACCGGCTGATCCCGGAAACTCCGGGCATTCGCATCGGGCGCTACCGCGCGTACCTGGAGACGCTCGGGGGCCTGGAAGCACGGCTCGGGCCCGCTCAGCGCTTCCTGGTGCGCCGCATTCAGGGGCTCGAGACACGCCTAATGATGTCGGCGCACGTGTAGCGGGCGAGCGCTCCGTCAGGCCGCGGCTTGCCCGTTTCACCCTGAACCCCCGCTCAGCGCCCTCGGCCAACCTCCGGCAAAGGCACCCGCCGTGGCACCAAAATTGATACGAGGCAGTTGTCTTCGTCCTCAAATCGATCTACTGCCGCGCTCCGCTTTCGCGCGGGAGATCTATCTTCCGCTCGAGGCTCTGAAGAGAACAGCCACCCAACAACTCATTGATCCCGCCCCCACCGTGCGAGTCAAAGGCATAGAGCCTCTGGCCGTGCGACGGCCGGGAGCAAGGCCTACGGTATGCCGACGGTCGATGTATATAATCTCAAACGAGATAAGGTCGGGAGTTTAGCGCTCCGCGACGACGTGTTTGGCGTTGAAGTCGCCGAGCACCTCCTGCACGAGGTCGTGATCGCGCAGCAAGCCAGCAAGCGCGCGGGTACTTCCGCGGCGAAGGAACGCTCGGCAGTGCGCGGCTCCTCGCACAAGATTTACAAGCAGAAGGGCACCGGTCGCGCTCGCCACGGCGGGATTCGCGCTCCGAACTTCGTGGGCGGCGGTCGCGCTCACCCGCCCAGGCCGCAGGATTGGGCTCGGAGGCCTCCACGGCGCGTGCGCCTGGCAGCGCTGAAGAGCGCGCTGAGCCTGCTGGTCAAAGAGGGCCGCGTCACCGTGGTCGACAGCTTCGAGCTCGCGGAGATCAAGACCAAGGCGCTCGCCGGGGTGCTGACCGCGCTGCAAGCGGTGAAAAAGGTGCTGGTGGTCGACGCCAAGGCGAACGACAAGCTGCGCCTGTCTATCCGCAACATCGCAGGCAACCTGTTTTTGCCGCCGGAAGGGGTCAACGTCTACGACCTGCTCCGTCACGACCATCTGATCCTTTCAAAAGATGCAGTTTCGGCGCTCGAAGCCCGCTGCACCACGGAGGCGTCATGAGCGAGCTATCCCGCATCATCAAGCGGCCCCGCGCGCTGACCGAGAAAGCCTCTCGGCTCAAGGCCGAGCACAACCAGGTTGTGTTCGAGGTCGATCGCGGCGCCAACAAGATCCAGATCCGCAGCGCGGTGGAGGCCATGTTCGGCGTCAAGGTGGTGAGCGTGAACACGCTCGTCCAACGCGGCAAGGTCAAGCGTATGGGTCGTTCGTTCGCCAAGCGCCACAACTGGAAGAAAGCCATCGTGACCCTGCGTGAGGGTGACGACATCTCGTTCTTCAACGAAGCCGAGTCGGAGTAACGCCATGGCCATCAGGAAAACCAACCCCACCTCGGCGGGTCGCCGCGGCTACGCTTTCAGCGACCAGAGCGACATCACGGCGACCGAGCCGCTGAAGAAGCTCCTGGCTCACAAGTCGAGCAGTGGCGGCCGTAACAACCACGGGCGCACGACCAGCCGCTTCCGCGGCGGCGGGCACAAGCGGCGCTACCGCATCATCGATTTCAAGCGCGCCAAGATCGGCGTACCGGCGACGGTGGCTACGATCGAATACGATCCCAACCGCACCGCGCGCATCGCGCTCCTCAACTACGCCGACGGCGAGAAGACTTACATCCTCGCGCCCGACGGCTTGAAGGTGGGCGACCAGGTCGTCTCCAGCAAGTTCGCGGACATCCGCCCGGGCAACTCGCTTCCCCTCGGCAGCATCCCCTCCGGCACCCTGATCCACAGCGTCGAGCTGCGGAAGGGCAAAGGCGGGCAGCTCGTTCGCTCCGCCGGCGTGGCGGCTCGGCTCACGGCCAAAGAGGGCGTGTACTGCTCGGTGAAACTGCCGAGCGGCGAAATCCGCCTCGTGCACCAGGAATGCCGGGCCAGCATCGGCCAGGTGTCGTTCGCCGAACATCAACACGTGTCGCTCGGCAAAGCCGGCCGCTCGCGTTGGCTCGGCCGGCGGCCTCACAACCGCGGCGTCAGCATGAACCCCGTCGATCATCCGATGGGCGGCGGCGAAGGGCGAACGAGCGGTGGTCGCCACCCCTGTTCACCCTGGGGCCAGTTGTCGAAGGGCAAGAAGACCCGAAACAACAAGCGCACCGATACGATGATCGTCAGTCACCGAAGGGTCAAATAGGCATGGCACGCAGTATCAAGAAGGGGCCGTTTATCGACGGCCACTTGGCGAAAAAGATTGAGGACGCCGTCACCACCAGCTCGCGCAAGGCGATCAAGACGTGGTCGCGCCGGTCGACGATTTTCCCTCAAGCGGTGGGCCTCACGTTTGCCGTTCACAACGGGCGCAAGTTCGTGCCCGTGTTCGTCTCCGAGAACATGGTGGGCCACAAGTACGGCGAGTTTGCGCCGACGCGCACCTTCAATGGCCACTCGGGCGACAAGAAGAAGGTGGCAGCGCGCTGATTGCGCTCTGCCGGCCTACGTCAATGAGATGAAAGCGCGTTCTGGGGCTGGCAAAAGCATGGAACAGGCTTGTCGGCTCCAGGGTGCTCTGATAGAACCTGCTCCCCTTTACGGGGAGGCATCATTAGTCGCGGTTTCAGTGCAACGGGCTCAACGGCCCGGCACCTAGAAATCGAGGCAGTGGCGGCCTCTCTCCGCTGGCAACCGCGAACCTGGGCAACCAGGCAACCGAGCGCCCGCGGACACATCCACCGGCGTGCCGGTGGCACAGTGACTGAAACCACACCGGTCGAACCGAAAAACGGTTCCGCCAGTGGTCACCAGGCACGTCGAGGGCGACGGGTCCACAACCGGGAAACTGTCGAAGTGATCAGTCAGGCAAAAGCAAACCACCAACCGATTAGTCCGCGCAAGGCTCGCATCATCATCGACCTCGTTCGGGGTCGGCCTGCGACCGAAGCGTTGCAGCTGCTCGATTTCACGCACAAGGCGGGTGCGCCCTACGTGAAGAAGCTGCTCGCTAGCGCCCTGGCCAATGCCCAGGTGAAGCGTCCCGGCATCGATGTGGATACGCTCTACGTGAGCCGTGCCAGCGTCGATCAAGGGCCGAATTCACACATGCGCCGCTGGCGTCCGCGTGCCATGGGCCGCGCGACCCGCGTCGCCAAGGGCGTGAGCCACATCCACCTGGAACTGGACGAACAATAACCTGACTCGGGTCCGACTCCGCGGGCCCGACATCGAGCAGATCCTGAAGATTTGCCCGCCCGCCTCCGCCCGATGGCAGAGGACTCGCGGGTCGGAGTCGACCGAGTCGCTCCGCTGTCTATCTCGGCTTCGTGGGCCGCCCCTTCGCTACGAGTGAATCAATGGGACAAAAAACACATCCATATGGCTTCCGCCTCGGCGTCATCAAGACCTGGACCAGCAAGTGGTACGAGGACGGGAAGTACGTCACGTGGCTTCACGAGGACATTCGCATCAAGCGAGCCGTGAAGGACTACCTCTACAACGCCAACGTGGCGGGTGTGGAGATTGAGCGTGCCGCCAACAAGGTCAAGGTCCTGGTGTACACGGGCCGGCCCGGGATGGTGATCGGCAAGGGTGGCCGCGGGATCGAGATCCTGAAGAGCGGCAACCTCGACACGGCCGCGAAGGGTGAGACAAAGTTTCCTGGTGTCCAGTCCTTCACGCCCAACGAGGTGTTCATCGACGTCCAGGAAGTCCGCAAGGCGGAGACCAACGCACAGCTCGTCGCCGAGAACATCGCGACGCAGCTCGAACGCCGCATCGCGTTCCGGCGCGCCATGAAGAAGGCGCTCAGTACCGCCATGAAGTTCGGCGCCAAGGGCATCAGGATCCGCTGCTCCGGTCGCCTCGGCGGCGCGGAGATGGGTCGCGTCGAAACGTATCGCGAAGGCCGTGTGCCGCTGCATACGTTGCGCGCCGACGTCGACTTCGGTCTGGCGCAGGCTCGGACGACCTACGGCATCATCGGGGTCAAGGTTTGGATTTTCAAAGGTGAGGTCCTGCAACGGAAGGCGCGTCGCATCCTGCAATAGGTGCTGGCGCAACCGTCGTTCGCAGTCGCTGACAAGTAGAGGCCCATCGTGCTTTCTCCCAAACGAACCAAGTTTAGAAAAAAGATGCGAGGCAAGAACCGCGGCCTGGCCTGGCGCGGTAGCGATGTCTCGTTCGGTGACTTCGGGTTGCAAGCAACCGAAGCGGTATTGCTCACGGCGCGCCAGATCGAAGCGGGCCGCATGGCGATTCAGCGCGCCGTCAAACGCCAGGGGCAGCTCTGGATTCGAATCTTCCCGGACAAGCCGGTGACGAAGAAGCCGCTCGAGGTGCGCATGGGCAAGGGCAAAGGCGCCGTGGAAGAGTGGGTAGCTGTGATCAAGCCCGGCCGCGTACTGTTCGAGATCTCCGGTGTGCAAGAATCCCTCGCTCGCGAAGCTTTCGCGATCGCGACCACCAAGCTGCCAGTCTCGACCAAGTTCCTGGCGCGGAGTGACTTCTAATGAAGGCAAAAGAACTACGTGACCGCGCGGATCAGGATCTGCGTGAGCTCAGCCAGCAGCTCGGGCGCGATCTGTTCGGGATCCGCATGAAGAACTTCACGGGTCAATTGGACGACACCAGCCAGCTGAAGAAGACGCGGCGAGATCTGGCGAGAATTGCTCAAGTGCTCGGACAGCGGGCTCGGGCGCAGGCAGGGAGCGAGAAGTGACCGAGCGGAAGTCAAAGGCGGGAGCCCCGAAGGCCCCGGCAAAGAAGGCGGAGCCCGCGAAGGCGGCGGCGGCGAAGGCAGCGGTTGCCAAGGCGGCCGCTCCGAAGGTCGAAGCGGCCAAGCCGGCCGCGAAGGCCGCCCCGAAAGCCTCGAGGCCGGCAGTGGTCGCGGGTGAGTCTACGAGTCCCGGCACCGGGCGCAAGATCTCGTTCAAGCGCACGCTGGTCGGCCTCGTGAAGAGCGACAAGATGAACAAGACGGTCGTCGTCGAGGTCATCCGGTCGAAGCTGGATCCGGTCTACAAGAAATACGTCCGGGTGCGGAAGAGCTACCAGGCGCACGACGAAGAGAACGCCTGCAAGATCGGCGATCGCGTCGAGATCATCGAGCACCGGCCGCTCTCAAAGATGAAGCGCTGGAAGGTCGTCAACCTCGTGGAGCGAGCGGTACAGGAATGACGCAGAGCCCCGCGGTCCCCGCGGGCGTTCGGCTGATTGGGAAATAGCCATGATTCAGGTCCAGACTGTATTGGATGTGGCGGATAACTCCGGCGCCAAGGTGGTGATGTGCATCAAGGTGCTCGGTGGCTCACGTCGCCGCTATGCATCACTCGGTGACGTCATTGTCGTGAGCGTCCAGGAAGCGCTGCCCGATAGCAAAGTGAAGAAGGGCGAAACTGCCCGCGCCGTGGTCGTTCGGACCAAGCGCGAGTGGCGTCGCGCTGACGGCAGCTACATCAAGTTCGATTCGAACAGCGCGGTCATCATCGGCGCACAGAGCGAGCCGGTCGGCACGCGCATCTTTGGGCCGGTGGCGCGCGAGCTCCGAACCAAGAAGTTCATGAAGATCGTGTCGCTCGCCCCGGAGGTGCTGTGATGCAACGGCTACAACGCGGTGACTTGGTGCGCGTGATGCGTGGCAACGACAAGGGCAAGCAAGGCCGTATCAAGCGGGTGCTGCTCGAGCGCGATGCCGTCGTGATCGAGGGCATCAATTTGATCAAACGTCACGTGAAGGCGACGGCGCAACGCGCCGGCGGGATCCTCGAGGTCGAGGCCCCGATCCACGCCTCCAAGGTCATGCCGCTCGATCCCGAGACCAACCAGCCCACGCGGGTTCGGGTCAAGGTCGAAGCCGGCAAGAAGGTGCGCGTCGGCAAGAGCGGCGCCGCCATCGTGGCTGCGCGCTGAGGCGCGAGCCCACATTGGGAATGAAGATCATGGCCGACAAGAACCTGCCCAACCTGCTCAAGACGTACGAGACCGAGGCGGTGCCCGGTCTCGTCGAGCACTTCAAGTACAAGAACAAATTCCAGGTGCCCCAGCTGCGGCGCATCGTCGTGAACATGGGCATGGGAGCCGCGGTCGGTAACCCCAAGGTCATCGACACGGCCGTCGCGGAGCTCGGCGCCGCCACCGGACAGAAGCCGGTGGTGACCCGCGCCAAGAAGTCGATCGCCACGTTCAAGCTGCGCGAAGGGATGCGCATCGGCGTGATGGTGACCTTGCGGCGCGAGCGCATGTGGCAGTTCATGGAGCGCCTGGTCATGTTGGCGCTACCGCGCGTTCGAGACTTCCGCGGCATCAGCCCGCGTGGCTTCGACGGCGCGGGTAATTACACGCTCGGGCTGAAGGAACAGATCGTGTTCCCCGAGATCCAGTTTGATAAAGTGGACGCGGTTCGCGGCATGAACGTCACGTTCGTGACCACCGCAAAAACCAACGATGAGGGCCGCGAATTGCTGAAGCGGCTCGGCATGCCGTTTAGGAGTTGAGGAATGGCACGAGCTTCCCAGTGGGCAAAATTGAATCGACCTCCGAAGTTCTCCACGCGGATGGTGCAGCGCTGCAACGTCTGCGGGCGGCCACGGTCGGTGTACAAGGATTTCAAGCTGTGCCGGATCTGTCTGCGCGAGCTGGCCTTGAAGGGCGAGCTGCCGGGCGTGACCAAGGCGAGCTGGTGAGGAGCTAAACAGCATGATGACCGACCCCATCGCGGACCTGCTATCGCGCGTGCGAAACGCGGCCATGGCACAACACGCTGTAACGCGTGTTCCAGCCAGCAAACTCAAGCACAATATCGCGAAGATTTTGAAGGAAGCAGGCTACATCGCCGACGTGCGCATGGACGAAAGTCCGATCACCAAGCGCATGGAGATCGTCGTGGCCCTGAAGTACGACCGAGATCGCTCCTGTGCCTTTCAAGGCATTCGGCGCGTGTCACGGCCCGGGCGCCGCGTCTACGTCGGCCACGACCGGATTCCCCGCGTACTCAGCGGGCTCGGGACTTCGATCCTGAGCACGTCGCAAGGTTTGATGACTGACACGGAAGCCCGCCGCCGCAAGGTCGGTGGCGAGCTCCTCTGTGAGGTGTGGTGATGACTGCTAGCGTTGCGCCAGGATCAAAGGCCGACGGGGTGCCGGCGAAGCGCGAGTCGCGAGTCGGCAAGCGCCCGATTCCGGTTCCCAAGGGAGTGACCGTGACCGTGACGAACGGCCGCTGTGAGGTCAAGGGCACGAAGGGCACGTTGTCCTTCAGCCTGCCCGAGAGCGTCAGCGTGAAGGAAGAGTCGGGCCAGCTCGCCGTGAGCAGTAGCCTGGACACGGGCGATGGCCCGCGCCTGCAGGGGCTCGGCCGCGCGTTGCTCGCCAATCTGGTGACGGGTGTCTCCACCGGGTACGAGCGCACGCTCGAGCTCGTCGGCACGGGTTACCGCGCCGAAGTGAAGGGCAACGTGGTTCACCTGGCGCTCGGGTTTTCGCACCCGGTCGCGTATCCGCTGCCCGCCCTGGTCACCGGCAAGGTCGCTCCAGATTCGAAGGGCGCCGTGCTGCACCTCGAGTCTCCGGACAAAGCGGCCCTGGGCCAGGCGGCGGCGACCATTCGTGGTTTCCGTCCTCCCGAGCCGTACGGCGGCAAAGGGGTGCGGTATCGCGGCGAGAACATTCTGCGCAAGGCCGGCAAGGCGGGTAAGAAGTAATGGCAAAGCTCGAAGGCAGGGATCGGCGCAAGGCGCGCATTCGCAAGAAAATTTCGGGCGATAGCGGGCGCCCGCGCCTGAGTGTGTTCCGCAGCGCGCGGCACATCTACGCCCAGGTGATCGACGACACGGGTGGCGGCACCCTGGCGCACGCTTCGACGCTGTCGCCCGATCTGAAGGGCACGCTAGAGGCGGACAACAAGACCGGCGCAGCCAAGAAAGTGGGCGCCCTCATCGCCAAGATGTGTCTCGAGCGCAAGGTCGAGAAGGTCGTGTTTGATCGTAACGGTTTCTTGTACCACGGACGCATCAAGGCGTTGGCAGAGGCTGCTCGCGAAGCAGGCCTTGATTTCTGAGCTCACGAGTATCTGAGTTCCGAGGGCGATTATGGCATTCGAAGAGTTAGACGAAGACAGAATCAAGGAGCGCGTGGTTCACATCAACCGCGTCGCCAAGGTCGTCCAAGGAGGCCGCCGCTTCAGCTTTGCCGCGCTCGTAGTCGTGGGCGACGAAGCGGGTCACGTGGGCGTTGGGCTCGGTAAGGCCAACGAGGTCCCCGAAGCCATTCGCAAGGGCAACGATCAGGCTCGCAAGAGTATGTTCAAGGTCCCGATGGTGGGCAGCACCGTGGTTCACGAGGTGATCGGCCGCTTTGGTGCGGGCCGCGTTCTGCTCAAGCCGGCGGCGCCGGGAACGGGCGTGATTGCGGGCGGCGCAGTGCGCGCCGTGGTGGAGTCCGCAGGGATTCACGACATCCTGACGAAGTGCCTCGGTTCGAGCAACAAGTACAACGCGGTGTACGCCACCGTGGCGGCGCTGCAGGCGTTGCGCTCCGCCGAGAAGATCAGCCAGGTGCGTGGCGTTGCGCTCGAGGCGGTCGTTCACGACTACCCGGTCGCGCGTTATGCCGTCGACAACTCGCCGACTCCGGCCGGCGGAGGCGCGGCATGAGCGCGGAACCGCGTTTGTTGGTGAGGCAGCTGCGCGGCGAAGCCGGCCGGCCCTGGCAGCAGCGGCTCGTGCTCAAAGGCCTCGGCTTGCGTGGTCCGGGCACCGAAGTGCTCGTGCAGAACGAGCGAGCCATCCGCGGCATGATTCGTAAGGTCTTGCATCTCGTCGAAGTCGAGTCGGCGACGGTTCCCGCCGGTAAGGCGGCTCCGGCTGCCAAGGCCGCTCCCGCCGCTAGCAAGGCGGCTCCGAAGCAGGCAGGCGGAGCCAAGGCTCCCGCCGCCAAGAAGGACAAGTCATGAGTGGTGTGTTGTCACGCCTCGCGCCGCCGGATGGTGCGCGTCACAAAGAGCGGCGCTTTGGCCGTGGTCCGGGCTCGGGTGTCGGCAAGACCTCCGGTCGCGGTTTCAAAGGCCAGAAGGCACGCCAGCCCGGTAACCTGGGCAAGCTGAACTTCCAGGGCGGTCAGACACCGATCCAGCGGCGCTTGCCCAAGCGCGGCTTTCGCGTGCCGTATCCGACCACGATCGTCGCGATCAACGTGGGAGACCTGGAGCAGTTCGACGCGAAGAGCGAAGTCAACGAAGCGGTGCTTCGTACGGCGCGCTTGGTCCAGGGCAAGCTGCACGGCCTCAAGATCCTCGGCGAGGGCGAGCTCAAGAAGGCGCTCACCGTCGTGGCGCACGCATTCAGCGCTAGTGCCCGCCTCAAGATCGAAGCCGCCGGTGGCACAGTCGTCGAGCTTCCGGGCAAGACGCGCGCCGCCGAAGGCGAAACGCCCAGCGCCTGAGGCGCAATATGGCGGTTTTCGCTGGATTTTCCAACATCGCGAAGGTGCCGGAGCTACGCCGGCGCATTCTATTTTCGTTGTCCATTCTGGCGATCTACCGGGTGGGGGTGTTCATCACCGTCCCCGGGGTGGATCGCAGCGTCATGCAGCAGGTCGTCTCCAATCAGGGCGGCCTGCTCGGCATGTTCAACATGTTTTCGGGCGGCGCGCTGGCGCAGCTGTCCATCTTCGCCCTCGGCATAACGCCGTACATCACCTCCAGCATCATCATGCAAATCATGGGCATGGTGAGCAAGAACATCGAAGAGCTACGCAAGGAGGGTGAGTCGGGGCGGCGCAAGATCGAGCAGTGGACGCGTTACGGCACGATCGTTCTCAGCGCCGTGCAGTCGCTCACCCTGGCGTCGTGGCTCGAGGGGCTCAACAGCGACATGGGCGGCGGCGTGCGCTTCGCGGACGTGGTCAGCGAACCCGGCTGGGGCTTTCGACTGCTCACCACGCTGACGCTGACGACCGGCACCGCGCTGATCATGTGGATGGGCGAACAAGCCACCGAGCGAGGGATCGGCAACGGCATGTCGCTGATCATCTTCGCCAGCATCGTCAGCGGCATACCCGGCGGCGTTACCAACTACGTCGCGGCGAACACGGGTGAGATCCAACCGCTCACGATCCTTGTAGTAATCGGCATCTTCCTGGCCTGCATTGCGGTGGTCGTGTTCTTCGAACGGGCGCAGCGGCGGATCCCGATTCAATACGCGCGCCGCCAGGTGGGCCGCCGTATCTACGGCGGACAGAGCGCGCACCTGCCGCTCAAGGTCAACATGGCCAGCATGATCCCGCCGATCTTTGCTTCCAGCTTGTTGATGTTCCCGACCACGCTCTCGAACATGAACGTGCCGTTCATGTCGCAGTTCAGCGCGATCTTGAACCGCGGGGACTGGGTCTTCAACACGCTGTTCGCGGCGCTGATCATCTTCTTCGCCTTCTTCTACACCTCCGTCACGTTCCAACCCGTGGACGTGGCCGACAATCTGAAGAAGCAGCAGGCCAATATCCCGGGTATTCGCCCCGGACGGCAGACGGCCGAGTACATCGATGGCGTCGTGAGCCGCTTGACCGTGGGCGGAGCGATCTACGTGGCTGCCATCTGCATCGTCCCGTCGATCGTGGCCCAGGCGTTTCGTATGCCGTTCCAGTTCGGCGGCACCAGCTTGATGATTTGCGTCGGTGTTGCGCTCGAGACCGTCAATCAGATTGAAGCGCACCTGATCACGCGCAGCTATGAAGGTTTGACAGGTCCGCGTACCACGCGGCTCTCCGGGCGAGGTCCGGCGTGACCGAGCAGCGTGGGCTGAACCTGCGCCTCGTGCTGCTCGGCGCTCCCGCGAGCGGCAAGGGCACGCAGGGGCAGAGCCTCTCCGAGGAGCTCGGCGTGCCCAAGATCTCGACGGGGGACATGTTGCGCGCGGCTCGCGATCAGGGGACAGAGCTCGGCAAGCTGGCGGACGGCATCATGTCCGCGGGGAAGCTCGTCCCCGATGAGCTGGTCATCCGTCTGGTGGATGAACGTTTGAGCGACCCCGACGCCGCGCGAGGCTTCATTCTCGACGGTTTTCCGCGCACGGTTCCCCAGGCGGAAGCCCTCGATCGCCTACTCGAGCAGCGCGGCGTGGCCCTGAACGCCGCCTTGCATATCGAGCTGCCGCGCGAGCTCTTGATGGAACGGGCCGTCCTGCGCCGGACCGATGTCCGGACTGGACAGATCTACCACCTCAAGTATAATCCGCCCCCCGATTCCGCCGACCTCGTGCATCGTGATGATGACCGCGAGGAGACGGTTCGAAAGCGCCTCGACGCCTACGATACCATGACCGCCGCACTCGTCCCCTACTATCAGAAGCAGAGCATTCTGAGCCGCATTGACGGCATCGGAACGCCGCATGAAGTGGGAGCACGCGTTCGCGAAGCGCTGTTTTCTGGCGTTGGACGCCCCAAGCCGACGCATTCTGTTCGTCGCGATCCCCAGCATCTGGATCCCCAGCACCTGGATCCCCAGCACCTGGATCCCCAGCACACTGGAGGCGCGGACGAAGACTGATCTCACCCAGACGGGTGTCATCGAAGCCGTGTTGCCGAGGGCAATGTATCTCGTACGGTCCGCTGAAGGGCGGACGATTCGAGTCGGTGTAGATGCCCTCTGTCGGGGGACCCTGGTTCGGCTCATCGTGGGCGATCGGGTTCTGATTCGGCTAGCGGAGCGAGATCCCAGTCGAGGTCAGATCGTCGAGAAGCTCTGAGCCAACGGGTATCGATCTACAGTTTTACGTTTTTTGAGGCCAAGCCATGAAAGTTCGACCCAGCGTCAAGAAGATTTGTGACAAGTGCAAGGTCATCCGCCGCCGTGGGGTGGTCCGGGTGATCTGCGATAACCCTCGCCACAAGCAGCGGCAGGGCTAGCTAGTGTTTATTTAGTCGGGGCCCCGGAGCCCCAACAGGATAATAAAGATGATGATTGCTTCTGGTTCAAGGTCGGTCGTGGCGCTGTTCGTCTGCGCCGGTTCGAGGTCGTCATGGCTCGCATAGCCGGCGTCGATCTCCCGCGCCGCAAGGCGATTGCCTATGCTTTGCCGTATATTTACGGCATCGGGCTGCACACCTCGAAGCTCATCTGCGACAAGATCAAGGTTCCCCACGACCGCAAGGTGGACGAGTTGTCCGAGACGGACATCAAGGCCCTGCGCGAGACGATCGAGACCATCAAGGTGGAAGGTGATCTGCGCCGTGAAGTGCAGCAGAACATCAAGCGCCTGATGGACCTCGGTAGCTACCGAGGGCTCCGCCATCGCCGCAACCTGCCCGTTCGAGGGCAGCGAACTCACACCAACGCGCGCACCCGCAAGGGTCCAAAGCGTGGCGTGGCGCGGCGTAAGTGATTTTTAGGTAAAGGGACTCGAGACCGACCATGGCCACAGCATCAACACCCCCCGCAGGCAAGAAGCGCGGCGCGAAGCGCGTCCAGCGCAAGAACATTCCGACTGGCGTCGCGCACGTTCATTCGACGTTCAACAACACTATCGTGACGGTCACGGACCTGGCCGGTAACACGGTGTCTTGGGCCAGTGCAGGGGCACGTGGTTTCAAGGGTTCACGCAAGAGCACGCCCTTTGCTGCCCAGCTCGCAGCCGAGGACGCGGCTCGCCGCGCGATTGAGAACGGCATGCGCAGCGTGGCCGTGTTCGTAAAGGGCCCCGGCGCTGGTCGTGAGAGCGCGCTGCGAGCTCTACAGTCGGCCGGTTTCAAGATTACGCTGATTCGGGACGTTACACCGGTTCCGCACAACGGTTGTCGCCCCCCGAAGCGGCGCCGCGTCTAGGCTCGAGTAGCCAGGCTATAGTCACTAGGCTGAAGTTCACTAAGAATTGCACGGATATGGCACGTTATATCGGACCGGTTTGCAAGCTCTGTCGCCGCGAAGGCACGAAGCTTTACCTCAAGGGCGAGCGCTGCTTTTCGGACAAATGCTCCGTTACGCGGCGGCCGTATCCCCCGGGCCAGCATGGCCAGGGTCGCTTCAAGATGAGCGAGTACGGCCTGCGTCTGCGTGAAAAGCAGAAGACGCGCCGTATCTACGGGCTGCTCGAGAAGCAGTTTCGCGGCTACTACACGCAAGCGTCGGCCATGAAGGGCCGCACCGGCGAGACGATGCTCGGGCTGCTCGAAGGGCGCCTCGACAACATCATGCTACGCGCCGGCCTGTCCTCCACTCGGGCCCAGGGGCGTCAGCTGGTTCGCCACAACCACATTCTCGTCAACGGCAAGCGCGTGAATATTCCGAGCTACGCGGTACGAGCTGGTGACAAGGTCGAAGTTCGCGAGAAGAGCCGTAAGATCGCCTTCGTGGCCTCGTCCTTGGCGTCGGCGCAGGGCCGGCCGATCCCGAGCTGGGTCGACGTGGACAAGGCCAACATGAGCGTCGTGTTCCGGGGCGCCCCGCCGCGCGAAGAGCTCCAGGATCCGTCGGTGCGTGAGCAATACGTCGTGGAGTACTACTCGCGCTGAACTCTGTTGTTTGGGATGGGGCCCCGGAGCCCCATCCGCGTTTTTTGGGATGGGGCGCCGTCCTCAGGCCATGGGGCCCGGAGCCCACAGCCATGGCCCCATCTCAGCGCGAGCGGCATGAGCTCGAGTTGATTCGTTTCTGTTAGATAGAATTCCCAAGCGGGCAGGCCACGGGCGGTAAGTCGGAGCTGGTTCCGGTTTGCAGCTGTGATGGTCGCGCTAACCCCCACCCAAAAGAGAGGCACGCATGGTTTCAGCAAAAGTTGCACGCAATTGGATTGACCTGATCCGTCCCCGCTCGATTCAGATCGAGCCGGAAACGGCGACGGACTTCTACGCGAAGTTCACCTGCGAGCCCCTCGAGCGCGGCTACGGCATCACTGTCGGTAACTCGCTGCGCCGGGTGCTCTTGTCCTCGCTGCAGGGCACCGCCATCACCGCGCTGCGCGTGGATGGGGCGCTGCATGAGTTCACCAGCATCGACGACGTGGTGGAAGACGTCACCGACATCGTGCTGAACCTCAAAGAGGTGGTGCTCCGCGCGGACGCGCCGAAGCAGCACATCCTGCGCCTCGAGAAGGAGGGCCCGGGCCCGGTGCTCGCCGGCGACATCCAGCTGACGGACGGCCTCAAGATCCTGAATCCCGATCACCTGATCGCGACGCTGGACAAGAAGGGCCCGTTGAGCATGGAGCTGACCGTGAACGTGGGCCGCGGCTACGTTCCGGCGGAGCGCAACAAGAACCTGACGATGCCGCTTGGCACGATCGCGATCGACTCGCTGTTTTCGCCGATTCGCAAGGTCAACTACACCGTGCGCAACGCGCGCGTCGGGCAGATCACCGACTACGACAAGTTGATCCTCGAAGTGTGGACCAACGGCGCCGTCGTCCCCGCCGACGCGGTGGCCTTCGCGGCCAAGATCCTGAAAGAGCAGCTTTCGATCTGGATCAACTTCGAAGAGACCGAAGAGACCCAGTATCAGGCCCCGGGCGCCGAGGAAGAGCCGCTGAACGAGCACTTGTTCCGCTCCGTGGACGAGCTCGAACTCTCGGTTCGTTCTGCCAACTGCCTGCAGAACGCCAACATCCAACTGATCGGTGAGCTGGTTCAGCGCACCGAGCAGGACATGCTCAAGACCAAGAACTTCGGCCGCAAGTCGCTCAAGGAGATCAAAGAGATCCTGGTGACAATGGGCCTCGGTCTGGGCATGAAACTCGACAATTGGCCCCAGATGCTCGAGCGCTGGAAGGCCCAGCAAGCGCAAAATTGAGGAGCCGCCATGCGACACAAGAAACTCGGGCGTCAATTTGGACGCGACACCAGTCACCGGCGCGCCATGTTTCGGGCGCTGGCTGCGAACCTCGTACTGCACGAGCGTATCGAGACCACTGACGCGAAGGCCAAGGAGCTGCGGCGCATTGCCGAGCGCCTGGTGACGCGAGCGGTGCGGCTCGGTAGCGTCGCGTTCACAGCGGCGGACAAGCTCACGCCGGCCCAGCGGGGTCAGCGCACGTCCACCAAGCGCTTCGTCGGCCGCTTCCTGCAGCGCTTCGGCACCAAGCCGAACGCAGAGGGCGAAAACGTCAAAGTCGACCTCCTGGAGAAACTCCTCGTCGAGTTCGGTACGCGTTACCAGAGCCGCCCCGGCGGTTACACGCGCATCGTCAAGGTTGGCCGGCGCCGCGGCGACAACGCGCCGATGTCGATCATCGAATTCGTCAAGGACAGCGAGCCCAAGGCCGCCACGCCCAAGCCGCCACAGAAGGCTGCTGGTGCGGGCGCTGAAGCCGCCGCGAGCCCCGCGGCTTGAGCACCGTCTGACCGGTACTGTCATGGAAGCCAATTCGAACACCCGTAAGGGGGACAAAATCCGTCGCGTCGGGATCATCTTCTCGGGTGGTCCCGCGCCTGCCGCCAACGCCGTGATCGCCGCGGCGGCCACTTCCTTTCTGGAAGATGGCCGCGAGGTGGTCGGGTTCTTTCACGGCTACTCGAATCTCCAGGCTTACCATCCGACGACGCACCGGCTCGTGCCGGGCGAACACTATCGAGTGTTCGGCGAGCGCGAGCTGCGCGGTTTGCGCAACGAGCGCGGCATCATCATCGGTACCGCGCGCGCGAATCCGGGCAAGGACGTCAAGAAGCCCGAGGATCTGAAGGACGAGAGCAAGACGGCGCGCCTGCGCAACGTCTACAACGCGCTCGTGGACATGGAAGTCGACGCGCTGATTTCGATCGGTGGCGACGACACGCTGAAGACGGCGAACTTCCTGCACGAGTTCCAGAAGTATCTCCCGACGGACGCGCCGCGCGTCAAAGTCGTCCACCTGCCCAAGACCATCGACAACGACTACCGGGGCATCGATTTTACCTTTGGCTTCTTTACCGCCGTCGACGTGATGGCGAAGGAGCTGATGAACCTGCGCGCCGACGCGATGTCGACCGGCAGCTACTTCATCGTCGAGGCCATGGGCCGCAAGGCGGGCTGGCTCAGCTATGGCGTGGCCATCGCGGGCGAAGCGCACCTCGTGCTCACGGTCGAGGACATCGACGAGACGCTCACGATCGAGGAGCACGGCCAGCGGAAGCTGTCGCTGGACAAGCTCGCCGATCGCATCGTCGATCTGATTCAGGTGCGCGAGAAGCGCAAGAAGCATTACGGCACCGTGGTGCTCGCCGAAGGCCTGGCGGAGATGCTGTCCGAGAAGCACCTGGAAGGTGTACCTCGCGACGAGCATGGGCACATTTCGCTCGGCAACATCAGCCTGGGCAAGATGGTCGCCGATCGCGTGAGCAAGCGTTACGAGGCTCGCACCGGCAACAAGAAGAAGCTGACCGGTTTGCAGATGGGCTACGAAGCCCGCTGCGCGCCGCCGCACGCGTTCGACGTGATGCTGGGCAGCCAGCTCGGTATCGGCGCGTACCGCGCGCTGGTCGAAGAAGGCCTGGACGGGCACATGGTGAGCGTCACCGGTCAGCTCGATCTCCGCTACGTGAAGTTCAGCGAGCTGGTGAACCCCGAGACCTTGATCACCGAGGTGCGCTTCGTGGAGCGCGGCAGCGATTTCCACCGCCTCGCCCGCTTCCTGGAGACGCGCGTCGATCCACGGGGCTGGACGCTCGGTCGTCGTACCGAGGTCTGATCCGAGCGTCGCTCCGAGCGGGTTAGTTCCCCCGCTCGACTGGCAGCGTGAGCCGATGGCGGGCTGCGGCGGCGACGGGTCGCGCGCTGCCCGAGCCAGTTCGTGTACGAGCCGTCGTGATGGCGGCGAAGTGTGTCCCCTTGCATCGCCTTCGCCCGCAGGGGACGTGCGCATAAGGTCGGACTCGCGCCTGCATTGGCGCTGCGCGCGTTCGACCTCGCCCCATGGGGGGCGCGTTTTCGAGCGAAGACCCGGTCGAGCTGCGCTCGGGTCCGAGGGCTTTTTGAGGCCGGCGGGCGCCACGGCTTCAGCCTCTCGTCCCTCGAGCCGTCCTCTGTCAGGGGCCGATGACGTTCCGATTCTCCTTTTGTGAACGGCACGGGAGCTACGACGCCGAACGACACAAGGTTTGCCCCGAGTGTTCGGCGGCCGTCACGGCGGCGCCCCCCGATGCCGCGCGCCCGAGCCAGCTGGAGACGCAGCGCCCCGACGCCACGCCCACCGGTCGAATGCGTGAGGGCGGTGTAACCCAGCGCGATCACGAGGCGAGCAGGACGGCTCAGGGCCGTCCGACGACCACGCATGGCGGTCGGCCCACCACCACTCACGGCCGTTCGACGACGCGGCATGGCCGCAGGCAGAGTCAGCTCGCGACCGAGCGGCCTCCTTCGTCGAATCCAGTGCGCACACTGGTGGCCAATCCGCCGAGTACGCGCGTGCACGGCTTCACGGCGCTGGGCTTGTTTGCGCTCGTGGGGGTGCTCGGATATCGCCAGTGTTCGACTGCGCCAGAGGACGCCCCCCGAGGGCCGACCGTGTCTGCCACACCCTCGAACGAGGCAGAGGTCACGAGCCAAGCGGGCGCACCCGCTCGCGACCCCGCTGACAGTGTGCTGCGCTTCGTGGACGATTCGAACAGCGCAAACGCTGCGCAACTGGAGTCGGCCCACGTGTGGCCGGCAGTTCGCCATCGCGCGCGCTCAGGCGAGATCGCGGACATCTGCCGAATTTCGTGGCTCGAGATGTACGATCGATTGCAGCGCTCGGGGGGCGGTGAGGAACCCGGCCTGAAGGGGCAAACACCGCTGATGCTGGCCGCCGAGAGCGGATCACTCGAGACACTGCAGAGTTTGCTGGGCCAGGGCGCGAACGTCGACGAGCGCGACGCGCTGAACCACACGGCGCTGGTCTATGCGGCCCGTCGGGCGCGTAGCGCCCACGCGGAGGTGCTGCTCCGCGCTGGGGCAGATGGACGCACACGCGGCCTGTGGGATGCGAGCGGCGGCTCGATGAGCGCGCTCGACGCAGCGTTGCTCGAGGGTGCGCGCGACACCGCGCAGCTGATTGAAGGTCACGTCCTGCAAAGCCTCATGCGGCTACAAGACGCTGATCTCGCGGCCACCGATGAAGCCGGTGAGGGGCCGTTGCACTGGGTGGCCCGCTACGCGGATGCCAGAGCCGCCGAGTTGCTGGTCGAGCGCGGCGCCGCGCTGGAGCTCTGTAACTGCCCCGCGAGGCCGGGCGATCAACACGGCATGCATCGCGATGACTTGCATTCGGCGACGCCGCTGCTCGTGGCAATCTGGGCCGGCACCGAGGACGTAGCGCGCGCGCTGTTGAAGTCCAAAGCGAACGCGCGCGCAGTCGATGAGCGTGGGCGCGGCGTGTTTCATGTCATGAGACACGTGGAGTCCATGGCGATGGCCGAGCAGCTCATCCGGGCGGGCGCGGATCCGCTCCTACCCGATCGCGATGGCAAGACGCCTGCCGACGTGCTCGCCGCCAAAGGCCTGCGCGCCGAGTTCTACGCGGCGTTGACCGCCGCTGGGCATTCAGTTCCGCGCGTGGCGGCCACGCTCACGGATCTATTTGGGGTCATCCGGCGGCTGGGCGGCGACGCTGCCGCGGGCCCCGAGAGCGATCCCGCGCCCGTGCTCGCCGTGCTGGAGGAGGACGCGCTGCTCGTCAACGAGACGGACACCGAAGGTCGCACGGCGCTCTTCGAGGCCGCACGCCAGGGGCTCGCGCGCGTCGTCGAAACGCTGGTGGCGCGCGGCGCGCGCGTGGACGTGCGCGATCAACGTGGAGTCACTCCCCTACACCGCGCGCGCGACAAACAAGCGATCGCCGTACTCGTGCGCGCCGGCGCGGCCGTCGACGCTCGGGATCAGGCTGGCTCCACGCCGCTACACTGGCAAGCCGCCACCCCCGGGGCTCTCGACGCGGTCAGGGCGCTGATCGACGCCGGCGCGAACCCCAGCCTCGCAGACGCGATGGGGCGCACCCCGCTCGCCCTGGCGCAGCGCAGCGGCAGCGCCGACGTCGTCGAATACCTCGAGAAGCAGCGCTGAGCGCGAGGCCCTCACGGGTTCGTTTCGGGTGACGCGGGCTTCTGGGCTCGACGGTGCCGGAGCAGCACCACCCCGAGCCCGAGCGCGGCCAGCGCCGCGATGCCGATGGCGCCGGCGTAGCGAGCCCAGGTGGAGCGGGTTGAACGCGTCGCGCTGGCGACGTCGCTTTCGAGCGCCGCGAGCCGCTCGTTGTTCGGGTCGAGCTCGGCGGCGCGGCGCATCAGCACCTCGTCGACAATGCCGCGTTCGAACAGCGTTCGAGCCTCGAGCGTGTAGCGCAGGCTCGCCGCGCGATCGCGCAAGAGTGAGTCGGTGCTGAGCCGTTCGGCGCGGCGCAGGGCCAAAATCGCGTCCGGAAGATCCGCTTCTGCGTGGTGCTCGGCGAGCCGCGCGTAGAAGGCCGCGAGCTCCGCTCGGTGCTCGAACTCGGGGTCGCGCGCCAGCACCCGATCGAACGCACTCCCGGCCGCCTTCAGGTCAGAGCGCGCCTCCGCCTCGCGGCCCTGGTTGAACAGCGCGTAGATCTCGGCCAGGCGCACGCGATCGAACTCCGCGAACAGCTCGCGCGCCACGCGATCCCAGGGCCACTCGCCCGAGGCGCGCTTGCCGACGGTCTTTTCGTAGGCATCGCGCAGCGGCCACAGCCCCACCTCGCCGAGCGCGGCGATGGCTTGGCGTGCAGCCGTGCGCGTGATCGCGCTTTCGCTGCTCGAGTACGAGATCAATAATCGCGCGCTGTCCGTGTCGCGGATCTTGCCATAGGCGCGCAGCACGTCGGCGCGCACCCCGACGTCGAGCACGGCGACCGCGTCGGCCGGAGTGGCTTTGCCCAGCGCGCCGAGTTGCTTTTCGGCCCAGGCGGAGATGCGCGAGACTGGGTGGGCCTTGGCTTCGATCAATGCCGCGACGGCTCGATCCCCGAGGCGCTCGAGCGCGAGCTGGGTGTCGACGCGCAGGAACTCGCCAAAGCGCACGTACACGCTGACGAGCGCGCGGGCCGCGGGCAACGTGCCCACGGTTTCGAAGCAGCGGCTCAGGGCCACCACCTGGGTCAGCGGGACCAGCGCGGCCGAGCTGCGCTCGGGATGGCGCACCAGCATGTCCAGATACTCTGGCGTCACGACCTCGCCCGCCGTGTCGCGTGCCGCCTGCGCGCGGGCTATCTCCGAGCGGGCTCGCTCACGCACCTTTTCGAGCTCGGCCTTGAGCGCCAGCTTGTCCGCGCCGCTGGCGAGCCGCTCGAAGCGCTCGACGGCCGCGGGCAGCCAACTCCCGTCCACCTCTTCCCGAAGCCGGCGTTGCCCCTCCAGGCGCTCGCTTTCGGAGCGCCCCGTGAGCGACTCGAGCAGCTGGGCCAGGCGCTCGCGACCCGCCGTATCGGGCGCGGGCACGCCCGGATCGACGTATCGCGGCAGCGCTTGAATGGCGGGGCCCGCCGCGGGCACGATGGGCGCCCCCGCGTCGGCGCCCCGAGACGAGCCCGGGACGGTCAGCATCAGCGCGAGGAGCAGGAGCGCGCGGACGGTCGGCCTGCCTGTCGTTCGAACAGATTCCGGGTGCACAGGGCCAGCAGAGGCAGAGCGCGGACGGGAAGCCCTGAAGCGTGTCAATCCACGATGCGAAAGTCGGAGTATTCGCCGGAGTAGCTGCGCCAGCGCGTATCGACGCGGTCGACGCGCGCGACGCTCGGCCCCTTCTGGGCCCAGCCGTGCAGCTCACGAATCGAGGTCTCTTCGCCCTCGGCGACGATTTCGACGGATCCGTCCGGCCGATTGCGCACCACCCCCACGAGGCCCAGGCGCTTTGCTTCCCGCTGCGCCGAGGCCCGGAAGTAGACGCCTTGCACCCGCCCGCGGACGATGAGCTGCAACTGCTTCAACGCCATCCCGGACCTTTTTCTCGCCATCGGTGCTGCAGTGTCGAGAAAACCGAGCCGGAGGGCAAAGGATACTTGTGGCATGTGTGAAATTCCGCCCTATTCCGAATGCCTTCGCGACCCCTGTAGACCTGCTCGCGTGTCCGTGGTTCCCTGTCCATTGTGACCGTCGGTCGCGAGGCAGAGTCGCCCCGGGACGAGCTCGCCGAGCTCCGGATCGCGCTCGCGCGTGAAGAACGCATCGCGTCTGCGCTCCGAGAAGTCGGCAATGCGCTCGGCACCACGCTCGACCTCGACGATCTGCTCGAACTCATCCTGGGGCGGCTGACCGATCTCCTCGAGGCCGATCGCTCGACTTTGTATCTGCTCGATCAAGCCAAAGCAGAGCTCGTCTCGCGCATCGTGATCGGTGAGCAGGTTCGATCCATTCGCGTGCGCGTGGGCCATGGCATCGCGGGCACGGTTGCGAAGACCGGCAAAGCCATCCGTTTGCGCGATGCCTACACCGATCCGCGCTTTGAGCCCGAGTGGGATCTGTTCACGGGCTACCGCACCAAGAGCATGCTCGCGGCGCCGCTCAAAAATCACATGGGCCGCACCATCGGCGTGATCCAGGTCCTGAACAAGACGACGGGCGAGGAGTTCAGCGCGGAAGACGAAGCGATCCTGTCGGCGCTGAGCACGCAGGCCGCGGTGGCCATCGACAATTCTCGGCTGTTTTTGTCGCAGATCCAGAAGAACCACCAGCTGCTCAGCATCAAAGAGAAGCTGGAACGGCGCGTCGCGGATCTGCAGCTCTTGAACGAGCTCGAACGCGCCATGGCGCGCGCGGCATCCATCGAGGCGCTGGTGCAGGCCGCACTGTCGGCGCTGGCAAAGGCCTGTCAGGCACGCGGGGCCGCATTTCTGCTCGCCGAAGAGGACACCGGTGACCTGTCCCAATACGTCTACGATTCGGATCGCCCCGAAACCCTGGATCGTTTCGGCATCAAGGCGGGTGAGGGCCTGATCGGGCATGCGCTCGGCAGCGGTGAGACGCGCGAGCTCGCCGACGCGACTCACGATCTGCACTACGATCCGCGCGTGGAGGGCCGGTTCACCTTTCCGGTGAACTCCTGCCTGATCATGCCGCTGACCAGCGAGCAAGTCTTCGGCGCGATGGGCCTGTTCAGCAAACGCGGCGGTCGGGCCTTCGAGGAGGAGGATCGCTCGCTGCTCGGGCTGGTGGGAGCCAACGTTGCGACCGCGGTGCGCCTGTTTCGTGCCAGCGTGCAGCGCGAGCATGGCCAACGCCTGACCACGATCGGGCGCCTGTTGTCGCAGGTGGTGCACGACTTCAAGACGCCCATGACCGTGATCAGCGGGCACGTGCAGATGATGACGACCCAGGATGACCCCGCCGTGCGGGCCGAACATGCCGACGCCGTGCTGAAGCAGATGCAGGCGCTCACCGCCATGCAGCGCGAAGTATTGGATTTCGCGCGTGGCGAACGGCGCATCTTCGTCCGCCGCGTCTACCTGAACCGTTTCTTCGACGACATCAAGAAGCAGGTCGAGCAACACGCCCAGGGCCAGCCCGTGCGCATCGAGTTCGAGATCGACACCAAGGTGACGGCGCGCTTCGACGAGATGCGGGTGGCGCGTGCGGTGCAGAACCTGGCGCGCAACGCCGTCGAAGCCATGGGGCCGAAGGGCGGCGTACTCAAAGTGTCCGCGCGCATGGATGGTGGCGATCTGCTGATCGTCGTGAGCGACACCGGTCCCGGCATTCCGGATGAGATCCAGGGTCGCATGTTCCAGAGCTTCGTCACGGCGGGCAAACAAGGCGGAACGGGCCTGGGCCTCGCGATCGTGAAGAAGATCGTGCAGGAGCACAAAGGCCACATCGAGGTGAAGTCGACGCCGGAAGGTGCGACGTTCGAGTTGCGCCTGCCGCAGGGCGTGCAGATTCAGTCCGTCCTGCCGGAGCGCGGGGTTCTGGCTGATGAGCCCTCCTTCTGAGCGGGCCCAGGTACGCGCCGGAGGAGCACTGCGCCGGCGCAGCGTCACTCAGCGCGTCACCTTGTCGTATCTGGTCGTCACCGCGGCTTTTTCGCTGGTGGCGGGTTGGAACGTGTTCGCGCTGCGCGAGGCCACGGCGGACGCCGAGTTGCTGCGTGCGGGCTACGTGCCGTTGGCGCTCGAGCTCCGCGACACCTTGCTCGGCCAGAACACCTGGAACAGCCAGCTCAACCACGTGACCACCGCGCGCAACCCCGCGGACACCCGCGTGTGGTTCGACTCGGCGCTGGCGGGCAGACCCCGCGCGTTCGATGCTTTGCGGCTGGCGTTCGATCGCGCCTTCGGCGATCAGAGCGACGATCTCGTCACGCTCGGCCAGCGCCTGGCGCGCGACTCGAGCGAGATCGAGGCTTTCATGGCGGCTGATCGCGAGCTCATCGCCAAGTTGTTCGACGCGCTGCAGGCGCGTGACGCCGGCCGGGCGCAGGCGATTCGCGACGAGCTCGTGCGGCAGGGCCACGAAGCGCGGCAGCGGCTTTCCGAGCTCGAAAAAGAGGTGACGCGCATCGTCGACGGATTGCTCGACGAAGCCCGGGCGCGCGAGCGCTGGGCGGTGCGGCTGCTCGTGATCTCGGCGGCGTTCACCGTGCTGGTGGGGCTGCTCGTGGCCTGGCAAGCGCGGCGCCTTTTGTCTCCGCTCGCCGCCGTGACGGAGCGGGCCCGCTCGGTAACGCGCGGTGATCTGACGCCGCAACCGGCGGTCGAAGCCGAAGACGAAATCGGTGAGCTCGCGGCCACGTTCGAGAGCATGGTCGCCGCCATTGCGGCCGCCAATGCGCAGCTGCTCTCCAGCGAGCGGCTCGCCGCGATCGGCAAGATGGCCGCGCAGGTCACGCACGAAGTGCGCAATCCGTTATCCTCGTTGGCCTTGAACGTAGAGCTGCTCGAAGACGAGCTCGGCGAGTCCACCGGTGAAGTCCCGAGCCTGCTCGGCGCGGTCAAGCTGGAGATCGAACGGCTCACACAGCTGAGCGAGAAGTATCTATCGCTGGCGCGGCGCTCACAGCCGGACTTCCAGGAAGAGGATCTCGGACAGGTGGTGAGCGACGCCGTGAGCTCCGCTCAGGCCGAGCTCGGCAAGCACAAGATCAAAAGCCAGCTCGCGATCGAAGAGGGGTTGCCCGCCGTGCACCTCGACGAGGCCCAGATCCGCCAAGTCATGCTGAACTTGATCCGCAACGCCCGCGAGGCCATGGCGGATGGCGGAGAGCTCTGGGTGGCCGTGCGTTCACTGTCCGGCGAGGACCTCGGTGCTGGCCTCGAGATCTCCGTAGCGGATAGCGGCGGAGGTATTGACGACCGCACGCGCGAGCATCTGTTCGAGCCGTTCTTTACGACCAAGGGTCACGGCACGGGCCTCGGGTTGGCGATCACGCAGGAGATCGTGGAATCGCACGGCGGCAAGATTCGGTGTGAGCGGCGCCAGCCGCGTGGGACGCGGTTTGTGATTGAGTTGCCGCTCCGGCCGCCGGGGGCGGGGGCGTAGGGAGGGAAAGGGAGACGCGCGGTGGGCTTCGCAACGCGGCGGGCGACCACCTCGACGACGGAGGGGTAGGGCTGGAGGAAGAGGGTGGGGGCGCGCCGGTGCCATGGGGTTGCGCCGATAATTGGCGTCGCGCGGCTGCGGTGAGCGGGACGGCTGCGCGATGCGCGTCAGGGTTTGAGGCTGAGGAGGCTTCACTCATCTGGGAGCTGTCATGACGCTCGAGTGCGCGGCGGATTCCTCTTGACGACGTTTGCTTGCCATTGCCGCATGTGACGGCGTCTGCGCCAAGAACTACTGTTTGCGTACGATGAACGGCCACGGGCTGCGCGTTTCGTGGAGCGAACGGCTTCCACGCGATGCATGCCACTCAACGCCCACCGTGCGGCGCTGAAAGACTCCGAAAATGCGGCTGTAGGCTACGGCCATGAATCTACGAGAGCACCTTCAGCAATTGAGCACGCTCGACGATGAGAGCCTGCTACGCAGCCTCAAACGTCACGTCGGGAGCGCCAATCGCCTCAATGCCCTCGTGCTCGCTCATCTGGCCGAAGTCGACGCACGCGGCGCCTACCGGCAATTGGCCTGCCAGACGCTGGCGGCGTATTGCGTGTACGAGCTAGGGCTTTCGGAGGACGAAGCGCAGCGGCGATGTCGTGCGGCGCGCGTGATGCGCACGTTTCCCATCTTGTTCGAAATGGTGGACGGCCTCGATCCATCTCACCGGTATCTTGTTGCTCGCCCCGTATCTCACAGAGAGCAATCATCGCGGTCTGTTAGCGAGGGCGCGATACCGGCGCAAGCGCGAAATCGAGCGGCTCGTGGCCGAGTTCGCGCCGTCCCACGATGTGCCGGCGCTGGTGGAGCCGTTGGGAGTCAAGCTGGGTGCGACCCCCGCGCCAACGAGTTGGGGAGCGTGACGCAAATAAACGAAGCCGCCGCCGAGCCAGCGCGGAACAAGCAGGCGCAGCATTCGCGCCACATTCCCGCGGCCGTCCGGCGCGCGGTGTGGGCGCGAGACGGCGCGCGTTGCGCATTTGTGGACCCCCGCGGTGTGCGGTGCCGCGCCAGCGCGGCCATCGAGTTTCATCACGAGCAGCCTCACGCGCGGGGCGGCCCGTCAACCTCCGGCAACATCGAGCTGCGCTGCCGCACTCACAATCAATTGGCGGCCGAGCACGATTTCGGTCGTGGCTTCATGCAGACGTTCCGAGAGTCCCCAGACGCTACGCGACAACCCGGACCCTAGATCGTCCCCCGAAGCCTCCCGAGCGACAAACAGCACGAGGCGCGAAGTGCTGGTGCACACCGAAACCCGTACTGGTGGAGTTCACCTGGCAAGGGCGTCGAGATGCGCATCGCGTTTAGAGTCGGTGCTTCGGTATTCGGTATTCTGCTGGCCACGTCCGTCGCGAGCCTGGGCAGCGATGCGGTGGAGTCGCAGTCCTCATGGGAGCCGGCAGCTTGAGTGCTCGTTGCAAGGTGTGCAGCAAGGGCAAGGCCTGCGGCAACTCGTGCATCGCCAAGACCAAGGATTGCCACCCAGCGCCGGGGTGTGCGCGTGACGGCTGAGGCCGCTGGAAGTGCGGGAGCCAGCGCTCCGGTCACTGCGTGGTGGTGATGAGCAACAGCGCCGCCGCCGCGCACGCCAGGCCGAAGATCTGGTGCTTCTGCAGCCGTTCGCGCAGGATCAGGCTGGCGAGCAGCACTGTCGTCGCGGGATACAGCGAGGTCACCATGGCGGCCAAGCTGAGCAGGCCTTCGCGCACGGAGAGCAGGTACAAAGTATTGGCGCAGATGTCGAGCGCTCCACCTGCGAGGGCTGGCCGAAGCGCTGGACGCGAGAGGCGCAGAGATTGTTTTTGCCAAGCCGCGATGGCTAGATAGCCCGCTACGGTGACGACGCGGGCGGCCGCGAGCGGCCAGAGCCCTGCGGACGCTCTCGTTCGCGCGAGGGCAATGAAGAAGAGCCCAAATGCGACGCCAGCGCCGATGGCGGTGAGCACGGCGCCGCGCCCGAGCCTCGCGCGGGTATCAGCTCCCGGCTCCGACGGAGCGTCGGCTTCCGACGTGCGGCTGATGAGCACTATTGCAACGACCGCGAGCGCAATGCCCGCCAACGCCCACGGCCCGGGCCGTTCGCCCATCAGGAGCCCAAACAGCACCGGCAGGGATGGCGCGCAGACGCCCGTGATGGGCGCGACGACGCTCATGCGACCCAACGCCAGGCCACGATAAAGCAAGCTCAAGGCGACACCGTAGGCCAGCCCTGCCGCCGCGCCCCAGAACAGGTCAACACGGCTCGGCACGTCTCCCAGGAGAGGCGCGACCAGCAACACGAGCACCAGCGCAAGGGTCTGAGAGACGGCGATGACCGCCACGATCGCCGCCCGGCGCGAGGCCACGCCACCCAAGAAGTCCGCCGCGCCGTACGCCGCGGCTGCGGCCAAAGCGAGCAGCAAATACATCGACGGTCCGTTTCCTCGAGAGAGGGACTATGCCCGCTTTCTGCGCAGCTCGCCGAGGATCTCAGCGCGCGCGGTCCTGTCGAAGTGAGCTGCGCTGTGCCAACGGCGAAAGCTGGCTACGCTCAGCTCTGCGGCGACTGACCGCGCCGGCAGAGCGTGCTATGACATGCGGCCAAAACTGCCCGGTCATCTCTTCGAGCGACGGCGCGGCTCGAGCCGCCGCCTGCCGAGGAGGAGCCGGAGGAGGCGTGAGCGCTAGCAGGGCGTGAATCTAGTGAGCCGCTTCCCATCGCGAAGAGCTCCAGCCTCTGCGTGATTACTTTCTGGTCTCTCGGTGATGTCATGGGTGCGGTATGGCTGCGCCCGATGGGCTCCACGCAGAGCTTCCCACCTTGCGAGAAGAGTGTGAAGGCAAAGCCCCTCCGACACAGGCGACCACCGCGCAGCCGTCAACGCTCAGCGCAGCCGACCGACGCCAATGAACCGGCGCAAGCGCATGGCACCGGCGCGACCCCCACCCCGCGCCCTGCCTCCCGAGGCCTTGCCTCTGCCCCCCCCTCCGATTCTCAGATTGACCCCCTGCGGCACGCCGTGTTATCCGCGGCCGCGCCAGACCAACTCGTGCCAAGGCAGCGGCCGCGGCGTAGCCGGAGTGCAGCGAAACTGGAACCTAGAGCCTGGAAGGGCATGGCCAGTTACGCCACTGTAGGGCTCGAGTTTGGGCTCAGCCTGCTGGTGGGGCTGTTTGGCGGGCGCTGGCTCGATCAAAAGCTGGGAACGGCAAATTGGCTCACCTTTATTGGCTTCGGTTTCGGAATGGCAGCGGGGTATCGCGCCATTTATCGAGCAGCCAAGGCGGCGAACCGCGACGCGGAGAAGGCCGAGGCGGCCGATCAGGCCGAGCGGCAGCGGTATCACGATGAACACCGTGACTAGCACGGCTCAGGGCACGGCTCAGCCCGCCACGTCGGCCACGCTCATCGTCGGCCCGGCGAAAGCGGGCCGGATGCGCGCCGTGGTGCAGGGGCTCGCGGTGTTGCTGTTGGCGAGCTACGCGGGCCACGCTGTCGGCGGGCTCCGAGTGGGCCTGTCCGTCGGGGCTGGCGTGCTGCTCTCGGCGGCAAACCTGCTGGCCCTACGGCGTATCACCGCGGCGTTGGCCGGTGCTCCGGGCACCTCCAGCGCGTGGGGCTTCTTGCTGCCGTTCAAGCTGATTGCTCTGGCTGGGGTGGGATTGACCCTGGTCGAGTTTGGGGGCGCGGAGCCGATACCGCTGGCCATCGGTTTTGCGCTGTTACCTCTGACTGGCGTACTGCTCCCTCGTCCGAGTAGTGTGCCGCGCATCGACCCCGCCCTTGCCGGGCGGAGGCCACCTTCCGTGGAATGACCCGTGCCCGAGCATACTAGTTTTCTCACCCTGCTCTTGGCTCACGCCCAAGAGACCCTCGCCCACAACGCGGGCTACCTGGGTCATTCGTTTGTGAATGGCACGCCGCCGACGTGGCAGAGCACTGAGCCGTTCATCTCCGCGCTCATCGTTGCGCTGATCCTGCTGTGGGTGGGCGTGCGGGTGCGCGGGCGGCTGGCCAAGTTGGACGAGCGGGTGGTGCCGGAAGCGAAGCTCTCGCTCGTGACGTTCGTGGAGCTGTTCCTCGGCTACTTCTACGACCTGGCCAAGAGCATCATGGGGCCGGAGCGCGCCAAGAAGTATTTCCCGGTGATCGGCACGTCGGCGTGTTTCGTGTTTCTTTCCAACGCGCTCGCACTGGTGCCCGGCGCGCCGGTACCGACCACGCACCTGGGCGTGACCCTCGGCTGTTCGCTGGTCGTGTTCATCCTGTTCAACATTTACGGGCTGAAGGAAAACGGCCTCGCCTATATCAAGCACTTGGCCGGTCCGGCCTGGTATTTGGCGCCGCTGATGTTCGTGATCGAGGTGATCTCGCTGCTCGTGCGGCCTCTGACGCTGGCTTTGCGCTTGATGCTGAACATGGCGGTGGACCACCTGATCGTGGGCATCTTCGCCGGTCTGATCGCGATCCTGGTGCCTCTGCCCTTCATGGCGCTGGGTTGCCTGGTGTTGGTCGTCCAGACTCTCGTTTTTACGATGCTGACTTGTGTGTACATTGGCCTTGCCACCGAGCACGAGGCGCACTGAGGGGTAGTCCGTTCATTGGGCCTTTCTCGGCCTCATGTCATCATGGCCCTCGCGGCCGCATTTGCCTTAAAAGGGCCCATCAAAAAGGAGCTTGAAGTCATGTTCACCAAGAACAAGCGAGTGCTTGCCGCCGCCGCCGGTATCTCCAGCATCTGCCTCGCGCCGAGCAGCGCGTTTGCACAGTCCGCTGGTGCATCCAATTCATTCGACATGCAGGCGGCGGCCACCATCGGTGCGGCGCTCGCGATCGGGCTCGCCGTACTCGGCGGCGCGCTCGGCCAGGGTCGCGCTGCAGCGGCCGCGCTCGAGGGCATCAGCCGTAACCCCGGCGCCACCTCGCGCATCCAGACGCCGATGATCATCGGCCTGGCCCTGATCGAGTCGCTCGTGCTGTTCGCATTCGCGCTCGCCTATCTGCTGCAAGCCAAAGCGGGCGGCTGAAGCGCCTCCGGGGTTGCCGTTCGACCCCGCATCTAACGAAGCAGCCATCCCATGGCCCATGGGATGGCGAGCCCGTGGGGAGTGGCGGGGCATCCACCGTGTGCCGGTCAGGGCAGGCCTGTTTTGGGGCGCGCCGTGTGGCGCGCACGAGGCCAGTGCGTCAAACTCCTTGGATGAAGCTGTTGGCCGTCCGCGGGGTTTGGGCGAGCCTCATCGTGGTCCAGCTGAGTTGGGCGTGTAGCGGGGCCTTCTCGGTGGAAGGGTATGAAGTCCCTGGCGAGGTGGCGGGCAGCGCGAACCTTGGTGCCGGGGCCGCGATCGCGGCGGCGGGCGGCGGCTCGAATTCGAGTGCAGGCTCCTTCGCCGCAGTAGGGGGCTCGGCGGGCGAAACGGCCCAGGGCGGCGGCGCGACGACGCCGAGCGGCGAAGCCGGGAGCGGCGAAGCCGGAGGTGGCGAGCCTCCCGACGACCGAGTGTATTGCGACGCGGTGACCGAGGTCTTTCAATATAAATGTGCCCCCTCCTGTCACGGTAACGAGCGCGTGGCGATTGGCGACTTTGCAGTGGCCCTCGAGCGCGCCGCCCCGCTCGTGGACAAGCCTTCGATCCGGGATCCTGGTTGCGGCTTGGTGATCGATTCGGCCAATCCCAGTGGGAGCCTGATCCTGACCAAGGTGACGGGCGGCTATCAGCGCGACGGCATCGACTGCGGCGGGGCGATGCCGGTGGGTTCGATCGGCGATATGCCTCCCGAAGAGGTGACCTGTATCGCGGACTGGCTCCAGCAGTTCAAGCGTTGAGCCCTGCCGCCCGATTGTGCCGACTTTTGCTTCGTCCACGCCGCCGATCCGCACCTCGAAGGGCGGCGCTGGCTCGAGGGCACGATCAGTAAAGCCCGCAGACGATGAGGGAGCCTGTCATGCCGCCACCGCCGGGTTGGCAAACGAGGTAGCCCGTACCAAAGACCTCGAGGGGTGCGCAACGGCGCTGGGCAGCGCACGAACCGGTGGCGCCGTCGCCCCCCTGCCGCGCGGGCGCCCTCAGCTCATTTGGAACAGACGCTTTCCAACGCGTTTGACTGTTCGCACACGAACCGCGCTCATCGTTCGAGAAGGCGTCTCCGCAGGCGGCCTCGGTGCCCCTTCGCGCGACATCGGGCTGCTCTCGACAGAGCGGCGCTTCCCCGAACGCCGGCTCGGCCGTGGCGTATGCCGGGCCGCCACCATCGGTGCAGGCAGGTAAGTCAGCATTTTGACGCGGGTTTTGGTGCGGCACGCGAGCTGCTCTGGAGGCTGGACCGGCCGGGGCCCGAAAGTCGAGTACACTGGCATGATGGCAGAGCCCGTGGGGCAACTCGAGGTAGCGGTGCGCTACGGCGTGCGGCGTTGGTCACCGGACTGGGCAGTTCCGGAGATCCCCGTGCCCGAGTCAGATACCCACGACGTTGCCATCGACTATCTGAAAGCGCTGCTGCTGGCTTGGGCGGTGCGTAGCGGCCGAGCCGTGAAAGTGGCGCGCAACCTGGGCATTCGTTGGGTGCAGGAAGAACCGCGCGCCGGATTCGATCCGGACCTGTGCGTTATCGAGCCGTCGCCGCCGGCAAACGGGCCCTTGACCAGCTTGCGCCTCTGGGAGCCCGGGCATGCGGTGCCGCTGCTGGCGATCGAGGTGGTCAGTCCCAGCCATCCGTATAAGGACTACGTCGATACACCCGAGCGCTGCGCGGCGTGCGGGATCGGCGAGCTGTGGGTTTACGACCCGATGCTGGCCGGGCCCGCGGCGCGCGGTGGCCCCGTGCTGCTGCAGGTCTGGCAGCGGAGCTCCGGTGGCGAGTTCGAGCGCATCCACTCAGGTCAAGGCCCGGTGCGCTCGCCCGCGCTCGGAGC
>JAYWEH010000639.1:0-3161 GCA_043780025.1 Deltaproteobacteria bacterium
TGAGCCGCTGCTCGATCATCCTTAGCAATTCAGGCATGTTTTGCTGGACCCGCTCGAGGCCGTGCTGGGAGCCGCGCTTCATCAGCTCAGGCAGAGTCGTGATCGTCTTTTTGCCGGTTGGCGTGTGATAGAAAGCGATCATGTCTTCGATCTCCGCCTGGCTGAATGTCTCCATGTAGTCATCGATGAAGCCCCGCTCGACACTCTTCCAGCTCATGTGCTTGGAGAAGAAATCCAACATGATGTCCTTGAACTTGACCATCTCCGGGTTGGCCTGCATCTGCGCGTTGATGGCCTCCTGAATCCCGACCTCCATCACCTTTTCCATGTTCATGAGCTCGAACAGCTCTTTGACCTTGGAGCGATGGTTCTTGGCCGAGGCCGAGGCGCGCTCGGTGGAGGGTGTCGCGCCCACCGTGGTGGAACCGTCGCTGACGGCGCGCTCGGGTGTGCCGCTGTCCGTTTCGTCGGGTTTTGCCACGGCGCAGGGGCAAGGCGCCTTGGCAGCGGACGGCGTGGCTGCCGGGCTGGAGCTCGGGGCTGCGCCGGGCGCCGCTGCTCGCGCATCCGCTTCGGCAATGGCGCTTGCCACGTTGCCGCCGCCCGGGAACTCCGGATGTGCCAGCGGGGCGCTCGAGCCCGCCTTACCGCACGCGACCAGCGCTAGACAGAACAGAACTCCCCATTTCATGCCGCGAGTGTAACCCAACCGGCACGGCACCGAAACGCCGCTCAGACCCTCATGGCCGCAGCGGGGTTGGTGCGAGCGGCCTCGATGGCCGGGAAAAAGCCGCCGAGGATGCCTACACCGGCACCCGCGATCACGGAGCCGAGCAGTGACCGCAAGCTCGGCTCGAACGGGAAGGCGATCTCATTGCCGGTGCCGTAGTTGGTCACCGAAAAATCCGTGAGCGATAACAGTGACGCCAAGCCTACGCCCAACACGGCGCCGGCCAGCGCCAGCGCGGCGGACTCGAGCAGGAACGCCAAGAGCACGTCGGGTGCCGAAAAGCCGAGCGCTCGGAGCACGCCGATTTCGCGGCGCCGTTGGGCGATGGCAGCGTTCATGGTGATGGCCGCGCCGAGCATGGCGCCGCACGCAAAAATCAGCGTGACCAGATTGCCGAGCACGGCAATGCTCGCTGCCAGCCCTTCGGACACCTTTTCGTAGTAAACGCGCTCGCGCGCGACGCCGAGGCCCTGGCTCTTGTCGGCCTCCAGCACCGAGGCAAATCCGTCAAACGCGCTCGGCGAGTCCAGCACCACCGTGACCGACGACAAGAAGCCCTCCCAGCCGAGCGAGGTGCGCACCACGTCGAGCGAGGTCCACACCTCCGATTCGTAGGCGGAGCCAGCGGCCGAAAAAATGCCGACGATCTGGATGTCGCGGCCTTTCTTCAGGGTGAAGTGCCCGCCCAGCGACATACCCTCGTAGCTGCCCTCGATGGCTTGGCCGATGATGGCTTCGTCGCGCCCGGGATGGGCAGCGCGCCCGGTGATGATCTTCACCTCGGGCCGCACCGCGTACACGTTTTCGCTGACGCCACGGATCTGCACGCTGGAAATGCGCTCCGGATCATCGAGGCGCGGCACCAGGATTTGCACCAATGATTCAGCGGTGGCGAGCGGCGCACCGCTGCTGTCTTTGCCAACGCCCGGTGCTGCCGCGACGAGCGACAACGCGGATTGGCGGGTGCGCGAGCCGACCTCTGCATAAGCGTCGCTCTGCATCACGATGGCGCGGTTGTCGCTGCCGGCACGGAGCAGCGTGCGGCGCATGCCGTTGGAGAGCATCTGCGACGCGGCCAGCACGAAGACGACGAGCGCGATGCCGACGGTCGTGGCCACGGTGGTGGCGCGGCGCGCCCACAAGCTGCGAGAGGTATAGGCGAGAGGGATGGCGGGCATCAGGATTATGGGTCGCCAGCCCAGGATGGGCTGGCTCATTGGGGATCGTTGGGGTGGTCCGCGTCACGCGACGTGCGACAGGGCCCGCGTCACTTCGAGCCGGCTGGCCCGGAACGCCGGCAGCGCCGCGGCGATGAGCCCGAGCAGCGTGCCGAGCACGAGGGCGCCGATGGCATCTTCCGTTGCCACGCGCAGCGGCGCGACGCGCATTTCCTCTTCCAGATAGCGGCTGAGCGGGCCCTGTACGAGCGGATAGCCCAGCGCCAAGCCGAGCCCGCCCGAGACCAAGCCGAGCGTCGCGGATTCTCCGAGCACGAAGGCCATCAGGTGAGCCGGCATGAAACCCATGGCGCGCAGGGTCGCGTATTCGCGCACGCGTTCGCGCGTGCTCATGGCCACCGTGTTGCCCAGGATCAGCACCACCACGCCGAGCACGAGCACGCTCACGAGGTTCATGGCACCGAGCACTGCGCCGAACCGGCCGACGATGGCGGTGTTCAGCGCCTTGTCCTCCTGAGAAAAGGTCGGATCGTTTTCCGTATCGAAGCGAATGTCGATGGCCTTTGCGATGCGCGCGCCGTCGGCAGGGTTGTCGATCTGGGCGGCTATCAAACTGATACGATCCTGCTCTTCGCGAGGCAGCGTTTCATTGAAGTACTCCCAGTGCAGCCATACGGCGCGCTGCCCGAAGCCGACGCGCGTCGACTTCACAATCGCCGACACCGTGAGCGCCCAGGTCCCCGCTTGCTCGCGGCTCTGGAACTGCAGCTCGTCCCCGAGCTTCCAGCCGCGCTCGGCCGCGAACTCGGCAGAGACCAGCGCGCCGCGCCGGTTGCTGACGAAGCTCTGCTTCTGTTCGGCAGGTGCGGAGAGCTCGTAGTGCATGTCGACAAACTCCTGGGCGTCGACCGCGAAAGACTGAAAAAACACGCTGTCGTCGATGGGCAGCTTCAAGCCGGCCCAGGTGCCGCCCATGACCAGGTTCACGCCCGGCATTTGCCGGACCTGCTCGGAGTAATGCACGGGCAACGAGCTGGCCCAGCCGATCTTGTGCCGCGTGACCACGCGGTTGTTCGGCGTTTGCACGATGCGATCGGTCCAGCCGGCGCTCAAGGTGCGCAAGAGCACGAACGCGACCAGTGTGATGGCGACGGCCAAGACCGTCAGGGCGCCGCGCACCGGCGCGCGGCTGGCGTTACGAACGGTCAGGCGAAACAAGCTCATGGCGATCGGCCTCGCTTCTGAGACGGACG
>JAYWEH010000640.1:0-3160 GCA_043780025.1 Deltaproteobacteria bacterium
CTCGGGGTGCGCCCCGTGGCCCATGCCGGGTGGCCAAGAAACCACGAGAGATGAATGCAGCTGCAGACAATCCGTAACGCCCTAGGCCAACTTCAGAGCGATCCTGAGCAACCTCGGGCGTGGCAATCGCTGGATGATGCGCTCGACCTCGGCGGAGGCGATCTCGACGAGCCGTTACGTCTGCTGTCTTCCGCTCGGCAAGAACACTTCAAGCGGCGCGAGTGGGATGCCGTGGCGCGTCTGCTCGGCAGCGAAGCCCGCCTGGCGCTCGGCTCGGATCGGGAGCTCGAGCGGTTGCGCCTCGAGGCCAAGGTGCTGCGCGAGAACTTGCTGGAAGAAGGCGCGGCCTGTCGCCTGTTCGAGCGCATTCTCGAGATCGAACCCCAAGATCGTGACGCGGCCGTGGCGCTCGAGGAGAGCCGTGGCAAGCGCGACACCTGGCGCCAGCTGGTCGATACTTACCTCGCCGAAGCGGAGAAGGCCCCGGATGACCTGTACCGGTCATCGATGTCAATGCGCGCGGCCGAGGTCGAGCTGCGCTTTGCCGCCGAGCAGATGGATCGCACGCGAGTGCTCGAACGGCTGTCGCGCGCGCTTTCGCTCGATGCGCGCAACGAGCGGGCCGCCGAGATTTTGGAGCTCATGCACAGGCGCGACGCCAATTACGCCGCCGTGGCGCAGGTCCTCGAGACGCTGCTCGAAGGCGGGGAGACGCTGGCCACCCGGATCGCGGCCGGGGTGCGCGCAGCGCGCGTATGCCGTCACCGCCTCCTCGACAATGCTCGGGCCGCCCGCTTCTACCGCCGGGTCCTGAGCCTTTCGCCGAATCACGGCGAAGCGCTGGCGTTTCTCGCGGACTACTACGCCACCGAGGAGCGCTGGGAAGATTTGGTGGAGGTCTACGAGGCCAGTCTCGCAGCGGGCGACGCGACCGGGCGCGAACGCGTCGGAGACATTCTGCAAGTCGGCATGTTGCTGTGGAAGAAGCGCAAGGATGCGGAGAGCGCCGAGCCGTGGTTTGCGCGCTTGCGCAAGCTCGAACCCGCCAACGCCGGCATGTTGGACTTCTATCGCGAGTTCTACGCTTCGGACGAAGCCGCTCCTCAATTGCTCAACGTGCTCACCGCGGCCCAACGCGTGCTTTCGGCGGGCAAGGAGAAGCAATCGATCACCGCGGAGATCGCGCACCTGGCCGCGGGCCACAAGGACTCGCAGCGCGCTGTCGACCAGTACAAGAACCTGCTGCGCCAGGATCCATCCAATGAGCAAGCGTTGAGCGCTTTGCGCCAGCTCTACCGCAAGACCCAGAACTACACGGCGCTGGTGGAGCTCTTGCGTCAGCAACTCGAGGGGTTGCCCGCAGATCAGGCGGCGGCGCGGCTCGGCGTGTTGCGCGAGGTGGCGACGCTGTATCGCGAAGATCTGGCGAGCGACACCGCGCTGGTCTCGGTGCTCAATCAGATAACTCAGCTCGATCCCAATGACGTCGCCGCGGCGCGCGAATTGGTCGTGCTCTACGAGAAGCTCGGGCGCTGGCGCGACCTGCTCACGAGCCAGCAGCGGCTGGCGCTGCTCACGAGCGATCCGAACGAGAAGATCGAGTTGATGCGTTCGGCGGGCCGTCGCTGGCTCGATCAGTTCTCCAACGTGCAAAACGCCACGCAAGCCTTCGAGTCGCTACTCGAAGTGTCGCCGGGCGATCGGGAAGCCATCGATCGCTTGCGCGAGCTGTACAAGAAGCGCCGCGCCTGGCCGGCCTTGTACAAGCTGTACGAAACTGAGCTGCCCACGACCTCCGGTGCCGAGCGCCAGGAGTTGCTCCAGGAGATGGCGCGGCTGGCGTCGGAACGACTGAACCGGGGTGACGAGGCGACGCGCATCTATCGTCAGGTGCTGGACGGCGACAAGGCCAACGCGCCAGCGCTGGCGGCGCTCGAGCGGCAAGCGGAGCGCAACAAGGATTGGGGCACGCTGGCGGAAGCGCTGGAGCGGCGCGCAGAACAGGCCGACGGTGCGCAGGCGAAGATGGCCGTGCTGCAGAAGCTCGGCGGAGTCTATGCGGACCATCTCGACGATGCGGCTGCAGCCACGCGCACGTTCTTGCGCGTGCTTTCGCTGTCGCCGGGCCACGCGCGCGCGTTGCGCGTGCTGCGCGATGGCTATCTGAAGAGCGCCGATTTTGACGGGCTCGAGTCGCTGTATGCTTCACAGGGCGATTGGGAAGGTTTGGCCGAGGTGCTCGGCAATGCCGCGGATCGCGCCGAGACGGCCGCCACCAAGGTGGATCTGAGCTATCGGGCGGCGCGCATCTACGATCAGAAGCTGTCCCAGCCGGAGCGGGCGTTTCGCTGCTACGAGCGCATCCTCGCCGCCGATCCGACGGACCTGCGCGCCGCGCGTGCGCTGATCCCGATCTACGAGAAGGAAGAGAAGTGGGCCCGCCTGCCCGGCTTGTACGAGCTGTGCCTGGCCGCCGAATCCGAGGTCGAACCGAAGGGCGCGCTGCTCCAGAAGTTGATCCAGCTGACCGGCACACGGCTGGTCGATCGCGGGCGCGCGCTTGGTTTTGCGCGGGCGGCGTTCGAGCTGTCACCGGAAGAGCCGGCGACGCTGGCTCAATTTGAAGAAGCGAGCCTGCTCGCTCGTGACTTTGCACCGTTCGTCGATTCCGTCAGCGCCCAGGTGGCCTTGCTTGCAGCAGCGGCCGCTTCCGGCGCCACGGCTGGTGCGGACGAAGAAGTCGCCGCGGAGCCGGAGGCGGGGGGCAAGAAGCGCAAGTCCAGGCGCCGTCGCGGCAAGCGCCAGGAAGACCTGCGCGAAGCAACGGCCGCGGAGGCGTCGCCCGCGGCGAGCCCGGCGCTGCGTCAAATGGAAATGAAGCTGGCGCGCGTGTTCGATACGCAGCTAGCCAAGACGGATCAGGCGATCGCATTGTTGAACGCGATCCTGGCGCGCGATCCGCGGGACGTGGAAGCGACGCTCGAGCTCGAGAGGCTACTACGCCGCGAAGGGCGGCGAGACGAGCTGCGCGGGCTATTCGAGATCAAGCTCGAGCAATCACCCGATCGCGAAGCGCGCATCAGCATGCTCAGCGATTGGGCGAACCTCGAGCAAACAGAGTTCGATTCGCGCGATCGCGCAGCTGATCTGTACCGGCGCA
>JAYWEH010000641.1:0-17493 GCA_043780025.1 Deltaproteobacteria bacterium
CAACGCGAGCAACGCGCAGATCGATGCTGAAGCGTTCGAGCTCAATTCCCACGAGATGGCGACATGGCTCAGCTACACGTATACGGGCTCGACGCCCGATAGCGTCGCACTCCAGAAAGCGGACCGGCAGGAGTTGCGCACCGCGACGCAGATCCTCGAGGAGACTCGACGGCTCCTGGATGGCGCGCGAGCGCGCGTCAAGCTGGGAGACTTCGTAGCACATTGGCTGGATACCGAGCACCTGGAGAACACGCCCAAAGACGCGGCGGTTTGGCCGGACTTCGAGCGGCTGGTTCCGGACTTGAAACAGGAAATTCGCGAGGTCTTCGCTCATGTCATGCTCGATCCCAACGAGCAGTTCGAGTCGCTGTATGACGCGGACTACACCTTCCTCAATGAACCGCTGGCACTGCACTACGGCATCAGCGGGGTGTCGGGCGCGGCGTTCCGCAAGATCGCGACGGCCAACCGGGGTGGCGTCGTCGCCAACGGGGCCTTCATGTCGCGCTGGGCAGAGCATATCGAGAGCTCGCCCGTTCGCCGCTCCGTGCGTGTGAGGCGCCGCATTCTGTGCCAGGCTCAGCCGGACCCACCTGCAGGCATCGCCCTGGGCCGAGAGCGGGCCCTGCGAGACAATGCAGGGATCCTCAGCAATCCGTCGACGACGAACCGCCTCAAGTATCACACGATCACGAACGCCGAGCCCTGCGTCAACTGCCATCGGGAGTGGATCAACCCGCTGGGCTTCGGGATGGAGGACTTTGACGCCGTTGGCAACGTCCGGAGCATTGACCTCAACGGCAACCCTATCGACGCGACGGGCAAGCTGTACGCACCGGAGAACCTGGATGACAAGGGCGTCTTCATCGATTTCGTCGGGACCAAAGGGCTCGGCAAGTTGTTGACGACGCTCGACAGCGCTCGAGCCTGCTTGCCCGAGAACCTGTTTCGGTTCATCGTGGGTGCAGGTACGGACGGGCTCGACGTGAGCAACCCCGAAGGGCCTGACCTCGACCCCGAGGAGCGCGATGGCTACGCCTGCGAGGTGGAGGACCTGACCCTCGAGCTCTTGGCGGAAAGCCCGCGGATGATGCTGGAAAACCTGAGCGGTATGGACAGCGTCCGCTATCGCAAGGCCTGGTCCAGGTAGTCGAGCCACTCCAAACGAAGTCGTATTCGTAGAGGTCACTTTCGATCATGACACGCTATCGCAACCGCTTTGACGGGGAACGCCGGCAATTTCTCAAAGTCTTGACGTCCGCGGGCGTCAGCCACGCACTCTTGCGTGCCTCGCCGCTGGTCGGTGCGACGCTGTTCGCTCGCCTCGCCGACGCCCAAACTCCAGCTCCCAACAAGTCCGTCGTCATCTACATCCCCGACGGAGCCATCCCCGATCAATGGTTCCCGAATGCAAATCTGTCGCAACTACGCCCGATGTCCCAACCGTACGCGGACGTGCGCGGCGAATGCCATTTTCTCCGCAACATGAGCCATCATCGCGGCGGACACGGGGTGGTCCCCACGATCATCAACAACCGCTGGACCGGCGACAGCTTCGATGTGAACATGGGGCGGATCATCGGTGCCAACCGTCCGTTTCCCTATCTGAATCTCGGGGTTCACAGCAACGGCCACGGGATGTTGACCCGCGACAACGGGGCAGAGGTGCCCTTTGAAGACAGTCCCTTCAACGCGTTTCAGCGTTTGTTTGGCAACTCGACCACCATTTCGGGTGCGGGTCGTTCTAACCGCAAGCTCGCGATCATGGACGCACACAGGGGCGCACTCGGCGAGCTCGAGGCGAGGCTCGGCAGCCATGAGCGGCAGCGGCTGGATGCGCACCTGACCGCCATCGAGGAGACCGAGCGGCGTCTGCTCGCACTCAGCACGCCGACCTCCTCCTGCGCGGCCCCGACCCCGACGAGCTTTTCCCTCACGCACGGCAACTTTAGTGCGCAGGCTAAGCTGCAGGCGGACATCATTGTGCTCGCTTTGCAGTGCAATCTGACGGCGTCGTGCTCGCTCGGGCTCGGCAACCACCAAGCGGAGTTCAGCTTCCCGTATCTGAACTTCAATGGTGTCTACCACCAGTCGATTCATGGCGGAAACGGCGGTGACCCCAGCTATCCCCACTTCCGTGAAACCCGGGCGCACCTGAGCAGCCTGTCCGCCTATTTGATCGGCGCGCTGCGCAGCGCGGGGCTGCTCGACACGACCATCGTTTGCGAAGTCACTGACATGGGCAACGGAGATGCACACAGCAGCAACGACGTGCCGCTGATCATGGCGGGCGGCGGCGCCCGCGTCCGCCGCGGCGTCTCCGATTCCGGCGGGAGCCCTTATACACCGCTCCACCTGGTCCACACGGCCGCCGTGGCGCTCCGGGCACAGGAGCACCCGAGCTACCAGCGCTACGCGGATAGCGTGATTCCGGGGCTCCTCGCATAGCGGTTAGCGTTCGACGCGCAGGGAATTGCAGCGGTACTCCGGGCTGCAGCCTTTCGAGGAGTACACCCGCACCCCGAGCGCTTTCGACGCGTTGGCCAAGGCGCCAGCGTGACGCTGGTATCCCTCGGGTCGGGAAGCCGATGGATCACCGTGCGGCGGGCTAGCTAAGCTAGGCTAGAGGGGTCAGACGTCATTGGGCCCTACCGCGGCCGGCAGTTCGTGACGGCACGTGCTCGGTGTCGATCGAGGCGCTTCCTGGTTTGCGGAACCAGTGGCGGGATGTCGGCGATGGACCGGCTGCCGGAACACCGCGACAACTTCTCCAACGCTGCGTCTAACGATGCAGGAACGAAGGAGGATCTCATGGCACGCGCAAAAAAAAAGGCTCCGGAGTCGCTCGAGAGTCTGCTGCGAAGCAAACCTCCCGCGGGCACCAAAGTGCCAGAGCCGCCCCGAACCAGCGAGTTCGTGTTCGTCGCTGAGGAGAAGCCATCACTCGAGCTCGAGGCAATCAAGGGGCAGAAGGCGTGGCGCCTCGAGGTGGGCGGAGTTGAAGCTTCCGCATACGCCCAACGCCTGAAGCTCATCGACCGGCCAGCGCGCGCACACGGCGATTTTTCGAAGCCGTTCATGCCCAGCGGGGTGGCGGCTAGCTTCCTGCCAAAGCTCGCAACCCCGCCGCGCCGAACGCTTTACAGAGTCTCCGGCAAGACAGTTCGCCCTCTGAGTCGATACATTTTTGGCGATGACGACCGCGCCGTCCTCCGCGATTATTCGTATCCTTGGTGGTGCGTTGGGTCGGTGGGGTCTGGCACGGGAACGTTAATTGGCCCGCGGCTAGTTCTCACCGCGGCGCATTGCATCGATTTTCCGCAGAGGTTTTCACCCACCTTCCAGGCCGGGACCAACATTGAGGGCGGTCGCAACCTTCTGTCCGCGAAGGTCGACGCCTGGCTCGTTGGATCGGAGGATGGCAGGGTCTGCGCCAACGATTTCGCCATCGGCGTTCTTTCAAAGCCATTGGGCTTATCTCTGGGCTGGATGGGAACGCGAGGTTTCAACGAGGGGTGGTGCGACATTCCCAATTTCATGCATGTGGGTCTGCGCGGAGGAGTGTTGCCTTCGTGGCAAGCGGGCCTGTCTGTCGAGGATGTAGACGACGGCCCCGCCGACACCATGGAGCTGGAGACTTTTTGCGACACGGAGTCGGGTCAGTCTGGGGGGCCGCTATTCGGTTGGTGGGACCACAAGCCGTACATTGTGGGCGTGCTTTCGGGCTATCAGGAGGAGTTCACGTACTCGTTCCCCTTGTCGTTCACGGCGTCACACAGCGTCTTTGCTGGCGGGCCAGGGATGGTGCGGCGAGTCATCGAGATGCGTAACGAGTACGACTGACGCCGGGGCGCGCCGGTTTACCGGGCCCGAACCCTCACGCTGCTACGCCAATGGCAGTCGCCACGAAGGAGCGTCCTGGCGCAACGCACATTACCGTGGTAATGCATATCATGACGTTGGCCGTTTCAAAGTTGACCGCCCAGGGCCAGATCTCCGTACCGGCCGAGGTTCGGCGAAAATTGGGTGTAGGCCCTGGCTCCGTTCTGGAGTGGGACGAGCAGGACGGCGAGATCGTCGTTCGCCGCGCCGGTACCTACACCTCCGAGGACGTCCATCGTGCTCTGTTTCCTGATGGTCCTTCGAAACCTCGGGCCTTGAAGGCCTTGAAACAAGGCCCTGCTCGATACCTCGAGAAGCGCCATGCGCGCCGTTGATACCAACGTGCTGGTTCGCCTGGTCACGCGAGACGACCTCGAGCAGGTCGCGCGGGCCGAGGCCTTTGTCGCCAAGGGCGCTTGGGTCTCCCAGTTCAGGAACCCGACGTCGTGGTCAAGGCGCTCGACCACTATCGCAAGAAGCCGTCCCTTGGTTTCTCCGATTGCCTCATTTTGGAGGTCGCGCGCCGAGCCGGGCACCTCCCTCTCGGCACGTTCGACCGCCATTTCGGCAAGCTCGATGGGGTCGAAAGGCTGACGTGACTGGCGAGAGAGCGGCGATGGGGTCGTCGCGGCCTGAATGTCCCGAGAAGTTAGCGCAGGGCCGAATGACGAAACGGCCATTGCGGGAAGTAACGCCTCCCCGACTTCAGGATCTGAGGCTCCCGGGCCGCTAGCATAGGGGCTGTTCCCGTCAGCCGAGCGGTTCGGCACGGAATTCGCTAGAGCTGTTGCCACTTCGAAACGACAGGAGCACACAAGAATGACGCCAAAGAACACGATCTGTCTCTGGTTCGACAAGGATGCGGAACAGGCCGCGCGTTTTTACGCCGACACCTTCCCCAACAGCAAACTGACGGCCGTCCGCAAGGCGCCGGGTGATTTTCCGGGCGGCAAGGAACGAGACGTGCTCACGGTCGAGTTCACCGTCCTGGGCATTCCCTGCCTTGGCCTCAACGGTGGCCCGCAATTCAAGCATAGCGAGGCGTTCTCCTTCCAAATTGCCACGGACAATCAGGAAGAAACGGACCGCTACTGGAACGCCATCGTCGGTAACGGCGGCAAGGAAAGCGACTGTGGGTGGTGTAAAGACCGCTGGGGCCTCTCATGGCAGATCACGCCGCGTGCCCTCACTGACGCGCTGGCAGCGGGCGGCGCCGAGGCCAAGCGAGCCTTCGAGGCGATGATGACGATGCAGAAGATCGACGTCGCCAAGATCGAGGCCGCCCGGCGCGGCTAGCGCTCCAGTAGCCGACGAGCGCTGCCGCACGTGGACGCATGCCGCGGCGAGTGATGAGGCACAGCCGGCGAGTTGCTCCATGCCCACTCGCGGCGGACACGCAACGGTGGGCTGGGATGCCTGGGCTCGTGCTGGGCGTTTGCCCAACATGCGTTCGAACCCTGGGGGCTGCTGCTCCGTGTTCCACCGGGCATGTGCACCACGAAGAGCCGCCAAGTCGAAGCGACGAGCCCGCGCTCGAGAATGGCCGCGTCGAGCGCCGCCGAGTCTGCCATACTGGCCAACGCGACATGAGCACGTCCAAGCGAGGCGCTGGGGTCCCGGAGTCATCACCCACGGCGCGTCCCCGCCTATTCATCGTGGCGTTCAGCGTATTGGCGCTCGGCAGCGCGCTGGTGGCACCGCGTGCGTTGGCTAAAGTCCGTCCGAGCGCAGCCGACCGATCCCGCGAAGCGCAGCCGGCGGACGAGCCCGAAGCGCCTTCGGAGAGCGAACTCGACGCTCCTTCGGAGAGCGAACTCGAAGTGCCTCCGGGGAGCGAACCCGAAGTGCCTCCACAGGAGGAGGGGGCGGACACGAGCCAGTGGACACGGCGTGAGGGGCGTCCGTTCACCGGTGGTTTCATGGGCCTCGAGGGGGGGATCGTGGCGGCGCAGAGCGCGGCAGCCAAACGAGCGGGCATTGGCCCGGGTGTCGCTCTCGGCGTGAGCGCGGCAGGTGTGCTCTGGGATCAGGTGCTCATCGGCGTGGGAGGTGTATTTCTGGGCCCGAGCGATCGGCAGAAGTTTTCCGAGCTAGTGGTCAGCTGCGCCGCGCAGGGCGTCGATTGCAGCAACCCGCGCGAAGCGGACTCGTCGATCAGCGGTGGCCAGCTGCGCTTCGAGCTCGGGTATCAACACCGCTTCCGGCCCGTCAGAATAGTGTCAATGGCGCCGGGGCTCTGGCTCGGCTACGCGCAAGACATCGAGGGGCTCCAGCGCGGAATCCCCAATTGCAATGACTGTTCAGGAGAAGACCTGAATATCCGCTCGAGCGGCGCCTACGTCGCCCCCTTCGTGAGGGCCACGTTCGGAGGTACTGGAGCCTTCGCTCTGAGTCTTCGCTCTCAATGGTTCGTCACCGGCGACCTGCTCCACATGACACTGCTCGGCTTGGAATTCGGGGAGCCGTGAGAAGCAGCGCTTGTCTGGGTAGCGACGATGACGTGGCCTAGTTACGGGTGTGTCACGGCGTAGACACGAGACTCGTGAACGTGTGAAGGTCACGGCCCATCACGGAAAAAGAGAGGGAAGGGTATGATCAAGAGTATTCGCGGCACACCTATTGTCTGCAACCACCTGAGATCGCTGGCGCTCGGCTTGGCGCTGCTCGGCTCCGTATTCGGCACGACCGCACCGGCGGATGCGCACGGGAACGAAGACGGGCCGCAATACGTCGCCGGTTCAAAGACGCTGTGCGTCGTCGACGATAGCCGGGGTTTCGATGAGACCGGCGGCATCATCGATGGCAAGCGCTTGATCCTGGTCGAGGCGTGGTATCCCGCCGACCCGAAGGCGGCCCGAGGGCAAGCGCTCGCGAGGTTCGGCGACTATTTCGCGGGCGATCGCGAGCTATTGCTGCGCACGGAACGCGCGCTGCTCACGACGAGCGGCTTTGCACCGGCCGTGGTCGAGGCGAACATGTTGCTGGCTCCGGCGCAGTTCGACGTCGAGCGCGGCAGCTATCGCGATCTGCCGCTCGCGCGCCGCGGCGGCCCGTTTCCCGTCATCGTATATTCGCACGGTACGCTCCAGCAGCGCTTCACGAACGACTCGATGGCGGAGAATCTCGCGCGCCGGGGCTACATCGTGCTCGCGCCGGAACACACCGGCAATGACGCGCTGGCGGCGCTCGGCGCTTATTGTCCGGAGGAGCTGGCAGAGCCCGGCGTCAAGCCCTCCGGGCTCGACGCGAACCCCGCCTTCGATGCTGCGCGCGGAGAATATCGAGGCCAGACTTTCGATCCATTTTTTCTTCTCGGCAACCCGGAACCCGCCACCGGCACCATCAACCCCAAAGAGGTGGCTCTGACGCTCGATCGCGTTGGCGACTACCGGGCGACGCTGGACGCCGCGCGCCGCCACTTCGGGCGCCGCGCCAATATCCAGCGCGGCAAGGTCGGGCTGATCGGCTATTCCCGCGGCGGCATGCACGGCCTCGTCGGTGCAGAGCTTCTGCCCGAGATCGGCGCCTCGGTGTCGTTCGTGGGAGGTACTCCGCTATTGTTCTACACGCGCGACGAGCAAGCGGCTCCCATCAACGACGCGCTGTCGCGGGCGAGCCGAGGCCGCCGCGACGAGCTCAGCCGCCTGACGAAGCCCGTGCTCGAGCTCATCGGGGGCGAAGATTCGCGCCGCAAAGCTTCGACCGATGTCGCCGCAGCCATCGGCGTCTATCCCACGCCCTCGCAGGCGAATCCGAGCCCCATCGTGCAGGATACTTTCGACAACCTCGACAGGACCTTCGGAGTCCTGGTGCAGGTCAGCAATATCGACCACTTCGATCTGGTCGACGACCCGTTCGTCATCGCTTACCGCGCTCGCGGCGGCATCACTCGCACGGGAGCCTTTGACCCGACGAAGACCTATGTGACGCGCGAAGTCGCCGAACGGCAAGCGATCCGCGACCATTTCGTGATCGAAATGTTCGACCGGTTCATCGCGAAGGCGGCCGGGCGCAAGGGCCCGGGTGGGGGCTTCAAAAATCCCTTCGCCGGGCAGGGCGTGACCGAGGAAGTGAACGCGCCCCGGCATCACTGAGTGCCCATTGTCGCGAGTGCGACAATGGGTCGCCGCCCCGAGCCCCGAGCCCGGGGCGGCTCATCGGCGGACGTCGAGGCAATTCGTCGGGACGCTGCACACCAACGATGGGTTGCGACGGCGTTCTCGCTGTTCGTGCACGAACGGTGTGTGCAACGCCGCTCGATGTGTGCCCCGGAGACGGCGCGGCGGTCGGCGTCGCGCGCGTTTCGTAGGCTCGCGGGCACGTGTTGGGAAAGCCCCCGTTTCGGCTGGATCTGGTGTGAGCGACGGCTCCGCTTCAAAAGGGGCAGGGCAGAGTGTCACTCAGGTCAGCGGGCGCAGAGCTGCTCGAGCACGAATGTGCGCTTCCGCCGCGCTCCTCGCACGCCGTTGCACCGACGCATACCTGAATGGTCTAGCCCACTTGACTCGATGGGGATCCCCTTCCACCTATTTTTGCAGGGGTATGCGCGGGGATATTGGATGTGCCGACCAGCGAGACGGTGACCGATGCTTAGAGATTCAGTTCTGGTCGTCGACGATGAGCCTCAGGTGCTCCTGGCACTCGACGACATCCTGTCGGACACCTTCAATGTTCTCAAGACGGGGTCCGCAGAGCAGGCGCTAGCCGTGGCCAGAAGCCGGGACGATATCGCGGTCGTCGTGACCGATCAGCGAATGCCCAAGACGCAAGGCGACGAGCTGGTCGCCACGCTCGCTGGGTTCTCCGATGCGACGCGCATCTTGATCACCGGTTATGCCGACATCGCTGCCGTCATCCGCGCGGTAAACGACGGGCACATCTTTGCGTACGTGACGAAGCCTTGGCATGTTGACGACTTGCTGTACAAGGTCTGCAAGGCTGCTGAACGCTTTCACATGGTGAAAGAGCTGTCGCGGGAACGGCAGATGCTGCATGACCTGATGGACAACGTTCCGGACGGCATCTTCTTCAAGGATAAGGATCTGCGCTTCGTGCGCGTGAATCGCGCGCATGCGGCGCTCGTTCATGACGGCACGCCCGAAGAGCTGGTGGGTAAACATCTCCGAGATATTCGGCCCGGTGACGCAGAGCTTTTGCGTGTCGAGGAGGATGAACGGCGAGTCCTCTTGGGCGCTCCCGCGGTCGACGCCGTTCGCACGGATGACGTCGGCAGCAACCGGCGCTGGTTTTCCGAGAGCAAGGGCGCCGTTCTCAATGCGGCAGGTCAGCTCATTGGGCTGGTCGGCATCACGCGCGACATTACGGAGCGCAAGGTTCAACAGGACCGCATCGCGCGGCTCACGCGTATCGCGGCGATATCGAGCAGCATCAATTCGACCATCGCGCGAACGAGCGATCGAATGGCGCTGCTCGAGGAGTCCTGTCGGATCGCGGTTCAGATCGGGAAACTCGATCTCGCCGTGTTTTTCGGTTCGGAACCGAGCCAGGAGCCGCAGATGCTCGTGGCTTACCCCGCCGGTGTGGAGGACGCGGGGCGGATCGGCGAGTTGCTTCGCACGCGCTGCGAGGCAGCGGGGAGCCTCTCCGACGCGCTCGGGACGAGCAACCCGCTGATCGTGACGAACCCCGATCTCGCCGGCGGCCGCGTCTTTGCCGAGGGAGGCACGTTGGCCGTTTTCGCGTTGCCATTGAGCAACGACGGAACTGCCGCGTTCTGCCTCATGTCACGGCAGCGGGACTTCTTCGACGCCGAAGAAGTCGAGCTCCTGAAGGAAACGGTCGAGAAGATCGCGTTCGGGCTGGCGCACATCTCGGCCACCCGGCGCCTCGATTTTCTCGCCTATCACGACGAGCTGACGGCGTTGCCCAAACGGTCGTTGTTCGTCGATCGCCTGAACCAGCGCATTGCCGACGGCCGTGGCGCAGAGAGCCACGTCGCCGTCCTGGCGGTGAACATCGGTCGATTTCGACAGATCAACGAGACATTGGGGCGGGGCGCGGGCGATCAGCTGCTCGTGGCGATTGCCACGCGGCTTCGGGCGAGCGTGGGCGATCGCGATACGCTGGCCCGTATCGACAGCGATACCTTTGCGGTGCTGACTCCACGTGCACAATCGGAGATCACGCACCTCATCGAGGGTGCGCTGCTGCCCGCCCTCAAGGAGAGCTTCAACGTGATGGGAACCGAGGTGCGCGTCGCCACCAAGGTGGGCATCGCCCTTTTTCCGTCGGATGGAGGCACGGCGGACCAATTGATTGCGCACGCCGAGGTCGCTCTCGAGGCCGCGAAGGCCGGCGCGAGCAACTATGCGTTCTATGCGCCGGACATGCAGGCACGTGCATCGAAACGCCTGACCATGGAAATGCGGCTGCGGCGCGCAGTCGAGGCAGAAGAGTTCCAGCTCTATTACCAGCCCAAGGTGGACCTCCGAACCGGCTTGGTTGTCGGCTTGGAGGCCCTCTTGCGCTGGCGCGATGCGGAGCTCGGGTCCGTTTCTCCGCTCGATTTCATCCCCTTGCTCGAAGAAACGGGGCTGATTCACGAAGTGGGCCATTGGGTGCTGACGCAAGCGGACGCGCAGTTCACCGCCTGGAATGCGGCCGGGCTGCGCCCGCCGCGCATCGCGGTCAACGTATCGGCGCTTCAGCTCGCGGGATCCGATCTGGAGCAGATGCTTCGAGCGTGCCCCGGTTCGAGTGAGAGTGTCGACATCGAGATAACGGAGAGCGTGTTCGTCACGGACCTGGAAGGGAGCATCGCCAAGTTGAAAGCGGCGCGGCAACTCGGCTTGCGCGTCGCCATCGACGATTTCGGGACAGGCTATTCGTCGCTCGGATATCTGACGCGGCTACCCATCGACGCGTTGAAGATCGATCGTTCGTTTATCGTGAACATGGCCACCAATCCCCAGGAGACGACCATCGTCACCACGATCATTTCGCTGGCACATGCCATGGATCTCAAAGTCATCGCCGAAGGCGTCGAGACAGCCGATCAAGCGCGCCTGCTGCGCCTGTTCAAGTGCGACCAGATGCAAGGCTACCTCGTGAGCAAACCGCAGCCCCCCCAGCAGATCCAGGAGCTGCTGGGCAAACACTTCAACTTCACCGAGGCCCAGGCCAGCATTCGGGCTTAACTGGGCGAGGAACGTCGGGCAGCGCGCGGGCCAGCCAATCGCTGGCATCACCCGCCCGAGTGAGGCATACTCGCCCATGCGTTCACGTCATCTGCAGCGGGTGGCCCGGTTCGCCCTGGGATCTTTCGTCATCGGTCTCGGTGCCCGCTCGGTTAACGGCGCGGAACAGGCGATGCCACGGGGCACTCTGGACGCGACACTAGCCTATTGTTCGGCGGCGCCTCCGACGCAGAAGAGTCGCGTCCCTCGCGGTTGGACTCGGACCTGGTCCGACCGCCGAGTGTCGATGGACACGATTGTTAGTTCTGGGACGCGCCCCTCGTCAGCACGACCGGCGCGGGCGAGCCGTTCAAGCCCAGCCCGACACAAATGCTGCTAGCTCGGAGAGCGTGGGGCCACTCGCGTCGGGGCCGGGGCCGAGCTTTTCGGCGGGCACGCCCAAACGATTGACCCAGAAGGTGGGGTAGCCGAACCAGCGGGCGCCCGCCGCGTCCCAGCCGCCGAATGCCGCGAACACGATCTGCTCCCGCGGTAGGCCGAGTCGGGTCGGGCCGAGCGCGTACGCGCGTGGATCGGGCTTAAAGGTGCGCGCAGCGTCGGTCGAGATTTGCACGTCGAACAGCTCGGAGAGCTGCGCGTGTTCGAGCAAGCCGGAGAGCATGCGCGGCGAGTAGTTGGCCAGCGGTGCCAGGCGTAAGCCAGCACGCTTCCAGGCGTGCAGCGTGACGCGCGTGTCGGGCCAGGGCTCGAGCCGCGAGTAGGCGTCCACCAGGGCCTCGCGCTCCGAGGTCGAGAGGGTGAGGCCCTGGGCGGCGGCGGCGTAGTCGAGCGCGTCTACCGTCACGGCGCGAAAGTCCTCATATTGGTTCGCTGCCGTGCGCAGGAAGGCGTATTGAAATTGCCTCAGGCGCCACGCTTCGCACAGTTCTGCCGAGCGCTCTTTCACGATCGTGTGAGCCAGCGCCGTCACCGATCGGGGGTCGAAGATCGTGAACAGGTCGAAGCAGATGCCGCGGATCTGGGCGCGCGGCCCGCGCTCTGCGACACGAGGGAGCGCAGCAGTGGCGGGACTACAGCCTGTGAGGCAGGCGCTGGCCGCGGTTCCCATCCCCAGCAGTAAGCTCGAAAAGTCTCGTCTATGCATGTCGAGAGCCTGAGCCGCGAGGCGTAGGCTGTCGATTGCCGCTCAAAGCATACGGACCATGCAATTTTGCATGGGATGGAATAGAGCCAGTGGAGATGGATTGGGATGATCTGCGATACTTTCTGACGGTGGCGCGAGCGGGCAGCCTGTCCGCCGCGGCACGGGCGCTGGAGGTGGCGCAGCCCACGGTGGGCCGGCGCATCGCGGCCTTCGAGCGCGGCCTAGGCGCCAAGCTATTTGTGGCCACCTCGACGGGGCAATCGCTGTCGGCTACGGGTCGGCGCATGCTGGGGCACGCGGAGCAGATGGAGCAAGACGCGCTCGCCGCCGAGCGCATTGCAGCCGGCCGCGACGCCGGGCTCGCGGGCCCCGTCACGTTGACCGCGTCCGAGTGGATGGTCCGCAGCGTACTCGGTCCGTTGGTGGCGCCGTTCCTCGCCAGCCACCCGGAGCTCCGGCTGGAGCTCGTGGCAGAAGCACGGCACCTGAACCTGTTGCGCCGCGAGGCCGACATCGCGCTCAGGCCCTCGCGCTTCGAGCAGCCGGAGATCGTGCAGCGGCAGGTCGCGACGCTGGCATTCGGGCTATATGCGGCGGACAGCTACCTCGCGCGCCATGGCGCGCCCGATTTTGCGCGCCAATGCGAGGGGCACGCGCTGATTGGCATGAGCGAGTCGCTCGGCAAGGTGCCCGACGTCGACTGGTTGCCGCTGGTCGCGGCGCGCGCCCGCGTCGTGGTACGCACGAACGGACGCGAACCGATGGCGACCATGGCGGCGGCCGGTGTCGGCATCACGTGTTTGCCTCGTTTCATCGGCGACGCCACGCCGGGGCTGCGCTGGCTCCCCACGCCTGGGCCTGGGCCTGAACGCGCGCTCTGGCTCGGGGCACATCGTGACGCGCGCTCCGTGCCGCGCGTCCGCGCGAGCATCCGCTACTTGACGGAAGCCATCAGCCGCCTCGGCACCGCGCTTTGCCCTGGTACGTCACTAGAGGGAAGCCCCGCCGTCGCGCCTTTTCGACCACGCGGGTGAATGCGGCCACAGGCCTCATATTGCCCTGACGGAGTTGCGGAGGGTGGGGGCGGACGCCTTCTGGAGTGCCCGTGCGGCGAATAGGGCGGCGACCGCCAGGATGAGCAACATCAAGGCGTTGAGCCGCCATGCGTCCATGGGGATCTGAGCGGAGTTGTCGAGGTGGGCGCCGGCATGGATGGCGATAGCCACCGACAAGCTGCGCTGCGTGCGTTCAAAGAACCACGCTACGATCAAGCCCCAACACATGAGCTCGAGCAGCATCAAACCGAAGCGCAAGAACTCGATGTCACCGCTCGGAGTGATGACATAAAATAGATGCCAGATCCCCCAGATTAGCCCTGTCAAAAGCGGGCCGAGAACAGGCCCGAAACGCTGCATGAGTCGAGCATGCGCGAAGCCGCGCCAGCCGATTTCCTCGCCAACCGGAAAGACGAAGAGCGCGGCGACTTGCGCGGATGCCTGAGGCAACCAGATCCAGCGCTCAATAGTGCCGCCGAACGCCACCTCGAGGAGCTTTGCCCCGAGGTGCAGGGCAAAAGGCGTCAAGAGCGCAACGGGAAGCCACCATAAACTGGCCCGCGACCTCACGAATATCGAACCAATCCCGCCGCGGCGGTGTGCCATCGCGAACGCGGCGAACGTCGGCCCGAAGGCACTCATGCCAGCCATGGCGACCATGTACGGTTGCACTGGCGCTCCAGATATTCGACTGGCCACGAGCGGGAGGCTGAGTAACCAGGTCGTGGCCCACGCGATCACGATGAAGCCGAGCAGCCCGTCTGAAGACGTGTGCCCACCCGGTCGAGCCGCGGGGCGCGCCGGCATTGAGGAACTCCCTAGTGACGCTTCATTCACCCAACACCGCCTCGCAAGTACCTGAAGGTAAATGTCCGGCGGGCGCTGAACTGGACGGAGGAAAATGCCTGAGCCCCCCCGCATCATTTTTTGCGCGTGGATTTGCGTTGAGGCAAGGGCACGCTTTGAATCGTCAAGCGGTCCATCTGGAGCGAGCCGGACGTCGCTGTGATCTGGATCGGTCCCGTCTCCCCCGGCACCCCCCGAATGATCGCGAGCGCGAGGCCCGCGAAGGCTCGACGTTCGCGAGCAGGAAATGCCGTGAGGTCGGTGGGGTCTCCGTTGTCGGTGGCGACGATTTCCCCCGGGCCCTCGATCTGAAATTGGATCGAGTCGTTGGCGCGCGGCGCGGTGAGGCCCGCGGTATCGGTGACGCGCACGGTGACGAAGGCGAGGTCACTACGGTCTGCGCGGATCGTGTCGCGATCGGCCGAGATCTGCAGGGCAGCGGGAGCGCTGGCGGTCCGCACCACTTCCTCGGCCCACACGGCGGCGCCTTTGAAGGCAACCACCCTCAATTCTCCGGGCTCATAAACCACATCGTCCCAGCGTATGCGAAACGCGGTGGGCCCCTTTGCTCGCCGGCCGAGCGAGCGCCCGTTGAGGAAGAGCTCCGCCTCGTCACCGGAGGTGAAGACGTGAACCGGGGTGACCTGTTGAGCGCGCTCGGGCCACGTCCAATGCGGCAGGAGATGGACCATGGGCAGGTCTGGCCGCCAGTGCGCCTGGTACAGATAGAAGCGGTCCTTCTTGAACCCAGCCAGGTCGATGACGCCGAAGTAAGAGCTCCTGGACTGGTAGTAGGGCGTCGGTTCACCCAGATAGTCCCAACCGCTCCAGACAAACCCGCCGCCCACGTAGGGGTGTTGCGCCAGCGAATTGAGGACCTTGTCTGCGGACGAGCCAAACGGAGCCGTGTAGAGCTCGTAGGCGCTCACGTATGCGCGCGCGGGATCGCCTCCCAGGCCGTCGGCCACCGGCGCGCTGCTCTCCGCCGCGACGGGGAACAGGTAAGTTCCGCGGCTGCTCACCGCGGCGGCATTTTCGCTGCTGAGAATGAGCTTGCCGGGAAAAGCTGCGTGAAAGGCCGGATAGAGCGGCGGGGTTCGAATGCCCTCTAGCTGTTCGTAACCGGGTGCATCGCGGATGCCCTCGCCCTGGTAGTTCAGGCTGACGAGATCCACGACGGCCGGCAGCGGCATCTCGGGCTTGGCGTAGTTCATCGCCGTGGTCGTGGGGCGAGAGGGATCTTCGTCGTGTGCGATCTCGTGGAGCCGCCGCGCCACGGCGGCTCCGTCATCAGCCGTGTATTGCTCGCCGACCTCGTTACCGATGCTCCAGGCGATGACCGACGGATGATTTCTGTCGCGGCGAATCAAGGCGCGGAGATCCTGCTCGTGCCAGTCCGGGTAGATCAGGTGAAAGTCGAGCGGCGTCTTCCTCTGCGCCCACACGTCGAAGCTCTCGTCGATGACCAGCAAGCCCATGCGATCGGTGAGCTCGAGCAACTCGGGAGCGGGTGGGTTGTGCGACATGCGAATGGCATTGCAGCCCATCTCGCGGAGCAGCTCCAGCTGCCGCTCGGCGGCGCGGACGTTGAACGCGGCGCCGAGTGCGCCCAGATCGTGGTGCTGGTTGGCGCCTTGCACGTAGATGCGCTCGCCGTTCACGACGACGCCATGCTCGGGATCGAAGGCGAGGCTGCGGATGCCGAAGCGCGTCTCGTAGTCGTCGACGGGCTCGCCGTTGCGACGCAGGGTCGTGACAGCCACGTAGCGGTTTGGCTTCTGAGTGGGCGGTGGCCCCCAGAGCCGGGGGTTCAGAAGGGTGACCGTGCCCTCGAGCTGCGCGCTCTGGCGCGCGGGCAAGGTGGCCTCGAGCGGCTCGAACGTGGCGACGGCCTCGCCGCTTCGGTTGCTTCCCGCGTCCAAAGCGTAGATCTGCGTGACGGCCTCGACGACCGCCTCGGCGTCAGAGTCGTTGTCGATCGTCAGCGCGAGCTCGACGGTGGCAACGCTCGCCGACACGTCGCGGGTCGTCACGGACGTTCCCCAATGGGCCACGTGAACGGGCTGGGTCTTCGTCAGCCACACGTTGCGATAGATGCCGCCGCCGGGATACCAACGCGACGAGTCGCTGGGGTTGTCGAGCCGGATCGCCAGCTGGTTGTCGCCGCCCGGGAGGATGTACGGCGTCAGATCGATCCGCCACGAGGCGTACCCGAACGGCCAACCCCCGACCAGATGTCCATTCAGCCAGACCATCGCGTACGACATGGCGCCATCCACGTCGAGGAACACGGACCGCCCCGCATCCGACGGCCCGAGCTCGATCTTCTTTCGGTACCAGGCGACGCCCGGGCTCGGCAGGCGCCCCATGCTGCCGCCCACGCCGACCGCGGCCCCCGTGAGGAAGGGCCCGCTGATGGCCCAGTCGTGAGGCAGCGCCACGCGCTGCCACGCGGCGTCGTCGAAGGTAGGCTGCACGAAGGCGAAGTCGCTGCCCGGATCGCCTCGAGGGCGCGTGTGGCGCGCGGTCGGGTCCGCGATGAACGCGTTGCCTGTGGGCAGGACCCAGGGCTTCAATACGGGCTGATTCGTGCCGACGCCCACTGCGTCCGTGGGCTGGGCATCCGCGGGACGATCGTCCTGTGCGTCGGTGACGGCAGGGCGGACGTCATAGACGAGGTTGTCCGCCTGGGCCGGCGAAGGATACTTGTAGAAGCGCCAGCCCTCGTTGATGGAGACGATCTCGCGGACCACGAGGTCCGCTCCAGGTGACACGGGGCAGGCCTGCGTAGCAAGGCAGCCGGAATTGACCGGATCGCGCATCGTGATGTTCCCGTTGCCCTCGTTGCTGGACGCACCCGTTGCGCCCGCTGTCGCCGGCGTCGCATCCCCGCTCGAGGCCGTGTTGGCCGCCCCCGCCGTCGACTCCGACAGTCGTGCCACGCTGGACGGGTTCGTCGTGCATCCGGCCAGGGCGAAAAGGCCCAGAACGGGCACCTCCTGCCAGCGTGGACATGCGTCTGTCATGCGTATTACAGGTACTCTCGGAGCACCGGCGCCGGAAGTCGCGAACCGTTCGCGAACCGTTACGAACAGCGTGCTCTGGCTGTTATTCGCCTTTCCTCGAACACGCGCTTTGAGCCTCACGTCGGAGCAGCTGCCGCTTACGTTCGACTCCCCAGCGGTAACCCGACAGCGAGCCGTCTGTGCGCACCACGCGGTGGCAGGGGATGACGACGGCTGCGGGGTTCTCCGCACAGGCGTTTGCGACCGCTCGGGTGGCTCGGGAATTGCCGATGGCGCGAGCGAGCTCGGAGTAAGTGATGGTCGTGCCGTACGGGACCTTCGAGAGGGCGAGCCAAACGCGCTGTTGAAACGCCGTGCCCTGGACATCGAGTGGCAGCTCCGTT
>JAYWEH010000642.1:0-3156 GCA_043780025.1 Deltaproteobacteria bacterium
GCGACTGCCATCCGGGTTGAAGCGCACGCCAGCCAGGCCGGAGACTACCGGATTGTCGAGGGACCAGACTCCAGCCGCTGTTACGGCCGCCTCGAAGACGGCGGCCTCGGACTGGGCGACTCGCGTAGCTGGTGCTGTCTGGACGAGTGCAGCTACCCTCCGTCGTGTCAGCGCCGCCTCGTTGCCTCGCGCGTGCGACACCGCGAGACTCATCGTGACCCCGACCCATGCGGTGAGCCAAACGCGGATTCGACGGAAATGCATGCTCAGCTTCCTGGTGAATTCTTTGGGATCAGGAGCCGACGCCAAGTGTATCGGCAACGACAGAGGCGGCAATCGCACCCAAACTACTACACCATATAGTAGTTCGGGCCGGCGATAGCAAGCGCGCGCGAGGGAACGAGGCGCGGTCTAACGCGGTTCCCCCCAAAGGAAGCCGCCTGGACAGGGTACCGGGGCGCAGCTACTATACGCATTAGTATATCTTGGGAGTGCTGTGACATTTCGGCTTCGTTCAGGGAAAAAAGGTATCGCGCTTCGCCTCCACGACCTGGAGGCGGCCGTCATGGACGTGGTCTGGACGAGAAAATTGCTGCGGTTCGCGGTGAGCGATGTGCTCGCCGTGCTCGAGCAACAGCGCGAAATTGCCTACACCACGGTGATGACCACGCTTGCGCGGTTGAATGACAAAGGTCTGCTCGAGCGAGAGCGCGATGGCAAACGGTATCTGTACTCTCCAAAGCTATCCCGAGCAGCCTTTCTGGAATCGACGGCACGAGAAGTTCTCGACCAGGCCGTGAGTGGTCGCGGTGCCATGGTCCTGCTCTCAGAAAAGGTCTCGAATGCTTCGGCGTCGGACCTCGACGCGCTGGAAGCGTTGATCAAGGAGCGCCGACGGGAGCTGGGCTCGTGAACGAGGTTGGTTTCCCCATCTTGGGCGCAGCCTTGGTTTTCTTGGTCGTACTACCGGTCTGCGCCTTGCTCGGGAAGGTGGGACTTCTGCTGCTCGAGCGCGATGAAGCGGGTGGTCCGCTGCACGGTTTCAACCTGCGGTACCTCGTACTCACTGGCTCGTGTGCGTTGCCCATGGCTTGGCTCATCTCGGCGGGTCTTCACCAGGCGGAGAAGGGCGCTGTCGCACTGGCGTGCCTCTTCGACCACGCGACGGACATCTGCCTGGAGCCGGCCGCGTTCGCCGCCGTACTTTCCTTCGGAGCGGCCGCTTGTTGGATGCGCACCCTGACTGGCAGAGCTGACGCGCGCGTTTCGGAGACGGGTCGGGCCCACGCACTGCTCCGTCGACTCGAGGCGTTAGTGGCTGGCCGCCCCTCGCTCTCATTTCTAGCGGGCCGGCTTCGCGTGACGGAGGCCCCGGGTCATGCGCTGGGCACACAAGGTATGTTGCGCCCGCTCGTCTTTGTCGGTGCAGCCTATGGGGAAGCGTTGGCTGACGATGCGCTCATTGGCGCGTTGGGCCACGAAGGAGAGCACGTCCGTGGGTTCGACCCGCTCAGGTACCTGGTGCTGGAGCTCGCACTTTCCATGAACCCCCTGGGACGCAGGCTGCTCGCGCCGCATGCCTTCCGATGGATTACCGCTCGCGAGGCTCATTGCGATCGGGAAGCGGTCATCGGTGGCTCCCTCCCGCTGGCACTCGCCGAAGCCATTGTCCGAGCAGCGAAGCCGGTATCCAGTCAAACAGTTGCGCTCGGCGCGAGCGACATGACGGTGCTGCGCTTCAGGGTGGGAATGCTGTTCGCGTTCTCGGAGCAGAGGCCGTCTCGGTGCTGCCGCCGCGGCGTCTCCGCGTTTCCCGCGGCAGTGCTGCTGCTCCTCGCCGCCTTCCTCTTGCCGCATGAAACGGGTACCGGGGCACTCGATGCGTTGCACACGAGCACTGAGCACGCGTTTACTTATGCTTGGCGCTGATGCAGAAGCTAAAGTTGGTTCGCATCCCATGCTGAACCAGTAACGCGGTGTCCCTTCAAGGCTACTGACCGACTCCGGGCTGGACGTCAAATGGAACTGACCTGATCCTAAACGTTCGATTTCAGTCCTTTCGAACAGAAGTAGCTTTCGGCTGAATGCATCCGCTGTCGACGATTTCTCTATTCGTCGCTATAGCCGCGGCGTGGCTGCTGTCATTTCATCCGAATGCCGGCCGCGTCTATGCGGCCTATGGCGGCATGTACGTGGCCAGTGCGGTCTTGTGGGCTGGCGGGTGGTGGGCAGCGGCCCGATCGCTGCGACGTCATGGGAGCTGCGATCGCCCTGGTCGGCATGGTCATGATCGCGTTCAGCCTCCGCTCGCGATGGACTGTGTGGACGGAGGGCAGCAGCCTCGCTCGTTGCATACGCATTCCGAGCACTCGTGGAGGGACGTCGTGCCGCAATGAGCAGCCAGCCGCTCCTTCAATGCAGTTCGTGCCCGATGCAACCGCACCATGGCGTTGTTGGGAGCAATCCCGATCTCGGCTGCAATCTGGGTCACGGGGGCACCGTCGATGATGACACGCCGAAGGATGCGCGCATACTCGGGCTTCAGGCGATCGACTTGAACTAGAACGCACGAGCAATCGAGCTCCTTGTGGGCGATGGCGCCGAGCGCGAGCTCGTCGAGCTGAACATCGTCGACGGATAGGAGAACGTTTTTTCGCTTTCGCAGCTCGTCGATTACGACATTGCGAACGAGTCGGCCCAGCCAAGCCTTGGCCCGCGCCGGATCGCGTAGCTGCTCGGCTCGTTCGAGCGCCCGTTGAAGCGCGATCTGGAGAATCTCCTCGGCGTCGAGTCGCGTTCCTCCGTGCCGACGAACGACGCCCAATAGCTGCTCGCGCTGCGCTCCTTCGAGCGCAGCGCGAATGGCGTCGGCGGCGGTCGCAGGCTTGAGGTTCATCGCAGAGCTCTTCCGAGAGTCAGACCAGAAACCATAGGTTAGCGCCGACCCAGTATGGCGTCCACAGCCTCCGGCTGGCTGGCTCGCGTCTATACGATTAATTCGTGTAAGATTTGCGAGCACTGCTCGTCGAGATCAGGGAAGGCCGCGTTCGCCCGCGCCCCTCAGAGGCACGCATGGAGACCATTGCCAACATTCCCAACCCCGTCGCCTGCGGCTGCCCCAAAGAGTGCGCAGCGCCGCCGGAAGACCGTCGACCT
>JAYWEH010000643.1:0-17456 GCA_043780025.1 Deltaproteobacteria bacterium
CCCGCGACTAACACGCGCGTCTCCAGGCGTGTTTGGCGCGCGGGCTCCCGCTCGTCGAGTGCCATGGCAAAGTGCTTGACGAAGACCGTGCCGTCCGGAAACGACCAGGGCCCGGTCTCTGTGAAGCCAATGGCCTCGCCGGGGGGTAGAGCCAGCCAGCGCTGTTTGTCCGCCCCGTCGCTCCAGAGTGGGCTTTGCACGGTGTAGTCGACGAAGCCGTCTCTGGGGGTCAGCGCTTCGAGATCCTGAAATATCCCGACATCGCTCAAGACCACAGGAGCGTTCAGCTCCGTGCCGATGGTTTCGAGCCGCTGGATCTTGGAGTTAGCGCCGAGCGTCAGGAAGTACAGTTCGCCGTCGGCGTCCACCCCGAACGAGGTGATGCCGTTCACGCGCTCACGAAACTCCGCGGTCATCAGCAGATCCATGTCTCCGACCGTGACCTGGCCCGCCTCGACGTCATAGTCCAGAGCCCAGATCCGACCGCGCGTGAAGTCGGCGAAGATGTACTTGCCGACTAGATCGGGCAACAGCTGACCGCGATAGACGTAGCCGCCGATGATCGACAAGGCCTGGCGGCGATCCAATTCCAGTGCCGGGGCAGTCCAGACGCCGAGGCGCACCGCGGGATCCGCGCCACGGGAGCGTAACGTCCCTTCGAAAACGTTCCACTGAAAGTTAGCGCCGGGCGCGAGCACGTTGAGTTCTTCACGCCCTTCTTGACCGACTTCCCCGATCCAGACCACGTCGTCGACGGGATCGTACGTCATCCGATACGGGTTGCGCAGGCCGAGCGCGTAGAATTCCTCGAGGACCCCCGCGCCTCCGACGAACGGGTTGTCGTTGGGAATGAAGTAGTTGGCCGTAGCACCGCTCAGCGGTTGCCTCCCGATGGGGTGGCTCACATTGCCGCCGATCTGATCGACGTCGATGCGGAGCACGCCCGAGAACAGATCCTTGTCGATGCGCTGGCAGTTATCCAATAGACAGTAGGCGCTGCCTTCGTCCCCCACGGACAGATACAAGAAGCCGTCGCGCGGGTGAAAAAATAGCCCGCCGCCCTGGTGCCAGATGTTCTGATCATCCTGGTCGATCAACACCAGCTCCGACGCGGGGTCCGCCACCAGCGTGTCGAGATTCACCGTGAAGCGCGCGAGGCGCGACCGCGTCCTGGTCGTCACCGGAGGTGGCATGCCCACGATGGGCATGTCGCGGAACGCATAGTGGACGTACACGTAGCCGCGATTCGCGCTCGTCGGTTCTGCGAATTGTGGGTGGAAGGCCACGCCGAGCAAACCGGCGTCGTCTTCCCCCTGATTGTACGCGGAGAGATCGAGCATCAACCGCTTGTCCCTCACGCCTGCTCGACGCTCGAACGCGTACAGGCGGCCTTCTCGCTCCGATACAGCCAGGTAACCCGTGCCGGGCACTTCTTGAAGGGACACTGGATCATCAAAGCCGATATCGGGAAACGCCGGCACGAGCCGCCAGCTCGTGCGGAGCTCCAGGCTAGCCGGCAAGCTCGTCAGCCCCGCAGCGAGCCGAAAGGGCGGCGCCGCTGCGTCCGATCCGGAGCCCCCGCCCCCTCCCGTGCCACCGACACCGTCGGGCATGCCGTCGGGAGCGGCTGCGTCCGGCAACGAAATCTCGCGCGAGCCCAGCCAAGTGCGGTCGTTCCCACACGCGGCGAGGCCGGCGAGAGCGAGAACGGTGAGCGAAGGACGCGCGTTATGTCGAATCAAGTGGATCGCGAGGCAATAGCACGCCGTCCGGGGCGCGCAAACGCCATCGGTCGTCGCCGATTCTCGCCGCGCAGGCTCGATTGGGCATGACGGAATGATAAGTGGATTGCTGAGCGCTCGGATTTGACGATACGTTATGGCATGGCGGCGACGCGCCGGGCAGCGACCTGGGGAGGAAGATGGCTAGCAGTGGTGTGCGCGCTGGGCGCAGTGCCAGCGAGCTGTGCGTCGCCTCGCCCCGCAGCGGTGCCAGCGCCGGCGCTAGCCCCGCACAAACAGACTTCCGAGAGCGTGGCTCCGCAGAACGCGCTTCCGGAAGAGCGGCTGAGCGTCGCCGCACCGCCCGGTGCTGCTCCTGCCGCCGCCGCCGCAGCTTCTTCAGCAGCCGCTGAGGACACCTCGTCTCTCGCGGCCCCGCCCGCGCCGGGAGAGCTCGAGTGTGTGAGTCAGTTTGATCCGGAGCTCGATCAGGAGTCGCCCTGGAGCCGAGAGGTGGCCGAGCGCGTGGACGCTGCGCTGCCGCGCCTGCGCCAGTGCACAGAGAGCTTGGCTCCAGGCGATCCAGCGTTCGTGACGCTGCGCCTGGTGTATGCCGCAGACGGTACGCCCCGCTCACAGCACGTCGTGCACAGCACCGCCAATGGCTGCGCGGCGACCGAGTGCCTGAAGCGCGCGCTCGCTACGCTGAAGAGCCCGAAGCACTTGATCGACGAGGCCTCTCACGATATCTCGCTGGTGCTCGCGGCGGGGCTGTCGCCGGAGCGCGCCCCCACGCCTTCGGACGTGCTGGCGCAGGGCGATGCGGGGGCAGAAGCGGACACGAGCTGCGTCGACCCTGCGATTCTGCAGCTCTCCCGCCAGCGCGTGCGCGAGGTCGTTGGAACGACCTATGCGGAGCTGAAGAAGTGTTACAATCAGGCGCTCACGCGCAGGCACGACGTCACGGGCAACGTGACGTTCGAGTTCATCATCGGCCCGAGCGGTGAGGTGGACATCGCGCAGGCGAGGTCGGCGACGCTGTACGACTGCGAAGCCATCGGCTGCATGCTCACGCAATTTCGCGCGTTGAGCTTTCCGCGGCCGGTCGGGCGCAGCGTGCGTGTCGTCTACCCCATCCACTATTCGATCGAACAGCCGCCGATGTCGCTGCGCTGAGTCTCGTTACGCGGCTCCGGCTCGCAGCGCACGCGCCAATGCGGTGCGTCGCTCCTCCCACAAGCGCGAACTTTGCTGTTTGACGAGCTCCAGAACGGAAGCAGGCGCGGTTTCGGGCCGGCCCGCGGAAAACGGCGGCTCGGGAGCGTATTCAATCATGAGCTGGATCGCCTGCGCGACTTCTGCACCAGCAACCTCCGCCACGACCGTCAGAGCGAAGTCGATGCCGGCGGTGACGCCCCCGCCGCTGATCACCGAGCCATCTCGCACCACGCGTCCCGGATCGGGTAAGGCGCCGGCCCCGGCGAGCAGGTCGCGGTACGCCCAGTGACACGCGGCGCGTTTGCCGTGCAGGAACCCAGCCGCGGCGAGGATCAGTGAACCGGTGCACACGGAGGTCACGTAACGCGCGCTCGCGCCGAGCCGGCGGACCTCGGCCATGTACTCGCCATCCGCCATCGCGCTCGCGACGTTGCTGCCGCCCGGGATACAGAGCAGGTCACAGGCGGCAATCTCCGACAGCCGCCTGAGCTGCGCAAAGCAGAGCCCACCATCCGCCGTGAGCTCGCCGCCGAGCCGCGAGGCCACGATGGTGCGCGCTCCGGGCAGGCGCCGCAACACCTCGTAGGGGCCGGTGAAATCGAGCTGAGTCAGGTTGGGGAACAGGGCGAAGACGATTGTAAAATCGGCGGACATGGCACCTCCTTGGCTTGACCTGAGTGTGGCTCGGGTGGAGGATTGGCAGAAAGGACAATTAAAGGTCTTTTCCTGCCAAACGTTGGCCCTGCCCGGGCGCCGCGCCTGCCTGGCTCATGACTCACCGCATCTCCATCGTGATCTTCCCGCGTTTCCAGCTGCTGGACGCCGCGGGGCCCATCGCTGCGTTCGAGATCGCCGCGTATTACGCGCGCGGCGCGTACAGCTTTCGGATCCTTGCACCGTCGGGAGGCCGCATCGTCTCTTCATCCGGCGTCGCGCTGGAAGCTCTGCCGCTCGGGCGCCTCGGTCGTACCGACACGCTGTTGGTCGTCGGGGGGGACGGAACGAGAGACGCGATTGGCGACGCTGGCTTCATCCGTTGGCTGGGTCGCGCGGCGAACCGCGTATCGCGAGTGACGAGCGTCTGTTCCGGCTCGCTCTTGCTCGCTCAGGCGGGCTTGCTCGATGGGCGCCGAGCCACCACGCACTGGTCTCGCGTCGCGGACATGAAGAAGCGCTTTCCCGCCGTGCGCGTGGAGCCGGATGGGATCTGGGTGCGCGACGGGCGATTCTGGACCTCCGCGGGTATCACGGCAGGCATCGATCTGGCGCTGGCGCTCGTCGCAGAAGACCTCGGCCCGAGCGTGGCGCGCGATGTGGCACGCCAGCTCGTCGTGTACGCGCAACGCCCGGGCGGGCAAACGCAGCACTCGCGCCTGCTCGATCTCGGTCCAGTCGGCGGTCGCTTTGCTGATCTCAATGCCTGGATACGCCAAAACCTCGATGGCCACCTCGGCGTCGAGGTGCTCGCGCTGCGTGTCAACATGAGCCCGCGCACATTTGCGCGCAGCTACGTGGCGGAAACCGGCGTCACTCCGGCCAAGGCCGTGGAGCGTCTGCGTGTCGAAGCGGCTCGCGCCCTGATTGAAGGCGGCGAGCGTTCGATGCACGACGTCGCCACGCAGACGGGCTTTGGCGAGCTCGAGCGCATGCGCCGTGCCTTCGTGAGGCTGTTCGGCAGGCCACCCTCCGCGTTGCGGAGGGAGTTGGGTAGCCCGCGGGCGCCCGTCACGCCTTCGAGGCGTGCAATTTCAGGCGCATCAGCACGTCGTCTTTGATCAAGTCGTCTGGCGCACCGGGGTAGACGATACCGAAGTCTTTGCGATTGATCGCAAACTCCGCGTTGACGTCCACCGTGTCGCCCGCGACCGTGATCGTCGCCGGAAAGCTGATGGACTTGGTGATGCCGTGCAGCTCCAGATTGCCGGTGACCTGGTATGTCGTTCCGTTGACGCCCTGGGGCGTGATCGAGGTCGAGGTGAAGCGCGCCCTGGGAAACTTCGCGACGTCGAAGAAATCCGGGGTCTTGAGGTGGCCGGTGAGCCTCTCGTCGTCGACCGATACGGAAGCCATCTCGATGTCGGCGACGACCGAGCTCTTCTCGGGTTTGCCGTCCACTAGATTGACGCTGCCACTGAACGAGCCAAAGGAGCCGTGGTGTTTGTTCGTGACCTTGGCGCCCACGAACTCGAACTTCGAGTTCGCCTGAGAGAAGGTGTATTTCGTTGCGGCTTGCGCCGCCTTGGGCGCAGGCGTCGCAGGGGCGACAGCCTGGCTGACCTCGGCTTTGACCTTGTCCTTGGCGGGGTCGTTGTCGCAGCCTGAAGCTGCGGCGACCAGAGTGAGGGAGAGGAGCCAAGGGGAAATGGAGGATAGGTGCAGGCGCATGGCTCCCGCTTTGCCCGCTTTCGATGCGCTACACAAGATAACAGCACGGCGCTCACACGCGGCTGCACGGCCTGTTCGAATCTCTGCTCGATACGGTTTGGGAGTTTCGCCCACTTGCGGTGTTTTGCACCATTGAGGCGCAGCGGTGACGTTTTTTGTTCGTCCAGCCCTCCGTCTTCGAGCCGTTCGTCACCTTCCGGGCAACGTTCCAACGGAGGCTATACTTGAAACGCTTTACATTCACTTACTGGTCCGCACTCGCGCTCGCTTCATTCACGGTGGCTTGTGGAGGCGACGATGACGAAAACAAGCCGGGGCAGATCGGCGACGGCTGCGCTCTCGGTGACCCGGAGGCGGCCTGCGACGCCAGCCTGAGCTGTGACCCGCTCACGGCGGGTGGCGGCTACGTGTGCGGCGCGCCCGTCACGCTCGCTGGCGAGCTGCGGGACGCCCTCTCGGGTGACGCGGTGTCCGAGGGCCGCGTGGTCGCGCTCGGCGCCGATGGATCGCCGGTTGGCGACGTTGTTTATTCGGACGGCGACGGAGCCTACTCCGTCGTGGTGAGCGCCCCCCGCAATGCCGACGGCAGCGTGGGGGATGATGCCAAGTGGACGCTGAACGTCTCTGCGCAAGGTTTCGACGCGTTTCCCGGGGGCCCCCGTCCTGCGGTACCCATCTTCGCCAACCAGATCAGCGACGGCGAGGTGCGCGCCGCGAATACCGACGTGACGCTGTTGCCGATCAGCAATCGCGAGGGCCGCTCACGGCAGATTTCGGGCACGATCTCCGCCCCGAATTCCGGCGGCACGCTGGTGGTTGCCCAAGGTGGCGACGCGCCGGCACCCAGCTCGATCGCCAGCCGCTCCGGAGAATTCAAGCTGTACAATGTTCCAGAAGGTGTCTTCGAGGTGTGGGGCTACAAACGTGGCCAGCAGCTCGCGCCGACCTCGGTCAACCTCGGTTCCCAATCGGCGGAAGGCATCACGCTCGCAGTGTCCGACACGCCGCTCGGTAACGTGGACGGCAACGTGAATATCGTGAACGCTCCGGGTGGCAGCCTCACCAGCGTGGTCCTCGTGCCGCAAAGTGTATTCGATCCCGTCATGCAGCGCGGTCCGGTTCCGCTCGGGTTACGCGCGCCGGGAGCCCCGGAGGCACCCAGTATCAGTAACCAGTTCGCGTTTGATGACGTGCCACTCGGCGACTACGTCGTCCTGGCCGCGTTCGAAAACGACCAGTTGGTGCGTGATCCGGACACGTCTATCGGAGGGACGAGCCTACAGAACGTCAGCGTGATCGGCGCCGACGCGGTCTCGATGAGTGAATCCTTCAAGATCACCGAGCACCTCGCCATCGTGGGCCCCGGCGCCGAAACCCCTGAGGTCGTCACAGGCTCTGTGACGTTTCAGTGGGCGGACGACTCGAGCGAGGACCGCTACGAGCTCGAGCTCTATACCGCACTCGGTGATCGCGTCTGGGAAGACCTGGCCGTCCCGGGCGTCAGCGGGAGCGCTACGGTGGAGCTCGCTTACTCGGGCCCGGCCCTGGTACCCGGCATGATCTACCAGTTCCGCGTCACGTCGTTCCGCGACGCTCGCGGCGAGTCGACCGCCATCTCGCGCAGTGAAGATCTGCGCGGCGTGTTCGAATATCGCTGAGCTCAGCCGTCGTCCTCGACGCCCGCGTCACCCTTGTCGGGGTTGCCGCGGTCCGGCGGAGCGGGCCGCTCCGGGTCTCGGCCCGCATCGGGGCGCCCGCCGGTTTCCCCATCATCATCGCCCTCTTCACCGGAGTCGTCATCGCCTTGGTCGTCGCCGTCCCCAGCTGGATCGTCGTCGCCTTCGCCGGGGTTCTTGTCGTGGCCCTGGCCGGCGTGCGCGGCCACGCGATCGCACGCTGCCGCGACGTTTTCACACGACACGGCCGCGGCTTCGGGGAGCTCCGCTACTCGCGTCAGGCACTCTTCGACGCGCGCGCTGCACTCGGCGGCTTTGTCGCGTTCCGCTTTGGCCTCGGCTTCCACGCTCTCGCACTCCGCGGGCTCTCGGGAACATTGCGCCTGATCGGGCGTATGCTCTGCACACTCTTGCACGGCTCTCCAGCAACCCACGGCCGGGTCGCGCACTTCGGCCAACCGCGTGTTGACGTCGTCACACCTGCTGGACAACCGCTCGCACAGATCCGCGGGCGCGGCGTCAGGGCGGCGGAGGTTGCAGGCTTCGACCGCGTTGGTGCACTGCGCAACGGTCGCCTCGTCGTTTTCGGAGAGAGCCTGGATGGCACTCGTTGCCTGGATGACTCGGTTGTCGGTTTGTTGTGCCGGTTCGTTCGAGCTGCAGCCGAGCGCCCAGACCAATCCCAGGGTAATCGATACGTTTTTGAGCATGGTTCCTCCTTTTGCGCGGGCGGCCACGAGGAGCTCTGGCGACCGCAGGGGCAGACGCTTTCACCACATCGGGTAGGGACGTGACCCACGCGGCCACGACGTCTCGGGAGGTGAGTAGGGGGGTGAGCCCCGATTTATGATGGCGGTGTGATTCGCTGCGTTAATTTGGAACACTTTGCGAAGTGGCGTTGCTTCAGGGATGGGCTCTGAAGGTCGTAGGTTCACAACGGAACATCAAATGGGAGGCACCATGACAGTGCGAAATCGGCCCTTCGGGGCGCTGGGAATTCTGCTGATCGCGACGCTGGCATCGACGGCGGGAGCAAAAGGCAAAGAGGACGAGACCAAACCAGGTGGGGTGGTCGCGGCCGACAAGCGCGCTGATCCCGCCAAACCCGCTCAACCGGCGACGGCAGGTAAGCCCGCGCAGCCCGCAGCACCCGCGTCGGCCGCCCAGAAAGCTCCCGGGCACGCTGACCACGGCAAGGACAAAGGCAAGGACGCCAAGGGCCAACCTGCCGGCAATCCCCCTCCCCATGCTCGGTCGCAAGGTGACCACCCGGAAAAAACGGACGAGCACGAAGGAGAGAAGAAAGGCCACGAGGGCAAAGCTCACGAGGGCCACGCCGGTAAAGGCCACGAGGGCCACGAGGGTAAGGGTCATGGGAAGGACGACCCGGGCGCTCCCGGTGTGGAAGGCGGTCACCGGCACGGCCGCGGCAAGCATTTCGGCAGCGCGGTGCGGAACCTGCGAGACCGCTTCAAGGAAGGCAAGCTGTCAAAAGACGAGTTGAAGGCCCAGCTCGAGGCGCTCAACGACGATCGCAAACAGCGCCGCGAACGTCACCGCGAACAACTGAAGGAACGCTGGGGCCAGCGCCTGGCGGCGCCTGCCGCAGCCGCGGAGTTGCGGCACCACTCACGCCGCATGGCGCACCTGAACCGCATGTTGCTCGTCACAGAGACCGAGAAGAAAGGGGCCGACAAGGACAAATTGGTCGCGCGCATCGAGAAGCTCACCGAGCTAGAAAACCAGCGCCACGAGCGCAAGATGAACCAGATTGAGGCGCCGGTCGCGGCGCAGTGAGGAACGTCATGACGAGCAAGACAACGCTTTCGATCGCTGCTTTCCGCGCGGCCTTGTTCGGCGCCGCTCTGGCGCTCGCGTGCCAGAGCCAGACGCCTCCTGCCCCGAGCACCGAGCCCGTCAAGCCGGCGGCGACGCCGCCACTGACGACCGCGGCAGCGCCCGCTCCCAAGCCGCCGGAAATCAACCTCGAGGCCGTGCCCGCCGAGGAAGACTTCGAGGAGGAGGCGGAGCAGGCCATCACCTCAAAGAACCTGGAAAAACAGCTGGAGCAGCTAGAAAAAGAGCTCGCCGCCGAGTGATCCGACGACGCGGAGGGAGCCCGTGCTCCCTCCGTCGTCCCGTGTTGAACTGTCGGCTCAGATGCGTTGAGAGCCCATCGCTCAATGGAGCCGCTAGTAATGCCAGGGGAACTTGTCGTAGTCGGGCGTGCGCTTTTCGAGGAACGCGTCGCGCCCCTCCTGGGCTTCTTCGGTGCCGTAAGCCAGCCGGGTCGCTTCGCCCGCAAACAGCTGCTGCCCAACCAGGCCGTCGTCCGGCAGATTGAAGCCGTATTTGAGCATGCGCATCGCGGTCGGGCTCTTCTGGAGGATGCGCCGGCACCAGTCGAGCGCCTTCAGCTCCAGCTCGCGATGGGGCACGACCGCGTTGACCATACCCATCTGGTAGGCCTCTTCCGCGCTGTAGTTCTCGCCCAGGAAAAATACCTCGCGCGCCCGCTTCTGCCCCACCTGTCGGGCCAAGAGCGCCGAACCGTAGCCGCTGTCGAAGCTGGCGACGTCTGGATCGGTTTGTTTGAAGATCGCGTGCTCCCGGCTCGCGATCGTTAGATCGCACACCACGTGCAGGCTGTGCCCGCCTCCGACGGCCCAACCTGGAACCACCGCGATCACGATCTTGGGCATGAAGCGGATCAGCCGCTGCACTTCCAGGATGTGTAACCGCCCGAGCCGCGCCGGGTCGACGCCGTGGGTGCCCTCGTACTTGTAGCCGTCTTTGCCGCGGATGCGCTGATCCCCACCCGAGCAAAACGCCCAACCACCGTCTTTGGGTGAAGGACCGTTGCCCGTGATCAGCACCGCGCCCACGTCGCTGGTCGTGCGGGCGTGCTCGAGTGCGGTGTAAAGCTCGTCCACGGTGCGCGGTCGAAACGCATTGCGCACCTCCGGCCGATGAAAAGCCACGCGAACGGCGCCGAGCCCCCGAGCACGGTGATAGGTGATGTCCTCGAAGGAAAAACCCGAGACCGGCTCCCATAGCGCCGGATCAAAAATTTCGGAGACCTTGCCCTCGGACGCCAGATGTTCGGAGCCCATGTGCCTACTGAACCTCGAGCAACTCGACCTCAAACAGCAGCGTGGCATTCGGAGGAATGACGCCTCCGGCGCCCCGTGACCCGTAGCCGAGCTCCGGCGGAATCAAGAGCGTGCGCTTGCCACCGATCTTCATGCTGGCCACGCCCTCATCCCAGCCCTTGATGACGCGGCCCTGACCGATCGGGAACGAGAACGGACGCCCGCGGTCGAGCGAGCTGTCGAACTTGGAGCCCTTCTGGCCGTCGACCCACAACCAGCCGGTGTAGTGCATCACACACGTCTGCCCCGACGTGGGGCTGGGCCCCGTTCCCACCTGCGTATCCTCGTGCGAAAGCCCGCTCGGGCTCACTGTCATGCTCATGGCTGCGAGTCTACTGAACCGCGGCGCTGCCGAGCAAATGGCAGATGAAGCAAACGGCGGATTGGCAACGGATCATTGCCAATGGACTCAACCACATATTGATTCTCTATTCATTGGGGGGCGCTAAGCTCAAATCATCGGGTAGCTCGTCCTGCTGCCTGGCGAGGAGTGCGGTAATGAAAATAGTGAAACTTGCTTGGCTCAGTGTGGCGGGTCTCGGCTGCGGTTCGGCGCAGGACGCTCCCGCCTCGAACCCCGTGGAAACATTCGAATCCATGGCCTCCGACGGCGTCGACGCCCGGGCACTCGCCTCGGAGCCGGAGGGCGTCGATGCTCCCGAGCCGGACGCGGTCGCCGTGCCGTCGACGGAGTCTGCTCAGGAACCTGCGGCGAGCGCGGCACCAGCTAGCGACGCCATGGCGAACGTCGAAATCAACCTGGAGCGCCTGCGCGCGCTGGAGGTCTTTGAAGTGAGGGACCTGGTCGTCAAACAGCCGGGTGAGGCCGGCAACTGTTACGGGCTGCCCTGCAGCAGCACCTCTGGAACCGCCGCCGAGCGCGAGAGCCGCGCAGCGCTGCGCCTGGCTCAACTCGCAGACGTCGCCGAAAACGCGGTCAATGCGGCTTATGTGCCCACCCAGTGCATCGAGCGCGTCGATCTGAACCTGGCGGCCCTGCGCAACCTCGAGATCATCGGCGTCGGCGAGTTCATGCGTATCGAGCCGGCCAACAATCCCTTCTGTTACAGTCTGCCTTGCACCGAGGATCTCGAAGCCGCAGCCGTCGCGAACGAAGCGCGCGCCGCCGATCTGGAAAGCATTGCTCACGCTGCACAGTCCCTCTGAACGCCTCGGCCTCGGTGTGGGCCTCGATCTGTCGTGGGGCGTGCCGATTGGCTTTCGGCGCGACCCCGCGCGGGGCGACCGGGTCGAGGAGCGCGTCGTGCGGTTTCTCGCGCAGCACGCCGGTGCCTTCGCCTACCTGTTCGTGTCCTGGCAGCCCCGAGACCGCAATCGCCCCGTCGCCGAGGACTACTTCGCCGCCTACGACGACCTGTTTGCGCGAGCGCCCGCCTTCTCGGCGCTCGGGCTGCATCAGACCGCGTTGAACCTCGGCGCCCTGGAGCGCTACGATCGAGCACCGTTCATCGAGCTGACCAACGCGCTCGTCGAACGCTACGGCATGTGCTGGGTGAACGAAGACGTCGGTGTGTGGTCGATTCACGGGCACCCGCTCACGTACCCGCTACCGCCGTATCTAAACGCCCAGGGCCTGCGCGCGGCCGTGCGCAATACCCGCGAGGTCCAGGCGCGGCTCCGCGTGCCGTTGTTGCTAGAGTTTCCCGGCTTCTCTGATGAAAGCATCAGCATTGGCAGGCTGCACGCCTACGACTTCTTTCGTGAGCTAGTCGAAGACACGAGCGCGCTCGCCACGCTCGATCTCGGCCACCTGCTATCCTACCAGTGGTGTCGCGGCCGGCGCGGTGACGCCCTGTATGAAGAGCTCGAGCGTCTGCCCACCGATCGCTGCGTAGAGATGCACCTTTCGGGTTGCGAGGTAGTGGACGACCGCCTGCTGGATTTTCATCACGGTCTGCTCATGCCGGAACAGTTCGAGCTGCTCTCACGTCTATTGCCACATTGTCCGAACCTGCGCGTCGTGACTTATGAAGATCCAAAGTTCGACGCGGGCGGGGCATTGCTCGAGCGCACGCGCGCGAGCTTCTCGGCGCTTCGGACACGCGTCGCACAGTGGGCACGGCCATGATCTCGCTCGACCGCGCGCTCGACCGGCTGATCCACGATCGCGCCTATCGCAGCGCTTTCATCCAGGGCAACTTCGCAGCGCTCGACCTCAGCGCCGCGGAGCTCCACGAGCTCTCGACAATCGATCCTCGGGCCCTCTGCCGCCTATCGGAACGCGTGGCGCGCGAAACCCTCGCCCGAAAACACGCTGGGAGCGGCAGCTTGCTCGAGCTGTATCCGAACACGATCGCGGCCTGGCGACAGAGGGACCTGCAGGCAGACTGGCAGCTCGCGCTCGGGATCGCGTTCCTCGAGTCGGGCCCCTTCGGGGCCTGTCGGGAGGTTTTTGGTGCGGGTGAGTCAACGGCGCTCGAGCACGCCTTCTACGACTTCGCGGAGGCGCTGGATCTGGCGACGCCCGAGATCCGTGAACACGAGTTTCTGGCGGCGATGATGAAGCTGTATTTGGCCAATCCCCGAGCGGCGCTGCTGTTGCCTGAGCACCTTCGCCGGCTGCCGGGCGGCGTCTATGCGCTGACCAGACGCAGCCCTCTCATGCTCTACGCGGCCGTGGCGGGGCGTTTCATTCGCGGGCCGGTCACGCCCTTTCTGGCCGATCTGATCGGCGCGCTCCCGAGCTCGGGGCCCAGCGTGCCGGTAAAGCTCGCCGCAGTCGCGTTGCGACACGGGGTGCCGCGGCAGGTGCTCGAGCAAGCCCTCGCGCAGCTCTCCGCCTTGGGGCTGGTGCCAGACTCGGGTAATGAACGGACATGAAATCACCGCCCGATGTCCTGGCGCCACCGGACTCGTTGCGCTGCTTCGTCGAGGCGGCACGTCTGCTCAACTTTCGCGCCACGGGTCGCGCTGTCGGCTTGACGCCGGCCGCGGTGGGCCAGCGCATCCGTCAGCTCGAGGACCTTTTCGGGGTGAAGCTGTTTCATCGCACGACGCGAGCCATCGTGCTGACGGAAGCGGGGCTCGCCGTGCTGCCCTATGCCGAGCGTGCGCTTTCTGCATCTCTGGCTTGTGCCAAAGCCGCACGAGGCGATCTCGGCCCGCCTGCGCTGGAGCTGACGCTCGGCACTCGACATGAGCTCGGATTGTCCTGGATCGTGCCCGCATTGCCCAGGCTACGTTCCGCCCACCCGGGCCTCACGCTGCACCTGTATTTCGGGTCCGGGCCGGATCTGCTCTTGCGCGTCCGAACGCTGGAGATCGATTGCGCCGTCACGTCGTCACGCTTGAGCGATCCGAAGCTAGAGGCCGTGCGCCTGCACGAAGAGACCTACGTCTTCGTCGGTGAGAAGAAGCTGCTCGCTGAAAAGCCCCTGCGCAACGCGGCGGACGCCGCGCACCACGTGCTCATCGACACGAACGAAGCCTTGCCTCTGTTTCGCTACTGGCGCGACGCGCCGGGTGGCATCGAGACCCTGGCGTTTGCATCCGTGCTACGCATGGGCACCATCTCCGCGATCCGGCACCTGGTGCTGCGCGGCGAAGGTGTAGCGGTGCTGCCCGAATACTTCGTGCGAGAAGACCTGAAGGCCAAGCGCATGTTGCGGCTATTTCCCAAGCTCACGCCGCTGTCGGATCGCTTTCGACTGGTGTACCGCGCCGACGACCCGCGCGCTTCCGTGTACACGGCGCTCGCGTCGACAATGTGTTCGTTGCCGCTGCAATGAACACGGCGCCGATTGGGTGGGTCACGCCGGGACGGAAACCCGGACGCGCAGCTGCGGCTTGACCTTGAGCGTGCCCATCATGGCCTTGAATGGCACGATGCCGAAATCCGGCTGGGACAGCTCGATCTCGGCCACGTGTTGCCCCGCCTCGAGGCGCGTCTCGACGCTGATGGGGCGGCGGGTGCCGTGCAGCTCGAGCTCGCCCTGAATCAAATAGGTGCCGTCGGCTCGGGGCTGGACCGTTTGCGATGAGAAAGTAATGCGCTCATGTTGGCTCGTTTCGAGCACTTCCGCTTGAATCTGTGAGGCAATTTTCTGCTTGTCTGCATCCGACAAGGCGTTTGCATTGGGCACTCCGTCTCGAACCGCGTAGCGCACTTGCAGCGAGCGCGGGTCGAACTCGGCCTTGACGCTGAGCAGCTTCGAATCCAGATCAATAGAGAAGCGCGTGACCGCGATGTCGAGATCGTGCGCGATTTTCGACAGCAGGCCATCTTTGAAGGTCAACACGCGGCAGTCTGCGGTTTTTTCGTCAAATCTAGGCATGGACCGAGATTACCTGGCCTTTATGATAGTGACAACTATTATCGAGTTGTGCGTGGGGCGATTGGTTTTGAGGCGGGGGCAGAACGGAACGAGGACAGCATGGCGGTAGGCAAGCGAGGAGATGGCGGGCCCCCGGCGTTGATGGGGTGGGACGCACCACTTTCGCCTGAGCTCGATCAAGAGGCCAGCGACGACAGCCTGTTTCCGGCACCTGCGGAGCGCGCTGCCCCGCTCCAAGCGTCTGAAGTCGCGCTCACGGCGGCCATGGTGTTGGCCAGCATCGTCTTCACGACGCTGCTGCTTCTCGCCGCCGGCGCCTTCGGCCCGGGCGCGAGCACAGAGCCAGCGGCGTCGTCGCAACGGCGCTGATCCGCAGGCAGCGTTCCGGGCCAGCATTACGACATTCGCGTCGTCATCTACCGCGACGTTGCTGGACGAGGTGCGCCGTCGGTACCCAGTCGAGCCCGAACGTCAGCGAGACTATAGATATCTCTCGTACGAGGCGGCGATGATCCACCTCAATCGGCAAATTGCCGAAGACGTGATGCCCGAGCTGACCGCGCAGTTGCAGAAGACGCGCCAGGCGCTGCGGGCGACGTTCACCGTGGAGTAGGCACTGCGAGCCGCATGCTCAGGTCACGCGTTGCGAGGCAGCGCTGGCCTGTGGACGACCACTTCGTCACCCGTGCGGATGCTGCCCGCTTGCACGACTTTTGTGTTGATGCCGCGCAGGTTGAGGGAGCGGCCCGTGGTGGAATTGACGAACTTCATGGCATCCAACCCGAAACGTTGAACGAATTTCTTGCAGCCGGTGTGCGGCTGCTCCGTCACTTCGAGCAGCGCGCTGCCGATCTCGAGCCGTGTGCCCACGGGTAGATTTTCGCCACTCAGATCGAGATCGACGTAGAGCTGGTCCCCCGCGAGCTGCCAGCGTTCTTTGCTCTGCGCGACCAGCGCGGCCGCGCGCGCGTTCATGACGTTGACCTGCATTTCGGGGTGGGCTGAGCCGTCACTGGTGCGCCCGCTGCCGCGCGCCTTCCAGGAGTCGCCCACCAGGCCGTCCACGAGGCTGAACTCGGCCGTTTCCAGCACCACGCGGGCGTTCGACTCCGGGCGAGCCACGATCAGCTCCAGCCGGCCCTGATCCTTCGGCGACAGCCGGATGAGGTCGAGGCCCGCTTCAAGCTCCGCGTAGGTCAGGTGCTGCATGCCCGAATGCTTGGTGGCGGACCCCGCCGTCGTCAAGGGGCGCTGAGGGTGGCCCCCGGACGAACGGTAGCGCTCAGCCGCCGCTCAGCGCCTGCACGATCTGCACGCTGTCGCTCGGGGAGAGCGGTCGGGATAGGTCGAAGACCTGCTCGCCGTTGACGAAGAAACGCATGTGCGGGCGCGTCTGACCCTGCTCGTCCACCACCCGGAAGCGAATGCCCGGGTAGCGGCGATCGAGATCGCCGAGGAGCTCCGCGAAGCTCTGGCCTTCGGCTTCGACCTCGCGCTCCTTGGTGTAGGACAAGAGTGGGCCTGGGATCAGCACTTGCATGTGGCTCAGCTCCGCGCGGCCGCTTCCACGGCGTAGATTTCGGGCAGATTCCGCGCGATCAATGCCCAGTTCTGGCCCTCGTCACGGCTCGCCCACAGCTCGCCGCTGGTGGTTCCGAAGTACAGGCCGACCGGTGATGCCGCGTCCGCGCTCATGGCCTGGCGTTTGACGGTCCACCAGGCCTGACTCTGCGGAAAGCCGCTGTCGAGGCGTTCCCAGCGGGCTCCGCCGTCGCGGGTTACGTACACGCTCGGCTTGCCCTCGGGGCTGGTGCGCGGCCAGACCGTTTGGCCATCCATCGGGAACACCCAGGCCGTGTCCACGTCGCGCGGGTGCAGCACGATGGGGAAACCGATGTCGCCCACGGCTGCGGGCATGTTCTTGCCCACGCGCTGCCAGGTCTTGCCGGGCCGATCGAGGCGGTAGATGCCGCAGTGGTTCTGCTGGTACAGGCGATCGGGCTCGGCCTCACTCAATCGCACGCAGTGCGGATCGTGGAAGGCGACGTTTGAAGCGTCGAGGCCTTCGACCACTTCGAGCCCGTCGATGAGCGGCGACCATTTGCGGCCGCCGTCGAGGGATTCATGCACGCCGCCGCCGGACATGCCGAGGTAGAGGTGCTGTTTGTCGCGTGGGTCGACGATGATCGAGTGTACGATCGGGCCGTCGGGCGTGCCGTCCTGTTCACTGCCCATCCAGGCGCGGTATTGCGCGTCTTCGTTGTAACCGGACAAGGGCTCCCAGGTGGCGCCCCCGTCTTCGGAGCGAAATAGGCCTTGCGGCGAGGTGCCGGCGTACCAGGAGCCCGGCTCCGTCGCATGACCGGGGGTGAGCCAGAACGTGTGTTTGACGGAGCGGCCCACGCTGCCTTCCGGCGCCTTGGGGAACGCGGGAGGCCGCGTGGCTTCTTGCCAAGTGTGTCCCAGATCTGTCGAGCGGAAGATAGTTGGGCCGAGGTGCCCGGTCTTGACGGCCGCGAGCAAGGTCGTGCGATCGCGAGGGTCGAGCACCAGGTGACTGACGATGTGTCCGAGGAAATGCGGACCATCCACGCGCCAGCTGCCGCGTGCGGCGTCGCCATGATAGAGCCAGGCGCCCTTGCGCGTGGCGACCAATACGAGCGGCTTGCTCACGATGCCATCGCTTTCGGGTCCATCCACATGACCTCCCAGTGGTGACCATCTAGATCGCAAAAGCTGCGAACATACATGAAGCCGTGATCCTGAGGCTCAGACGCGGGCTTGGCGCCGATGCCGAGCGCCTGCTCGACCAGTGCGTCCACCTCCGCGCGGCTCTTGCACGAGAACGCGAACAGCGCTTCGACGTAGGTGTCGCTGTCACACAGCCGGGTAAAAAACTCCATCGAGCGTTTCACGTCCTGGACGGGTGAGTTGACGAAGAGATATCGATCGGTATTGATGGTCACGGGATTCTACCTCGTAGTGTCGAGACAGGGGCCTCGGGTTTCA
>JAYWEH010000644.1:0-3152 GCA_043780025.1 Deltaproteobacteria bacterium
AAGGCTGCCGGCGGAGTGTGCTTCCACCCTCAGTCCGGTTTCTCGGCCAGCGGGTCTACCTCGAGGCCGTGATCCTTCTGGCGTGCTTGCAGGCTTTGATCGGCGAGGTGCCGAGCCCGGCGCCAGTCGCGGCCGTGCCGAAGAAGACGGTGGGGCGGTGGCTGTCGTGGTGGACCTCGACGTTCCCGTCGTCGCCAACATGGCTCTGGATCCGTGGTCGGCTGTTGCCGCCCATCGACGTCGCACAGCTCCCGCGCTCGCTCCTGGAGCGCGTAGCGCATGGGCTCGGCGACACACCGGACGTCGGCCAGGTGCTCACCATGGCCGCCCGATGGTTGGCGCCTCTCACCACGCGCTCGATGAGCGATCCGTCGCGTTTTTTGCTGGTCGACTGAGCTGACGAGATTCACGCAGAAGTTGTCCCGACTCCCGGCGCAGATCGCCCTTACGGTGCTCGTCGAGGTTTCATCATGTTTGACGACGACACCGGCGCTACACGCGTCCGCTGGGCACGGCTGCGCTTTTCGATCATCGGGCCCCTTCTGAGCGCGCCGCCAGAGACGGGCGAGCTCCGGCTGCAGATCGAGGAGCTCGCGAAGAAGAGTTGGCGACACCCCACGACGGCGGAGCGCGTGCGCTTCAGCGCCAAGACGATCGAGCGCTGGCTGTACACGGCGAGAGACCAGCAGGACCCGATCAAGGCGCTTGAGCGTAAGGTGCCGAAGCACGCGGGGACGTTCCCCAGCATCAATGACGTCGTCGCTGCCGAGATTCGCGGCCTGCGTCGGGACCATCCGCGTTGGACCTTCCAGTTGGTGCACGACAACCTGGCGGCCATTGCCGACGACAAACCCGCGCTTCGGCCGCTGCCCGGCTACGCCAGCGTCTGTCGCTTCATGAGGCACCACGGGCTTGGCAAGGCGCGTCGTCCTCGTCGACATGAGCTCGAACCAGGCTTCGTTGCGCGAGAGCGGCGCTCGTTCGAGGTGCGGCACACGCACGCGCTGTGGCACTGCGACTTCCACGACGGCAGCAGGAACGTTCTCGTCGGTGGCGAGTGGAAGAAGCCCTTCCTCTTCGGCGTCCTCGACGACCACTCGCGCTTGTGCTGCCACGCCCAGTGGTACCTCGACGTGACCACCGACTCGCTCGTGCACGGGACGTCGCAGGCCATCATGAAGCGCGGCCTCCCGCGCGCGCTGCTCTCGGACAACGGCTCAGCGATGATCGCCGCCGAGACGACCCAGGGCCTCGAGCGGCTCTCGATCACCCACGAGACGACCCTGCCGAGATGCCCCGAGCAGAACGGCAAGCAGGAGGCTTTCTGGGGCGTCATCGAGGGCCGCCTGATGCCGATGCTCGAGGGCGAAAAGGGGCTGACCCTCGAACTCTTGAATCGCGCCACGCAGGCGTTTGTCGAGGAGGACTACCACCGCAACGAGCACAGCGAGATCAAGGAGCCACCACTGACCCGGTACCTGCGAGAGCCGAGCGTTGGTCGGCCGTCGCCGTCGAGCGATGCGCTTCGCCGCGCGTTCCGGGTCGAGGTGAAGCGCACGCAGCGCAAGAGCGATGGCACCATCACCGTCGCGGGCGTGCGCTACGAGCTGCCATCGGTCTACCGAACGCTCCTTCGCCCGTGCGTGAGGGTCGCCCGTTGGGACCTGTCGAGCATCGACCTCGTTGATCCGCGCACTGGCGCACATCTCGCGGTCCTCCTGCCGATCGACAAGCACGGCAACAGTGACGGACGTCGACGGGAAATTCCGCGCGACCTGGCACCAGCGGCGCCGCCGTCGACGGGTATCGCGCCGCTGTTGAAGAAGCAGATGGCGGACTACGCGGCGACCGGCGCCCCCCCGGCCTACATCCCCAAGCACATGGTCGCCGACGACCGCGACCAAGAGCCCGACGCTCACGCCATCGACGTCGTCGTTGCGATTGAAGACGGCGAGAACGACGGTGACACATGAGCAGAAAGCTCTTGCAGACGTACGGCTTGAAGTTCCACCCGTTCCGCCCCGAGGTCCCGATCGAGGCGCTCTACACCACGCCCGCACTCGATGCGTTCCTGCACCGCGTCGAGCTCGGCATCGCCGACGGCGGCTACGTGATGATCACCGGCGAGCCCGGGACCGGGAAGAGCGTCGCGCTGCGGCTCTTGAAGAAGCGCCTCGATGCCCACCGCGACGTCGTCGTCGGCATCGTCGAACACCCGCAGTCGCGCGTCTCCGATTTCTATCGAGAGGTCGGTGAGCTCTTCGGCGTCCCGCTCCAGGCGCACAATCGCTTCGCGGGCTTCAAGGCACTGCGGACGCGCTGGCTCGAACACATCTCGACGACTTGCAGTCGACCCGTGCTCGTCCTCGACGAGGCGCAGGAGGTCATCAACAGCGTCTTTGGTGAGATCCGCGTTCTTGCCAGCAAGGACCTCGATTCGCGCCAACTCCTCTGCGTCATCTTTGCCGGCGATCAACGGCTCCCGGAGCGATTCCGCACTCCGGACCTCTTGCCGCTCGGGAGCCGCATTCGCCGGCGCTTGGTGCTCGAGATTGCGTCACGCGACGAGTTGCTTGCCTGTCTCGAGCACTTGCTCGAGACAGCCGGAAATCCGTCGCTGATGACCGAGGAACTCAAGTCCACCGTCGTCGACCACGCGGTCGGCAACTACCGCATCCTCATGAATCTCTGTGACGAGCTCCTGGCAGTCGGCGCCGAGCGCGACCTGGCGAAGCTCGACGAGAAGCTCTACCTCGACGTCTACGCGCCGCCAGCGAAGAAGGGCGCGAAGCGCAAATAGGACGACGTCACCGACATCGGGGAAACGGAGTCGGGCTCTGCGGGGACGCACCCCGGCGAGGGATACCCGGTCCTGGACGCGGCAGCGTCAGTGAGCCCGGCGTGGGCGACCGCGCCGGGCTCGCTCTTTCGCGTCCAGGGCATGCCTCCAAAATCCACGCTCGCCACAGACGAGGCCCGTGGATGACGCGCCGCGCCCCGCAAACAACGTGGAGCTCGGCCCCTCAGAAATCGAGAGCACGCTCAACGCGCTCGCCGTCGAGATGCGCTCGCTCGGCTTCTGGGCCGAGGCCCCGCTCCTCGAAGATCGAGGCGAGGACGGTTCACAATGGATTGTCGAAGCTGCGATCGGC
>JAYWEH010000645.1:0-7452 GCA_043780025.1 Deltaproteobacteria bacterium
GTTGCCCCTGCCGGACTGGTCATAGACGACCGAGACCGTACAGGGCAGGGTGCCACAGAACGCGTCCTGGGCTGCCGCATCGGCGAAGCCGTTTGGAAGCATCCCTATGTCCTCGGTCGCGCCTCCTACGCCAGTGTTCTGGAACGGGGTTGGAGCGTCCCTTCTGACTTGGTAGAGGGGTCCTTCGTACGTGCTCGAGAGAGCCCGGATCATGCTATACGCCGCGACGCAGGGCGTGTTGCCAGTCGCGTAGATGTCGCAGGGCCCAGGTCCGCGCGTCGTTGCGGCGCCGGAGCCGCCGTTCCCTGGCGTTGATCCGCCAGGCCCCCCTGCGCTCGTGTCACCGCCGCCCCCATTGATCAGGCCGCCCGGGCCATTGCCCTCCGTGCCCGCCGCAGCGTTGTTGCCCGCCGTGTTGGTGCCGCCCGTGGCGTTGCCCTGTGCGTTGGTGCCCGCGGTGCCAACGCCGTCACCGCCACTCGTTCCCAATGGGTCGATGGCATTGTCAGTGGACCTGTTCGCGTAGTCGCTGCAGCCGGCCAGCGCGAGACCGGTCATGAGAGGCAGGAGAGAATCAAACGGAGATCGGGTCTTGTTGGTCATGGGAGCTATTTTCGTTCCTTTGGGTCGTCAAACCCGCGCGCTGAGGGCAGGGCATTGACGTGTCCGCGTAGCGCATCGAGTGCGCGACGTCGGCGCGGAGCGCGCGTTGCATCGCGTCCTTCGGGTGTCATCTCCCGAGTGACGATGATTCCCGAAAGATTGGCGAACGCGCAAGTCACGAATTGGGAAGAACGCGCTGAACTTCTGGGAAAAGTTCAGCTCGATTCGAAGAGCGACGCAAAACCGCATTTCGTCATTACGCAAAACGAATGACCGCGAACCGGGTGCGCGAGCTCAGTGTCGTTGCACATGACAGGTGGCAGCGTTGCTCGATCGATGCGCCCGGAGTACACAGGGCCATGACCTGGGAACAGCGCTGGCACCCGCTGCGCCGCGAATGGGTGGTGGTCGCCGCGCATCGCCAGAATCGGCCGTGGAACACCGAGCAGGTGAGCCGCGCGCAGCGCTCCGCACCCGAATACGTGAGCGACTGCTATCTGTGTCCGCGCAATCTGCGAGTGAGCGGCGCGCGCAACCCCGATTATGCGGGCGTGTTCGTGTTCGACAACGATCACCCGTGTGTGAGCTCGAGCGCGCCGGTGGAGCTGCCGGCTCCGCCCGGCATCTACCGGAACCGCCCGGCAGACGGCGGCGCGCGAGTCGTGTGTTACACGCCGCGGCACGATCTCAGCCTGGCAGAGCTCGATCTGGCGAGCGTCGTGCGTCTGCTCGAGGTCTGGCAGGAGCAGTACCTGGAGCTCGGCGCGCGGCCCGAGGTGAACCACGTGCTGGTGTTCGAGAATCGAGGCGAGGTGGTGGGCGTCTCGAATCCGCACCCGCACTGTCAGATCTACGCTACCAACTTCGTGTTCAAGGGCATGGAGCTAGAGCTCGAGGCAGAGCGAGCGCACCGAGAGGACACCGGGCGCCAGTTGTTTCAGGACATCCTCGCGGCGGAGCGCGCCGACGGCCGGCGCTGGCTGGTGGAGAACGACAGCGCCGTGGCCTTCCTGCCCTATTTCGCGCGCTACGCGTATGACGCCATCGTCGCGCCCAAGGCCTCGCATCCCCACCTGGCCGCGCTCGCGCCGACGGAGCTCCGGGACCTCGGGGCGGCTCTGCACGAGCTGCTCGTCCGCTTCGACAATCTGTGGGAAATGCCGTTCCCCTACGTACTGGCCCTGCACCAGGCGCCCACAGACGGTCGGGACTACTCGGGCCACCACCATTGCCACATTCAGATCCACCCGCCGCTGCGTAAACCGAATCTGCTCAAGTACTTGGCTGGGCCCGAAGTGGGCGCGGGCGGCTTCATCAGCGACACCTCGCCCGAGGACAAGGCGGCGGAGCTTCGCGCCGTGCCCGCGTTGCACTACAAGTACCGGCGATGACGGACCAGGGTAGCCTGCTCGAACTGCTACGCGCCATCGAGCGCTCGATTCGCGACGCCGTGGTGGACGCTTGCGCGCGCCAGTCAATGGCGGAGCTGGGCGCGGTGGCTGATGATGGCCCGGGCGACACCATTTACCAGATCGATAAGGTGAGCGAAGCGTTGCTGCTGGCGCTGCTCGAGCCGGCGGCGGGCGCGCTCGGTGGCGTGGTGCTCGTGGCGGAGGGCCTGCCGGGGGGCGAGCTGGTGTTACCGCGGGGAAGGCGCGGCCCCTGCGCCTTGCGCTTCATCGTGGATCCGATCGATGGCACGCGCGGGATCATGTATCAGAAGCGCAGCGCCTGGGTGCTCGGGGCCGTCGCGCCCAACCGCGGCAGAGAGACGCGGCTCGCCGACATCCTGGTCGCAGCGCAGACGGAGATTCCGACGCAGAAGCAGCATTTGTGCGATGAGCTGTTTGCGGTGCGCGGCCACGGCGCCACCCTTGAACGCTTCAATCGGCTCACGGGTGAGCGGGCAGTGTTGCCGTTTCGCCCGTCGCGCGCGGAAGACCTGCGGCACGGTTACGCCATGTTGACGCGCTTCTTCCCCGGCGCTCGCGACGAGCTCGCGGCCATCGACGATGAGCTGATGCTGGAGCTGCTCGGTGCTGCCCCGGAGGGCAAGGCGCTGTGCTTCGAGGACCAGTACGCGTCCACCGGAGGCCAGTTGTACGAGCTCGCGGTGGGCCACGACCGCTTCAATGCCGATCTGCGGCCGCTGATGCGCTCGCTCTTGGAGAGCCGCGGGCAGCCGGGTGGGCTGTGTTGCCACCCCTACGATATCTGCACCGCGTTGATCGCCGAGCAGGCCGGGGTCGTGCTCACCGATCCCTGGGGGCGCCCGCTCGACGTCCCGCTCGACGTCGCTACGGATGTGGCCTGGGTCGGCTACGCCAACCCGCACTTGCAACGCCAGGTGGAGCCGCTGCTGCAGGCGGCGCTGGCACGCCGCGGGCTCTCTGCCGAGTCCCGGCGGGCCACACCGTGAGTGCCTCCGCGCATGATCTGCACGGGCTCTTTGGCGCCCTCGCCGAGTGCGCGAGCTCGCGCGAGCCGGCGCTCGCGGGTCTGTTCAGCACCGCCCAGCCGCTCTTGTTCGCGCGTGCGCCCGGACGGCTCGACGTGATGGGCGGCTTCGCGGACTACTCGGGCTCGCTGACGCTGGAGTTGCCCATTCGCGAGGCAGCCTATGTCGCGGTGCAGCGTCGCAGCGAGTCGTGGGTCGATGTGGTGAGCGCGGGTTTCGGGCCTTGCGCCGGCCCAACGCGGCACGCGCGCTTCGAGCTCGGCGAGCTCGAGCGCCACAGCCGGAGCTACACCGAGGCGCGGGAGTACTTTGCGCGCGACGCGCGCCACGCCTGGGCCGCGTACGTGGCGGGTGCGTTGGTCGCGTTGCGCGTCGAGCTGGAGCGACCGCTCGATTCGGGGCTGAGCGTGCTCGTCGCCTCCAGCGTGCCGGAAGGCAAAGGCGTGAGCTCTTCGGCGGCGCTCGAGGTGGCGAGCCTGTCGGCGCTTGCCGCTCTGTATGGTGTGTCAATCGATCCCGTGCGCGCGGCGCTGATCTGCCAGCGCATCGAAAATCGGGTCGTGGGCGCGCCCTGTGGTGTGATGGACCAGATGACGTCGAGCTGCGGCAACGAGGGCGAGCTGCTCTCGCTGTTGTGCCAACCCGCCGAGCTCCTGCCGGCCCTGCGCGTGCCGCCCGGGCTCGCGCTCTGGGGCATCGACTCCGGTCTGCGTCACGAGGTGAGCGGCGCGGATTACGGTGAGGTGCGCGTGGCGGCGTTCATGGGTTATCGCTGGCTGGCGGACGCGCGTGGCCTCGCGGCACGTGCGACGGAACGGGCAGGCCTCGTGGCGATCGAGGACCCGGAGTGGAGCGGCTATCTGGCGCGCGTGCCGCGCGCCGAGTTTGAGCGGCGCTATCGCCAGCTCTTGCCGGAGCGCTGCACTGGCGCCGCATTTTTGCGGCGCTTCGGTGGCATTACGGATCCCATCACGGCCGTGCGCGAGGCCGTCACATATCGTGTGCGCGCCGCCACCGAACACCCGGTGTGCGAGCACGCCCGCGCGAGCGAGTTCCGAGAGCTGCTCGCGCGCCTGGAGAGCCTGGCAGAACAGCCATTACTCGAACGACCCTTACTCGAACGGCTGGGCGCGCTCATGTACGAGGCGCACCAGAGTTACTCGGACTGCGGGCTCGGCTCCAGCGGAACCGATCGCATCGTGGAGCTGGTGCGTGAGCTCGGCCCGGAGCACGGCCTCTACGGCGCCAAGATCACCGGCGGCGGCAGCGGCGGTACCGTGGCGGTGCTGGGCCTTGCCGAAGCGGCAGCCGCCGTGCACGCCGTGGCGCAGCGCTACGCGCGCGAGACGCGGCGCGTGCCGTATTTGTTTGCCGGGTCCTCGCCGGGCGCGGCGGCCTTTGGTGTACACCGGCTCCTGCACAACGCAGGCGGCTTTCGCGTCGCGGCAGGAGCGGAACCATGAAAAAAGTCATCGTGACCGGGGGAGCGGGCTACATCGGCTCTCACACCAGCGTGGCGCTGCGCGAGGCGGGTTACCTGCCCGTAGTGGTCGACAATTTTTGCGCGTCGGACCGCCGCATTCTCGGGCGCATGCGCGAGCTCACCGGGCGAGACGTCCCGGTGCACGAGCTCGACTGCCGCGACCGCGCCGCGCTTTTGCGCGTGTTCGAGCTGGAGGCGCCAATATTTGGGGTGATCCATTTCGCGGCACACAAGTCAGTCGGGGTCTCCGTACGCGAGCCCCGCGAGTATTATGACAACAACATAGGCTCGCTCGTGGCGCTGCTCGCGGTGCTCGAGCAAGCGCGTGTGCCGGGGCTCGTGTTCTCGTCTTCGTGCACCGTGTACGGGCAGCCAGAACAGTTGCCGGTCACCGAGGCGAGCCCGATCCGTCAGGCCGAATCACCCTACGGGCGCACCAAGCAGATCTGCGAGAGCCTGATCGGTGATGTGGCCCTGGCCTGCGCGCGCGCCGACGCGGGGGCGAGCGCGCTGCGCGCCGTGACGCTGCGCTATTTCAACCCCATCGGAGCACATCCGAGCGGTAGGATGGGTGAGGTGCCCCTCGGCAAGCCGGAGACTCTCGCGCCCTACATCACGCAGACGGCGGCGGGCCTGCGCGACGAGCTGGTGGTGTTCGGCAACGACTACCCGACGCCGGACGGCACTTGCGTGCGCGATTATCTCCACATCTGTGACCTGGCAGCGGCGCACGTTGCTGCCCTCGATTGGATGGAGCGGCGGCCTGCCGGGTCTTTTCACGAGGTATTCAACGTGGGCACGGGGCAGGGCGTCTCGGTGCTGGGGGCGATCCAGGCTTTCGAGGCCGTGTCGGGCGTGGCTCTGCGCTACCGCTTCGGTGATCGCCGCCCCGGGGACGCGGCTCGAGTTTACGCCAATGTCGACAAGGCCGAGCGAGAGTTTGGCTGGCGCGCGCGCCTCGGCATCCGCGAGGCCATGCGTGACGCGTGGAAGTGGCAGCAAGAACTGCAGACGGGGCTTTGAGCAGAACATGCAAACTTCCAAGCACACGATGCTCGATCGATTTTCAGCCCAGCAACGCCTAGACTCGGCGCGCTGAGCTCAACACCGGAGACCCGAAAATGAATACGACCTCCAAGTCGCAGCCCGTTCACCTCCTCTGCGCGTTCGTCGCGGCATTCCTCTTGGCGCTGGTCCCGGGTTGCAAGCGTGACGGCGAAGCCAAACCGGACGTGAGCCAGGGAGCAAAGCCTTTGACACCGGCCAAGCCGGTGCGCCTGGCCTTTCTCACCAACAACAGCAGCGAATTTTGGAAGATTGCGCAAGCCGGCGTGAGGAAATACGAGCAGGAGAAACACGTCCAGGTGGACGTGATCCTGCCCGACGGCACCGTGGCCGATCAAAACAAGAAGCTCGAGGAACTCGCGAGCCAGCGCTACGACGCGATCGCGGTGAGCGTGGTGGCCCCGAGCGATCAGGTGAACAAACTCAATGAGGTAGCGGCTCACAGCAAGCTCATCACCTTCGACTCGGATGCGCCGGAGTCCAAGCGCCTGCTCTACATCGGCACCAACAACTTCGAGGCCGGCAAGGCGCTCGGCGGAGAGATCGTCAAGCTCTTGCCTCAGGGCGGAAAAATGGCCGTATTCGTGGGCACGCTGTCGGCGGACAACGCTCAGCAGCGGCTCGAGGGTATTGAGGCGGCGATCGCAGGGCATCGGATCGACATCGTGGACAAGCGTGAAGATCAGACGGACCATGCCAAGGCGCAGTCGAACGTGGAGGATATCATCAACGCCCAGGGCGACCTGAATTTGGTCGCGGGGTTGTGGTCGTACAACGGGCCCGCGATTGCGCTCGCGCTGGATCGCCTCGGCAAACGCGGCGCAATTCAGGCAGCCGTGTTCGACGAGGAAGAGGAAACGCTGCGCGCCATCGAACAGGGCACGATCGCCGCGACGGTGGTGCAGAAGCCCTTCCAGTTCGGCTACCTCGCCAGCCAGTGGATGCACGAGCTCGCCACCGCGCCGGAAGCCACGCTCGCGAAGCTGCCCCGGAGCGGCATCGTGGATACGGGCGTGGAGGTGATCGCAAAGAGCAACGTGGCCGACTTCAAGCAGAAGCTCGCAGAGATGAAGCGCATCGGCAGCCAATGAACAGCAGCGCCGCCAAGCAGCAGCCGGCGCTGCCGCTGCTCGCGATGAAAGCGATCAGCAAGCGTTTTCCCGGCGTTGTCGCGCTCGACGGCGTCTCCCTCTCGCTCGCGCGCGGCGAAGTCCTGGCGCTGATGGGCGAGAACGGCGCTGGCAAGAGCACCCTGATGAAGGTGCTTGGCGGTGTCCTCCAGCCGGACTCGGGTCGGATCCTGATCGACGGCGCCGAGGTGAAACTGGCGGGCATTCGGGACGCGCGCCGCCGCGGCATCGCCCTCATCCACCAGGAGCTGATGTTCGCGCCGAACCTGGATATCGCCGGCAACATCTTCCTCGGCAACGAGCCTGGCACTGGCCCCAGCTTGCGCCCGCTGGCTCGGTCGGAGCTGCGCGCTCGCGCGGCTCGCTTGCTCGGCAGGGTCGGGCTCGACTTGCCGGTGACCACCCGCGCGGGCACGATGCTCAAAGGTCAACTGCAGCTCTGCGAGATCGCCAAGGCGCTAGCGCTCGACGCGCGCATCATCGTGATGGACGAACCGACATCCTCGCTCACGCAGTCCGAGTCCGCGCAGCTGTTTTCCATCATTCACAAGCTGCGCGCCGAAGGCATCGGCATCGTCTACATCTCGCATCGTATGGACGAGGTGATGGAGCTCGCCGACCGCATCACCGTGCTGCGCGACGGCCGGCATGTGGGGGATATGTCGCGCGCGGAGGCCACCCACGAGCGCGTCGTACAGTTGATGGTGGGGCGC
>JAYWEH010000646.1:0-3142 GCA_043780025.1 Deltaproteobacteria bacterium
GGTGCGCGTCGAGCTCTATTCGCTCTCCAGAGGCCGCGCCGTCTGGCAATGCGAGGTGGACGCAGACGTCACGTCCATGGTTACGACGGCAGACGCTCGGCACATCATTTTCGCCCTGAACAACGGACGGCTCGGCATGATTGACGCGCTGGACGGCAGGCTGATCCACGACGAACGGCTCACAGCCGACGGCGTGCCAACCGTTGCCACCGCCCTTGCCATTCTCGATCAGCGGGTTGTCGTGGGAACCATTGACGGGCGGCTGCTGCTGTACACTCTCGATGGCTAGGCTCTTCGTGGGATGACGGATCGAGCAGGGCAAGGAGCGGATTCGAGAGTGATCGGCTTGCTGGGTGTCCAGGTATTCCGGCGCCGGCGCGGGGACCGCGGGCGCTGCAACGGCTCCACGGGGTTTTCGCAAAAGCCGGGCGGGCACGCGGCCAGGAAGCGCGCCCCCCTGACCGCGAGTTGCTCCCGAGGCAATGCGCGCGACGCCTAGGGCGTGGCAGGCAGGCTGAGCTCCACCGGCAAGGCCTTCGATGCGCACCAGCTCCCTTCGATGGGGTTCGGATAGTCGGTGCAGGCATCGAGCACGATGAACGCGTCATGCGTGCCCGCCGGGCGGGACGCTAGCCCAAACAGAGGCTCCACCCCAAGACTGCCCAGTTGCCGATTGCCCCCGCAGAAGAGCCGATTGGCGGCATCGAGTTGACAGCTGACAGTGCGCCGTTCGTTGCCATCGCAGGGCTCGATGCCAACATCGGCCAAGGCGGGCAGCGCGAAGGTTCCTCCGCAGTTGCGGTGGTGGAAGCGAGTGTCGTCGCCCGCCGATACCGGAGCTAAAGCGAGATGTAGCTGGGCGAAGAACGGGAACGATTGTTTTTGATCGATGCGCCACGCCACATCGAACGACGTGCCCGCCGATAGGCGGAGCGGTGCATCGCCAGCGGACGCCGCACCGGCACCCATGGAAAACTCCACAATGCTCAAGGAGAAGTCCCCTGTGCCAGCGGGCTGGCAAGCGAACGGTCGATGATCGAGCGGATAATCTTTGCAGCATTCCCCGAGCGCCGTGGGGTTGCCGACGAATGCCTGGACCTTCGCCCGATCGATCGAGCCGGCGAACACGCCACAGTTGGTCTCCGACGGCGGAGTAAAACCAGCCGCCGGACACCCCTCGAGCTCGGGCTCCGTGCCGGCACATGGGCACGGATTCGCGTCTTCGCAGATAAAGGCGTTCCACCACTTGCAATACGTTGGCGGCAGGCCCGTGCCGCGGCACCGCTCGATCTCGCTGTCCCCCGGCTCGAGCGCAACTTGCTCCTTCGCCATCGCCCGCTGCATGGTGCAAACACTCCACTCCTCGCAGATGGCTTGATCGGCACGCTCGGTACACTGCGTATCCGGCAAGGCTCTTGCCCTCGTCACGGAATGGCACGACGCAAAGCCGTCTTCGACCCGACCAAAAGCGTAGTCGTGCGTGCGGCAAGCGTTGTCCCAACAATCGACTGGCTCGCGAGGGGGCTGTTCCACGCCTGAAAGAGCACTTCCGCACCAGTTACCATAGCCACGCTCCAGCAACGCAGTTGCGCCTAGCAGGTTCGTGCCAGTCAACAAGCTGCCAAAGCAGCTCTTCGGTACCTCGTGTAGCTCCTGCGAGTACGCCGATATCGCTGCGGGCAACTCCGGCAGCTCACCCGCGCTGCACGCCCACGAGCCACACGCCCACGTCCAGCTCAGCGCCCGCCAGCGACCCGAAGCTTTTGCCACGTGATTACCTCGGCTCCTGGCACTTCGGGTCCTCGAACTGGCAACCGCAATCGCAGCCCGGGTCGAGCGCCCATGCGTCTGGGCATTGGTTCTCGTATTCACTGCCGCACCAGCTTTCGTTACACGCGCTCGTCCCGCACTCGGGACCTGCCAGGCCCCGCCCACCACAGCTCGCACAATGCTTTGAGGAGACGAGTTCGGTGCAACCCTCGGTCCAGGCGCTCTGGCAACAGCTCGGCCGGAACTCGCAGACGCAGGCTTGCACGCGCTCGACCTCGCAACCCGGCTCATCGCGCGCGACACAGCAATTCCCCGGCACAAAGTTCTGCGCAACGTGCGCGCCCGGCGTCCACGCCAGGTCGTTCAGCGTCAGTGGTGCTTGGACCTGGCCACCGTCGGCTCCGCTGATTGCAGGAGCTGCAGGGAGCGCCGGGCCGCGTGCAGCCGACTCACACGCACAAGCAAACGCAAGTACCAAGACCCGCCCGACGCCCACACCGATCTGCATACCGTAAGCACCCTGAAGCGCTCGCCACACCGAGCGACGCAACTCATAGCGGCATCGAGGCTCAGCTGCAACCTTCCCATAAATCTGCCGCCATGTGACCGAGCGAAGCTCGCCGCTCGCGTAGTCCGCCCGGAACAGTTCGACCCCCGCTATCCTTCACTGCGGACGGCGCTTCTGATCTCGGTCCACGCGATCAGCATCGGTTCGGCGCCCGCCCGAGTTGCGGGATTTCTGCTGGCGCTCAAGCTCAGTGGCTGCGATCGTGGCCACGCAGAACCCGATGGACCTCGACTACCGCGCGCTGTCCAACGCGGGCTTCTGGGCGGTGGGCAGGCTACAGACCGACGCCGATCGCGAGCGGGTCGTCGAAGGGCTCACCAGCGCGCACGATCCGGGGTGCACTGCGCCGGAGCTCGATGACAAGATTCGACGGCTGGGGCAACGCTGGTTTCTGGTGAGGAACGTGCATGCGACGCCGAGTACGACGCTGCTGAAGCCGAGGTGGGCGTTGTCTTTTCTGAAGGGCCCGATGACGCTGGGGGATATTGAGCGGGCGAGGGCGGAGTGGCCCATTGGGAGCGGAATGGGTTATCCTACAGACCATGGCCCAAGCCGACCTTCTCGCTCGCATCGTCGTCAACCCGGCGATCTACGGCGGCAAGCCGATCATTCGTGGACACCGTCTCGCGGTCGAGCATGTCCTGGACATGCTCGCGGCAGGCTCGGCGTCTGGTCGGTCACGAGCGTATCGAGCCCCTGGTGATTGAGCCTCGAACGGCGTGAAGCTGCTACTCGACTCGTGCGTCTGGGGCGGAGCGCGCGCTGAACTCCAGGCGCGTGGCCATATCGGGCCGGTGCCGACGT
>JAYWEH010000647.1:0-7424 GCA_043780025.1 Deltaproteobacteria bacterium
ATCTGGCCATCCAGAACGAGACACCTAATACGCCGGTTCCAATGAAGCGATGGGAATTTCCAATGGCCGTCTGGGCGAGGCCTAGGGCGTGGGGGTCAGCGTGGTACGGATCTGCCGGCCGTTGACGTCGATACCCGCGGGCGCTTCCGCTTCAGAAGCGGGAGATGGCGCGGCTGCCTTCGAAGCACGCGGCTTGGCGCGCGGGGTTTTCGGGCGCTGGGCACTGGGCCGCGCCGAAAGTGGCCTCATACCGGGCAGTGCTGCCGGCAAGGACTCGACGGGTGCGAGAGCGGAGGGCGGTAGGGCAGCGGACGGCGATGGATCAACCGACGCGCTGCTCGAGGGCGGCCGAACCGCCGGAAGCGCGCCGTCGAACGCGCGTGGGGACGCCGTCGGATCCGCAGCCTGAGAGGCTGCAGCGGCGGGGTAAGGCGCCGCTGCCTGCAGCGCCGCCGCGGTGGTCTCTGTTGGCGCGTCGCGCCGCGTCGACCACATGTCGCGATACCAATAGGCAATGCCGGAGCTGACCACTAAAAACGACGCGGCTGTAGACGCTGCAAAGCGCGCGACGGGCCGTCTCCAGAACGCCTTCGGCGCGAAGCCGGGGGCCGCCGTCCGCGATACGGCAGACATGCTGGCGGGGCCCTGGGCGCCCGGCAATTCCTCGGTGTCGCCACCCGCGTCGTCGAACGGGAGTTGGGCGACGGCGCCACAGAGCGGCGCGAGTTCGCGCACCAGCTCGCGAGCATCTTGAAAGCGCCTGTTGATGTTTGAATCGGTGGCTCGCGCGAACCAGGCGTCGAACCCCACGGGCACGGGTCCCAGACTCGAAGGCGCGCGACGACCCTGGTTGGCGATCAAGAGGACCGCAAGTTGCGCGAAATCTTTGGCTTCGAAGGGGCGTTTCCCGGTCAGGCATTCACAAGCGATCGTGCTCAGGCTCCATAGGTCTGCGCGATGATCGATCTCGCTCGATCCCTGGATTTGTTCAGGGCTCATGTAGAAGGGGGTGCCGAGCACATTGCCTGGCCGCGTCAGGCCCTCCCGAGGCAACGTGGGTGCCGTCCACTTGGCGACGCCGAAGTCGAGCACCTTGGTCACGATTTCCTCGTCGTTACGGACGAGGAAGACATTGTCCGGCTTCAGATCACGATGGACGATGCCGGCAGCATGCGCGCGAGTGAGGGCGCGTGACAGCTGGCTCACGATCAGAAACGTTTCCGCCGGGCTGAGCCGGGTCTGCCGCTTCAAGCGCCGCGCCAGCGTTTCGCCTTCGAGCAGCTCCATCGCGATGAATGGGGCTCGCGTCTCCTCGTCAATGCCGTGATCGAGAACTTGAACGACGTGAGGGCTGCGCAGCCCCGCTGCCAAGCGCACCTCGCGTTCAAACCGCGCGAGCGCTTCGGGCTGGTCGCTGCGGTTCATGAGCTTGACCGCGACGGGTGCCTCCCAACCCAGGTGTTCGGCGCGCCAGACCGAACCCATACCCCCGCGCCCGATCTCTGAAATGAGACGGTACTTGCCGCCGAGCGTGTCCCCTGCGACGACGGGCCGACCCCCGTTGCTAAGGGAAAAGTCGCCCGAAGCGGCTTCGCCCTGCTGGGCACCGGGTATGCTTTGAGTCGACTTGAGCACCCGGCCCACCATAACACCTGCCGCTTCAGCTGCGAGCCGATTGTGCGGGTCCCCCATTACTCAAAGGCATATCGGAAACCGTCCAGGTGGGCTGAAACCGCAACCTGGCGAATACCTTGGCCGGCCAGGCTGCGCTCGAGCAGCTCTCGGCTCAGGCGAGGTAGCAGCGTGTTCGTCAGCACGCCGTCGATGGTTCGCCCGCCATTTTCCAGTCCCGCGCTCTTGGTCCGGATCAGTTCCACCACGGACTCATCGTACGCAAACGGTACACGGTAGCGCTCCTCGACCCGCTGCCGCACCCGCTCGAGCGACAACGCGATGACCCGCCCGAGCGTAGTTTCGGACAGCGGGTAGTACGGAACCACCACCAGCCGGCCCAGGAACGCTGCTGGGAACTCTTGCAAGAGGGGCTTTCGGAGCGCGTCGCACAACCACTCGGCGGGCGGCCTTTCGCCACCCCGGCACGACGCTTCCACCACATCACTTCCAACATTGGACGTGAGCAGCAGCATCGTGTGCCGAAAGTCGACCCGCGTTCCCTGGCCATCCTCCAGCCAGCCCTTGTCGAACACCTGGAAGAACAATTCGTGCACGTCGGGATGCGCTTTCTCGATTTCGTCCAGCAGCACGACGCTGTGCGGGCGCCGGCGCACCGCTTCAGTCAACACACCGCCCGCTCCGTAGCCCACGTAACCTGGTGGTGCGCCCTTGAGCGTCGCGACGCTGTGCGGCTCCTGGAATTCGCTCATATTGAGCATGATCAGGTTGTGCTCGCCCCCATACAACGCCTCCGCCAAGGCGAGCGCCGTCTCGGTCTTGCCAACGCCCGATGGGCCCACGAGCAGAAAGACGCCCTTGGGCTTACCGGGATCCTCCAGGCCTGCGCGCGCCGTCTGCACGCGGCGCGTGATGGCTTCGAGCGCAGCGTCTTGACCGACGACGCGTTCCGCGAGCCGCTCCCGTAGGGCGAGCACGTTTTGGGTCTCGTCCGCGAGCAGCCGCTGCGCCGGCACGCCCGTCCAATCGGTTATGATCGCAGCGATGGCCTGGTGATCGACGGCTGGCATGATCCAGGGGCTTTCACCGTGGAGCTCACCGAGTGAATGCCTGAGCTTTGACAACTGTTCAACCCGACCCGCCCGCGCGGGATCGGATTGCCCGGCCTGGCGCAGCTCGGCCTGCAGGGTCAGGAGTTGCCCAGCCAGCGCGCGTTCCTCGACCCAGCGCGCCTCGACGCCCACGAGTTCCTTGCCCGAGCGCGCGAGAGCCGCACGCGCCGCGTCCGCACGTGGACCGACTGAAAACCCGCTGTCCTGTTCGCGTTCCAGCAGCTCGAGCTCCGTCTGTGCCGTCTGGACTCGACGCCGCGCGGATTCTACCGCTGCCGGTGTGCCATGTTGGCTCGCGGCGACCCGCGCGCAAGCCGTGTCCAGCAGGCTCGAGGCTTTGTCCGGCAGCCGCCGATCGGTGATGTAACGCTGAGAAAGGGTAACCGCTGCTTCGAATGCTTCGTCGAGGACCAGTACGCCGTGATGCTGCGCGAGCAGGCCTGCGCTGCACCGCAACATCGCGAGTGTGGCTTCGGGGCTCGGTTCCTCCACCTTGATCACCTGGAACCGGCGGCTGAGCGCGGGATCACTCTCGATGTGTTGTTTGTATTCCGACCAGGTGGTCGCAGCGATGGTACGCAAGTTTCCGCGTGCCAATGCGGGCTTGAGCAGATTGGCGGCGTCCGACGTGCCGGCGTTGCCGCCTGCACCCACGAGCGTGTGGGCTTCGTCGATGAACAGAATGATGGGGGCGGGGGAGGCGTGAATTTCGTCGATCAGCTGGCGTAGGCGGGACTCGAACTCACCGCGCAGGGCCGCGCCCGCGGTCAGGAGCCCCAGATCGAGTACGCACAAGCGCGTGTTGCGGAGGGCAGGCGGTACGTCTCCGCTCGTGATGCGCAGCGCCAAGCCCTCGACGATGGCCGTCTTGCCCACCCCCGCGTCCCCTGCCAGCAACGGATTGTTCTGGCGCCGCCGCAGCAGCACCTGGATGACTCGCGCGATCTCCGTCTCGCGGCCCACGACTGCTGCCAGCTCACCGCGTCGCGCTCGTTCGGTGAGATCGAGCGTGTAGCGTTCCAGCGCCTTGCCGGCGGGAGATATCAACGCAGTTTGTTCCGCGCTGCCTCCCGAGTCATCTGCGGCAAACTCGCCCGCAATGGCCGCTTCGGGAGAGCTCTTGCACAGGTTGGGCAAGCGCTTCGCGACGTCCTCGGGATCGAGCCGCGACAGTTCGCTCGAAATGCTCGCCAGGGCTTTGCGCAGGGTTGGTGTTTCGAGCCAGGCGAGAAGCAGGTGGCCGGTCCGTACCTGCGGCGCATCGAACAGCAATGAAGCGTATACCCAGGCCCGCTCGACGGAATCTTCGACGTGGCCCGAGAGCTCGATCAGTCCGCCGGGTTGCCTCGGCAGGCGCTCTAGCGCGCGTTGCAGATCTCGAGAGATGCGCGCCGCGTCGAGCGCGTAGTGGCTCATGATGCGCAGCAGATCCGAGTCGGGTAGTTCGATGAGTTGGTGCAGCCAGTGTGCCAGCTCGACATAGGGGTTGTGCCGGCGCTTGCAGAGCAGCGTGGCATTTTCCATGGCTTGGTAAGCGACGGTGGACAACCTGCCGAACAGTGAGGCTCTAGGAATGGAGGGCATGCTGGGATCCTGTCCCGGACGCGGTGTCCGGGCTTTGCTGAGGGATGGCACGGCGCCGTGGGTCCACGAGCACCGCGATCTTTCGGGCTCCGCCGCGGGCTGGGAGCCAGCTTTGGTAACCGAGCCGGGTGTTTGTGCCGAGGCGCAGCTCGGGACACTGGTCGGGGCTCAGAGTGAGCTCCAGATCCCAGTGCAGGTCAGGGCCCACGTAACTTCGCACCAGATCGTGAAGCCGGTCGAGGCGGACACTCCCCGGTAAGAAATCGAGATAGTCGGCGCGCGGCAAGGGGCCGAGCTCGAGGCGAAAGCGCTGGTTGGGTTGAAGCACGCGGGCGCCGGGTACGGTGGTCGAGCCAAGCCGGCACGAGCTGTCACCCGCCCCGAGCTTCCAGCGCTCGGATGCGGGAAGATCCAGCCACTCCGGCATGAACTGGTGCACACGAGCCCGGCACTCGAAATAGCTGCTCACCAGCGCTTCCAGCCCGCTCGCGTTGCGAATGGATCCAACGAAATGGGCCGCGAACTGCAACCGCGATCGTCCGGGAACGGCGCCGCTCGAAGGGCTAGACGTGGGCGCTCGGGCTGCGCCCTCTTCGGGCCGATCCCCGAGTCCGCAGAGCGCTTCGAGATAGCGGCTGAAGGCGTTCTCGGCGGGTCGATCTTCGCCGGCAGTCGGACTGCTCTTGGTCCACGCCCGGTGCAGGACCAAGAGCAAGCGATGGTGAAAGAGATCTGCGAACGCGGTGAGGCTCGGATCGTTGCGCGATCGCAGGCGTTCGCGCGCGAGCTCGGTGAAGTGATGCGGTAACGGCCCGTGGGGGCCGAAGAGTCCGAAAAAGGCCACGCGCAGCCGGCCGGGTCGCTCCGGTGTGGGGGCCTCGAAGCGCTCCAGCGCGGCCGGTGAAAAGGCAAACGACGGATCCTGCCCGAGCCTGACGGGCTCTCGGTTCGGCGACGCTGCTTCGCCGGCGCGGGGGTGGTCGCGAAACGTGCATTCCAGGCGGCGCATGGCCTGGTGAAAATCGATGGCCCACGTATCGTGCTCGAGCCGAGCGACGCCTTCCAGACGACTTGCTTCCGTCATGGCGACTCCTGCCGGCCCACCCGCGGAAGGAACCGGATCAGCTCGCCGCGCTCGCTACTGCACAGGGCGAGCTCGACGAACGAATTGATGGCGGCAGATCGGCTGAGAAATTCCGCGATGACACGTCCGAACAGCACGAGGCTCATGCCCTCGAACGCGGCCTCGTCGCAGGTCAGCGTGACCTCCGTGCCGCGCGCGAAGCACGCCGGGCCCGGCCGGGGTAGGCGCCGGACGACAGACCCCAGCGTTACCGCGCGGACGCCCGCGATCAGCCGTCGAATGACCGGATGAGTTCTGTCGGCGTGGAGCTCCAGCAGGCGCTGCAGGGTGCCAGCGCCATCCTGTTCACCGAGCAGGCCCAGGTAGTTGCAGGAAAGCTGGGCGATTAGCCGCCAGGCGACATCCCCGAGCGCGCGAGAGTCGAGTGGCGCGGAAGGTCGCCGAACCACTTCCACCCCGCGGATTGGTGCCGCGGCTTCGAGCGTCCAGGCTGCGTCGGGGAGACTGCCCAATCGGAGTGGCAGGGCTGCGTTGGTGCACCAGGCGGTGACCGACAATTGATCGAGGCTCGAGCGAAACGGGCCCGCGTCACCATCGACCAGCGATAAGAACGTCTCGCTCCCGAGGTAGCCTCTCGAGGGTTCGTGAGTGACCGTTCCGCTAGCGACCCTGCGCGCGCGCCGATGAACCGTGAAATACGCTGGGTCCTCAGCGATCGTCCGATCGGAACAGTTGTAGAGCGGGCGGAAGACCCGCTCCGTGGCGGGCCCGCGGCCCACCACGCCGATGATGCTGTGGACCTCGAGCTGTTCCGGACGCGTTCGGTCGGCGACGATTCGGTATTCATGCTCGCGATCCGACAGCGCGACGCGATCGGCGCGGTGCTCGAACAGGTTGACGACGGGGGTGCAGAAGAGCCGCACTTGAGCCGGGCTGAGGCTCTCGAACGAAGCGTCATACCGATCGAGCAGTAATACGATTTCCGCGCGCGTGCCGCTGCAGCGGCGGATGCCTGCTTCGATGCCGGTGAGCGCGAGAAAAGCGAAGCGGTCGGGCAGGGCAAAATACTCCTCTAGCAAACGATGGCCCGCAAACGCGCGCGGGCCACAGGGCAACAGCGCTTGCTCGTCGTGAAAGCCGTCGGCGCTGAGCACCGAAGCGTCGTGAGCGCTGCACACTCCACCGTCGGGGTCGCGAACCAGGACGGCGATGGTGCTCGCTCCGCACAACTCGTAAAGACGCCGGCCATGAGCGTCCTGGCCACCGAGAAACAACGGGAGCCGGTTCAAGCCGAGCCTGCTGAGCGGGCGACCGTCGATGGATCGCAAGCCGATGCGCAAGGCAGAGCGCGCGCTACGCCCAGACGGCAGGCGCACCCCACGCAGCTCCTCACCGGCGAGAGGGCGCTGCTGCACATGGCTCACCTCGATGGGCCAGAGTTCGACATCGTGACCGGTGCGGTACCGGCAGGTCGCGACGTTGGCATGCGGCAGCTGAGCTCCGAGTGGCGTGCCGCGCGGCACGAGGTACCCGTTGTCCGGCAGTGTTTGGCGCGGGTCCGGAGCCAAGCTGACGATGGCCATCGAAGGGGTGGGGGCCAGGCACTGCGGATAGATCAAGTTGAGCATTTGCTCGGTGAAGCGCGGGAATTCCGCGTCAATCTGCAGTTGAACCCGCGCGGTCAAGAACGCGAACCCCTCGAGCAGTCGCTCCACGTGCGGGTCGGCGCACGTGTCGGAGCCGAGCCCGAGCTCTCCGGCGACCGCTGGAAAGTCGCGCGCGAACTCACGCCCGAGTTCGCGCAGATGGGAGAGCTCCCGATCGTAATAGTTGAGCAGCTTTGCGTGCATGACAGACTCTCTCGAAGGGCTCAGGCGACCCTGGGCCTGGATTTGAATCCGCTGTCCCCGAGCTCACCCCGCGAGCGGGTGACTCGGACGTCACCGCTCTCCAGATCGAGCTCCGTGCGGAATGCGACGTGATCTTCGAACGGGGCGCCCGAACACTGCGCT
>JAYWEH010000648.1:0-17382 GCA_043780025.1 Deltaproteobacteria bacterium
TACCTGTATGGGGACGCGGTGTTGACGCGCGTTTCGATCGACGGGAGCGGGGAATTGCACGAGCCGTGACGGTCGCGACTTGCGGCCTGTAAGTTCGGAAGCCCCGGCGCGTTGAGAGGGGCATGTGGCAGTCCTCTCTTCGTGGCAGTACCCATTCGAACCAGCTCGGGCACCGGGCCATTCTGGCCTGCATCAGTTTCAGTATCTTAGCCGGGTGCAGTCGCGGCGACGCGCCGGAGCTCGACGCGACGTCTGCGTTGAGGCGCCTCGGCACGCACGCCGCCAAGAGTGCGCCCGCCGGCTCCGCCGTGGACAAGGCGGCGGGAACGACGGCAGAGGCATCGGCGACGGCCCCGCGTCACGAGCGCAAGTTGGTGCGAACCGCGTCGCTTCAGCTCGACGTCGAATCTTACGCCGAGGCGCGGTCGCGCATCGATGCCAGGCTGGCCCAGGCGGGGGGATATCTCGCTGACGCGCGCGTGCAGCACGCCGACGGCAAGGCAGTGCACGCAATGCTCGAGCTGCGCATCCCCGCAACGGCGCTGGATGCATTTCTGACGGACGCCGCTCGGCTGGGCAAAGTCTCCGAAGAAAACGTGCAGACGCGCGAGATCAGCGAGGAGTATTACGATGCGCAAGCTCGGTTGGGTAACGCGCGCCAACTGGAGCAGCGGTTGCTCGAGTTCGCGGCGACAAAGACGCCGGACGTCAAAGGCCTGCTGGAGGTCGAACGAGAGCTCGGTCGGGTGCGCGACGAAATCGAAACGCTGCAAGGCCGGCTCGAATTGTTTGCCGACCAGGTCGTCCTGAGCGCGGTCTCGCTCGAGCTCAACTGCCGCGAGCGCGTGCAGCACGGTGAGGCGCCGAGCTTGGGCAGCGACCTCGCTTACGCCCTGAGCGAGTCTGTACACGGCTTGGCCGGTACGGGGCGCGGCATACTCGTGCTCGCGGCCTCACTCGTGCCCTGGCTCCCGGTGCTCGGTTTGTTCTACTATCTGGGCCGGCGAGCGCTGAAGCGCACCCGCCGAAGAGCCACCGCCTCGGCGTGAGCTCAGCGTGACACGCCGGACCAGGGGTAACCCGTGGCCGTGTCCCACGCCAATTGCTGAAACAGCGCCGCTTGTTCGTCCGTCAACTCGCCACCCGTTTCGTTAGCAAGGCCCACCGGCGTGCGCTGAAACATGCAGGCGTAAAAGACCAACGTGACATAATACGCACCGGCGCGAGTCAGATGGATGTCGGCACCGCTGGCCAGGAAAATGGAGCCAAAGAAATTGGTCATACCCGGCACCTGGCCCGCGTCGATGGCACGCTTGAGGGCAACCAGCGCCACACCCCCCGGAATGATGTAGGGCGCCGGCGCGCCGGGGTTCAGGCGCACCAACTCGGCGCGCACGGCTTCTTGGTAGCTGAGCTCGGTGGCGACAGCGTGTTCCCAGCTCTCGGGCGCAGCGGGTTGCCAATCCCCTCGAGTCCAGCCACCGCCGCTGAAACAGGTAACGTAGTCGGTGGGCGCGGGCCACTGATGGTAGACCCAGAATTGGACGGCGGGATTCTGCGTGCGCGCGTCGGCCCAGACTCGATTGAGGTAGCCCGCATCGCTGTCATTGCCGTCGCTGCTCGGCAGCGGCTGGCACGGCAGGTTCGGATACGGCTGCATCGTCACGTGATCGAAGGGGCGCGCGAGCAAGGCCTCCTGCACGTTGGCGACTCCAAAGCCGCCGGTCGGGTTCTGCTCATAGAGCCAGGCACCAGCGCCAGGAATGGTGTAGCGATTGAAGTCGAGCGTGATGCCGCCGCTCAACGCCACCGGCACCAGGTATTCGACGACTGTATCGGTCAAACTGTTACCGATGTGCATCGATGATTGCACCGCGCGCTGCGCCGAGGGCAATACCGCGGTTGTACCGACCTGATAGATGGCGCGAGTTTCTTCGCTGTCGAGTGCACAGGCACTGGTCGCCACGGCGCGTAGTAAGCTACTGCCATCGGGGAGGGAGATGGGCCCGGTGTAGGGCGTGCCCGCGCTCAGTGGATCGGAGCCGTCGATCGAGAACTGGATCGAAGCACCGGGCACCGCGCTCAGCGTGACAGTGTCACCCGACGCGAGCGAGCCCGCGTTCGGGGTGACCACCGGAGCGGCCGTGACGTGACCGTCACCGAGATCCAGGCCCACGTAATTGTCGTTCGGGAGCGGGCCTTCGAACCACGTCGCGATTTCGCCATCCAGGGCGTTGCCGTAGGCGGTGCCGCTACTTTCCAGAGAACCCGCGCTGCCGAATGAAGCGCCGCTCACACGGTCCTCACCGACATACAGCTCGAGCTCTGCGATGGCGCCGTAGCTGCCCGCCGGTGCGTAATACTTGACGTAGCGATACGGAGTGGCATTGACGAAATGGATATCGACCCATTGCTCCTGGGTGGGGGCGGTGACGACCGCCAGGTCCACGAACCCATTTGTGGCACTCGTGTTCGAGCCGACGATCTTGCCACCGCCCAGATCGGCAGCGCGGCCCGACGCCCCGTACAGCCGCGCCCGATTGACGGCAGGCAATTGCCAACATGTTTCTGGGTTAACAATGCCGGCGTCGTCGAACGCGACGCTTCCGGGCTCCTCGATGCCTGGCTCGTCGATGCCTGGCTTGTCCGACGCGGGACGCGCGGGATCCAGCGCTCTCAGATCGGTGTCGGACGCACCTTCAACAGTGGATCGAGGCTCTAATGGACTGGGAGGAGATTCCACGTTGCAGCCCAGCGTAGCGACGGCCGCTGACACGCTCAGTGCGAGCGCCATGGTTCCACGATGACCCATCCTGAGCTGTTGGCGGTGCATACTCCTGCACCGGTGCAAGCCACGGGCCAGCCCAAAGCTGAACAGGGCGTCGAGGCCGTGTGCCCCGGCCGCGCCATCCCGCCTCTCCTGCCAGGCGGCAGGCGTTTTCCCGCCGGTTGGCAGGAACGCAACGCACCGCAACGACCCCTCAAGTTACCGTCACGGGTCGGAGGTGTCTTCCTCGTGGCGCAACAAAGTTTGTGGATGAATGGAGGTGCCGTCCCAACGCTCCTCGTGGTCCGGATCGTAGTGCGCGCCGCTGTGGCCTTCGACCAACTGGCAGCGCAGCTCCAAACGCTGGCGGGCCACATGGGTGGATGTTCCTTCCACGCTACCGGTGACGACGAGAACCGCGCTCTGACCGCACATCCCGGCTACGCTGACCCATCCCACCGTCGAGTGCAAGCCCCGGCCCTCCATCCGCCCCGCTGCCCACGTCGATACACCCAAGCCGGCGAAATGCCGCACGAATGCCGGATACGCTCTAGTCGGCGCGAGCTGCGCGGTCTTTGTCGCGCAGGCGCTGCGAGATGGCGTGAAGGGAGCGCGAGAACGGCTCGGCCTCGCGCTCGCAGGGAGCGAAACAAGGCGGACGCCCCCGCCGCCCACACTTGGCGGGCTTGCTCACCAGCGCCGACAACACATTGATGCTGCGCTGATCGCCCACGCTGCTCGCGCGATCGAGCAGGCGCAAGCGCGAAACACAGCTGGGCGCAAACCGCAAATCATAGGCAATGGCGAGCTCCGGCGAGAACAGCTTGCGAACGCCCGGCCTCGCGAGGCGCTCTTTCGCGCGCTCACTCAGCGCGGGCTTCTTTAACATCATCTCATACAGCAGATCAGGTCCGGCGCCGCCCATGCCGCGGCTCATCAAGCGAAACGCCGCACGAGAGGCATCGCCTTCCGCGGCGGCTGCCTTGCCCAAGATGAAACGCACGTCGGCGTCAGCGGTGCGACCCGGCGATACGCGGAGCAGATCTTCGATGCTGCGGACTGCAGGCACCAAGCCCGAGGAACGGCTGGCATGAGCCAACACGAGGGCCTTCAGCACTTCCGGATCCTTGGCATAGGTGCGGGACAAGTCCGTAAGGCCGTCCGGGCCGAGCGCGACCGCGGCAGTGAGGGCTCGAGGGGGTGCGAGCGCCGGTAGCGAGGCGGGAACGTTGGAGGCCGCCAGCGAGGCCATGCGGGCTTCTCTTTCGAGCGCCGCCGGATCGCCCGTCATCAGAGTGGCCGGCGCCGCCGCGTCCGCGCTGCCGAGCGGGAGGGCTCCGGCGTCCAGGTCAGCAATACCCGCATCGAGGATGATCTGCGACTCCGAGTCGGCGCCGCGCTCCGCCTCAGCGTCAATCAGCGCCGCCTCGGGCGAAAGCGCCAGGAGCGCCGGATCGGCGCGCCACAAGAAGCCCCAGCGAGCGATCGCCACGGTCGTGAAGGCGAATGCCACGCCGAGCGCGGGCCCGAGCACCCAGCCGCGGAGCGTGCTGCCGGGTCGCCACCATTTCTGCTGAATCGCTGTCACGAGCGCGGCCAGCAGCGCCACGAGTGCGAGCAATGCGCTCCAGCCGGGCCAACCGAGACCGAGAGCGTGGCCGAACACGCCAAACGAGCTGAATGGGGCCACCACGTCGTCAGCGAAACGCACGCCGAAGCAGACGAGCCCGTACGCCACCAGCGCCGCGGACATCGGCGCGCGCAGCCGTGGCAGCCAGCCCGAAAGCTTGGCCGTGTTGCGCCAAGCTCCTCGCTCGAAGCGGCGCACCGAGACTCCCACGATCGACAGCGCGCCTGCGAGCAAACCCGCGAGCAGCAACGCCTCCGTGCCCGTGAACTCGAAGTGCTCACCCCTCAAGGCAATCAGCCCCGAAAGCGCGCTCGACAGAGCCGCGCCGAACAGCAGGGCCGCACCGATCCCGAGCGAGACGAAGCGCAAGCGCACGCGGCGCACGTGCTCGATTCCGGCGCCGGCGGTGGCGTGCCGGTGCTGAGCCGGGGGCCACTGGGAAACGAGCTCCAGCTGCGCGAGAGCCGTCGCGAGCGATGCCATGCTGGGGTAGCGATCGGCGGGCCGCTTGGCCATTGCCCGTTGGATGACCACCTCCAACCCTTCGACGATCAGAGGGTTGAGCTCGCGCGGGCGCGGTGGCTCTCGGTTCATCACGGCGAGCAAAGTCTGCTGCGGCGTCTCTTCGCGAAAAGGCGGACGGCCTGTGGCCGCAGCGTACAACACCGCGCCAACACCGTAGACGTCCGTCAGCTGATTGGTTTCGCCGCCCGTTGCCTGCTCCGGTGACATGTACGACGGCGTGCCCATCACGATGCCGGCCTTCGTCAAATCGTCATCCCTGCCAACGAAGCGGGACAGTCCGAAATCAATCAGCTTGACCTCTTGCCATTCGGGCACGAGCGGACCGAAACTGCCGACCAGAAACACGTTGCTCGGCTTCACGTCGCGGTGAATCACTCCTTCTGAGTGAGTGGCCACGAGCGCTTCCGTCACCGCGCGCCCAAGCTGAACCACACCATCACTCGGCAGGGCGCCAAAACGCTTGAGATAGGCGAGGAGATCGAGACCGAGCAGGTGTTCGCACACGATGAAGGGCCAACCGCGCTCGGTCACACCCACGTCTTGAATCGTGAGCACTCCTCGGTGCACGACCTTCGCGATGGTCTCCGCTTCGCGCTCGAAGCGCGCGCGGATTTGCGCGTTGTTCGAGAGCTCCGAACGCAACACCTTGATCGCGAAGCGTTTGCCGGCGAGGCGCGTGTGATGCGCCTCGTAGATGCGCCCCATTCCGCCCTCCCCGAGCAACCGATCGACCCGATAGGTGTCGAGCAGTGTGCTACCGATCAGTGGATCGCCGGAGGCAGCAGGTAGGGGCAGCCCGGTCCAAGAGTCCGAGGACTCCGGAGTAAACAGCGTCTCCGCGATGGAGGATTGGCTCGGAGGAAGTCGCGTTGGCATGGTATCCGCGGACGGCGACGTCCCGGCGTGGAGCTCAGAGAGTCACCCAGCATAACATCCACGAGCGCCGCGAGATCGAGTCCTCCTGATCAAGCGGCCATTCGGTCACTGAACATACAGCTGGGTCGAGCCGCACTGGGACGTTGCGTTAATCACGACTTGACCCGGTACTTGCTCCGCCGCGCACAATCCGGCATTTGTCCAACGTGGCCAGAATCCGTCGAAGCCGATCTAGCGCAGCGGTCATGCTCGCGAGCGCGCTGCTCACCGCATGTGCACTCGAACCTGCCCGCGCCCCTGAAGCGCCCGACCCAGCTTCGCGTCCGGAACGCAGCGAAAAAACCGCGAAGCCCCGTCCCGATTCGGGCTGTTCGGTGGCAGAGCTCAGCGCGACCGCGCGCGACGTACTCACGGGGTTGGCCACCTATTACAGCGACAGCCTGGCAGGCAATTCAACGGCGAGCGGCGAGCCGTACGACCCAGATCGGCTCACCGCGGCGCACCGCAGCTTGCCCTTCGGCACGCGGGTTCGCGTGCGCCGCGCCGATACGCGTTCCCCGCCCGTGTGCGTGACCGTGAACGACCGGGGGCCCTTTTCAGGCAAAAGCCGGATCATCGATCTGTCGCGGCGAGGCGCCGAAGCGTTGCGCATCATCCGCCTCGGCGTCGCACCCGTGCAGGTCGACGTGCTCTGAGCCGCAGTCGCTCCGCACCTACCCGTCAGACGGGCCGCGCGGCGCTGGAACGGCGGCGCCGGAGCCAGGCGAGACCGAACACGCCCCACAAGCCGGTGGAGAGCCATGACGAGCTCGGCCGTTCTCCCGGCGGTGCTGATAGGGCGCAGAGGCCCCCGCTCTGGGCGCCGGGCGACGGGACAGTCGCGTTGTAGGCGGAGAGCAGGCCGTTGATCTCCGACTCGTTGTCCTCCAACACGACGCCATCACCCGAGGTGGACAGCGTGAGCACGCGAAAGTTCGCCGGCTGCTCCGCGACCGCGTCCGGCCATTGTCCGACATCCTGCGCGGTGCCCCGAATCGTCGAGCCCTGAGGAAAGTCGATGCGCCAGGACGCTTCGAACTCTTGAACGTTCTCGTTGCACTCGATCACGCGCGTGGCCTGGTGAATGTTGTCGACGTCGGGCAGGTCGGGATTGAACTTGAACACCGGATCAACCAGCATTTCGGCGGCCGACAGCGTCGAATAGAGGCGCGTGGTATAGGCGGCAGCGTCGATCAGCGCTTGCACGCCGCGTACCGGCTCGATCACGTCGGTTTCGATCGCATCCAAGAGCGACGCGGGCGAGAAGGTGATGTCGTCGGAGTAACAGTTGGGGCAGATCCGAAAGTTTTCGAAGCTGAGCCCCTCGGGTAGCACGACCGCCCGCCGAATGGCGTCCCAGAAGCCGTTCCAGGATTGATAACTCTCGAACACCGTATTGAAAATATCCTGAAAGTTGAAATAGGTCCGCGTCTCGATCGACAGCCAAGCGGCTTCTTCATCCGCGCGCCACACAACTTCGGCCAAGCTGCTCGAGGGGCCGGCGAACTCCGTCACGAAACCCTGCCCGCCTGCAGCGTCCGCCGCTTCGGTCACGACTCCATCGTAGTTGCTGGAGGCGTTGAACCAATTGACGCGCGCTTCGTTCAGCTCGAGCGCGTTGTAGTTGAACGGCACCGCCCGCGAGCTCGACAGCGTCCAGGTCATCACGCCCATGTCGTCATTGGCGGCCACCGCGGTGAGCTTGATCGGGATCATCGGAGCTTCCGCGGCATACGTGAGCTGAATCGGCCGGATGGAGCCCGTGTCCGCGCCCTTGGTGAGGCGCAGCGCGAGCAGGTACATGCCCTCCGCGAGGTAGGGGCCGATCAGCGCAGCGGACTCCGGAGTCGCGTCGTAGCCGTTGGCGTTCAGCCACGCGAGCGCGGGCACGCTCGGATCCGCCTGACCCGCGGGCACCGAGATCACCGACCACTCGAAGGCGCCGACGATCCCGGAGGCCTCCAGGTTGGCGCCTCCTTCGGGCGCTTCGCAGCCCACCAGATAGGGATTGTCCTCACAGCTCTCTCGCTGGACCGAGACTGGACCCGCAAGTGCGTTGTCGTTCGCGAACGCGCTGCCGCACCGGCCCTCGACCGTCGTCGTCAAGTTGAACGTGGGGTTGGTTGCGAGCTGCAAGCGCGTAAAGGCGAGGTCCGAGGCGACCTTCAGGTCATCCCCCTCAGGCACAGTGCTGATGGGCAAGAGCCAGGAGAAGGACTCCGCCGGGCCCTCGTACATGATCTGGATCACCGCCGTGACAGTCCCATCCCCGTGGTCGGCGAAGATGATGCGCTCCGCTGCTTGGTTCACCGGTTGCTGCTGCGAGCAGAAAAAACCGCCGCAAGCGTCGGCTCTGCCGCTCGACAACCCCACCACGAGCCCTGCAATCAGGCCGCTGCTCGCAAACTTGCTCATCAATCGCTGCTTCATAAACCCTCTCCGACCGGCCTGCCTGGACGGCGCTGGCTGAGCCAGTGTGAAACGCTCCCGGCCCTCTGACAAGGCGACCTCGGCTCATTTCCTGGCTCCGACCGAGCTCGCCCCGCCACGGCCCTGGTAGCCTGCGCTGCCCCGCCGGGAGCGCATGAAATTAGCCATGGCCTATCGAGAGCTGCTGCCGCACCGCGCATTGCGCCTGTTTGTCGATCGCTATTGGCTGCGCTCGCCCGAAACACGGATCCCGGCACAGAGCGCCGAAGCCCGGATCCTTCCGGATGGCTGCATCGACGTGATCTACGATCTGGGAGAGGTGCCGAGCGCTCGCGCTGTGGGGACGATGACCCGTGCCGTGGTGGTCGAAACACGAAGCACGGGCTGGCTCGTGGGGATCCGATTTCGACCTGGCACGGCGGCGCCGTTTCTGGGCACACCCGCATCAGCGTTGACCGACTCGGTGGTCCCGCTCGGCGATCTGGGGGGCTGTTGGCCATGCGTCACCGAGGCCAAGCCGCTGACCTTGTTGTCGGAGCTCGAGCTCTGCTTGCTAGCACGGCTTCAGACACTGCCGGGTCGCGACCGCCGGCTCGCGCATGCCATCCGCTCGCTGGTTGGCGAGTCGCCGCCGGCCGTGGCGGCGCTGGCCGGAGAGCTCGGCTGGACTCGCCAACATCTGGGTCGCGCCTTTCGCCGCGAAGTGGGCATCGGCCCCAAAGAATTCGGACGCGTCGTACGGCTGCAGCGCGCCATGGATCAAATCACAAACAACCCAGCCATCCCCCTGGCCCGCGCCGCGCAGGAGCTCGGCTACTTCGATCAGGCGCACATGGCGCGAGATTTTCGGGAGCTCGCCGGGATCACCGCGCTCGAGGCGCGCACGGCAGCGGGTTCCATTTTTCCAATCCCGTCACTGTGGCGCGAGGCATGACGTTGACCATGAAACGACTCACTCCCAATCTGATCGTAGACCACATCGAAGCCTGCCTGCCCTTCTGGACCGACCGCCTCGGTTTCGAAAAGACCGTAGAGGTGCCGCACGAGGATCGGCTCGGTTTCGTGATCCTGAAGCACGGTGATCTAGAGCTGATGCTGCAGAGCAAGGCGTCCCTGGCCGGCGACATCGCGCCGCTGGCAGCGGGCGCTCACCGCAGCACGCTCTACTTCCACGTCGCCAACCTGGCTCCAATTCGCGAGGCGCTCGCTGATTGGCCCAAAGTGGTGCCGGAACGCACCACGTTTTATGGCGCGCGCGAGATCATCGTGCTCGACCCCGCCGGCAACGGCGTGTGTTTCGGGGCACACTGACGGGCGCGGGCGGCCGTTGGACCGCCGACGCGCGGCCTCGTCAGGTGCCGAAGCGGCTCGGCCCGGCCTTCGGCCGCGCGAAAACCATTGACGATCGAGGCGGCGACGCCGACGCTGCGGTGGGCCAGGGAGTTGCACCGCATGAAGTTCGATTTCTTCGACGGCGTTCGAATCGTGATGGTGCACGGCACGCGTGGTCCAGCTCCAGAAGAGTGGCGAGACTACCTGGAACGAATTTCCAGGAAAGACGTGACCTACCTCGGCCTGTTGGTACTGACCGCCGGCGGCGCGCCTGATGCACCGCAGCGGCGTGCGCTGAACCGGGTCCTCGCCGGGCAGTACTTTGCGCGCGCCATCGTACATCGCAGCGCCTTCGTGAGAGGCGTAGTCGCCGCCGTGAGCTGGTTTTCCCCCGGCGTCGCCGCGTTTGAGCCAGGTGAGTGGGAGCAGGCCGCTCAGCACGCGGGCTTTCGCAAGGAGGAGCTGCCAGAAGTGGCGCGCATGGTGCGAAGGCTGCATGCGACCATGGGGGAGCGCATTCCCTGGCTGGAAGGGGCGCTGAAGGGCGAGAGCATCAGGCCTCCCGACAGCCTGCGAGCCCGCTGAGCCGAGCAGGCCCGCTCGACGGATCGACCAGGCCTGCGTCAGCGCCCGAGCACGCTAGCCAGCGCTCTAAGCGGCCAGGCGCTGAAGCGCCGCCCGAACACCACTGAAGCGAAAATGCACGGCGCCGCGTCGTCCACCACGAAGCCGTGCTCCGTGCCCTCGACCCATTCGCGCAATTCCCCAGGGCGATGCTGAACGCCGCCGCTGTCTCGGTAGCTGCCCTCGAGCACGAGCACGCGCTCCAGCCCGGTGTGGCGATGCTCGGGAAAGCGAACGCCGGGCGCGAAGCGCACGAATAACGTCTCGGCCGATTGCACCTTCGGCCCGCCGTTGACGGCGACCTGATGGATGCCCGGCAACCCGGCAAAATGCCAAGCCTTCTGATCATCGAGCCGAGCGAGCTCGGCGACCACCGCTTCCTCGGAGAGATCAAACAACTCCGCGGCGCGACCGAAGAACGGCGCGTACCGATACGGTGCTCTCTGAATCGTCGAGTCCAGCCGATCAAACAAAGCTCGACTGGGTGCGAACACACCGGCACCCGTGGATGACGCCGACCAGGCCGCTTCCAGCAGTGCACCGAGATCGCGCTCAGCGGCTGCGACGCGCGCCTCTGCGCCGGCCGTATCCACACTCGGCTCTTCCAGAGCATCGAGCACGAATTGTGGCAGTACCGCGCGGTCAGCCATCGTTCGATCCTACCACAGTTTCCGCCAAGACGTCGCGCAGCGCTCCGAGCGCAGCGCGCGTGCGGGACTTGACCGTACCCGCCGGAATACCCAGACGTTCCGCTATCTCGACGGTGCTCAGTCCTTCGAAATAACCGAGCACGATCACTTGTTGTTGAGGCTCAGGCATCTGCACCAAAAGGTCCCGCAGCCGGCCCTGATCTCCGAGATGGCCCGGCAGCGGAGCAGCCGATGGCTGCTCCAGCTGTACGGTCCGAGGGCGCGCCGCAGATTTCAATCGGTCGAGCGCGCGACTGCGCAGCCGGACCAGCAGCCAGGCCCGCACACTGCCGCGCTCTGCCGAGTAGTCCGCGGAGCGGCGCCAAGCCTCCAGGAAAACGTCATGGATCAGGTCTTCCGACTCCGCACGACTCCGCAGCAAGCTTTGCGCCAGGCCCAAAAGGGCCGCCGCATGCCGGGCATACAGATCCGCAACGGCGGAGCGATCGCCCTGCGCCATACGCAGGACTAACGCGACATCGGAGACCGCTTCGGGCTGCTGGTTAGCCACACCCACCCCGCAACGATAGTGCTAAAGCCGGCTCCCCGCCAGGCATCGAGTGTGCGTGCGGGCGACGCCGGACTGTATACACCGGTCCTGATATCAGGCGGCCTTGAGCGCGCGCGTGAGCAGATAGTCCTGCCGCAGCACGTTGTCCTGCAGATACTGCGACGCAAGCTCCTCCATTTCGCGCCGCAGGGCGGCCGCTTTGCTTGAATCGTTCGCGTCGAGCCCCTGCAGAAGCTTGCGCGCCGGACCGAAGTGGGTCTCCATGAAGATGCGATAGTGCGCGCTGCTCAGCGCGGGGAAAATCATGGCGTCGCGCCCGAAGGTCAGCTCCTTCACGCTTGCGCCGAGCCGCTCACGCACGATGCTCGGATCGCCCCATTGAGCCGGCGGAGACACACCCGGCGGCGGGGCGGGTGCGTATTTGCCCATCAGCGCAAAAATGCGGCCCACGAACATCTCTGGCGGCCAGGTGGAGAATGCGAGCGTTCCCCCTGGTTTGAGCACCCGCAACATCTCTCTGAGCACGACCTCGGGGCGAGGCGCGAACATGTGCCCAAACTGGCTCAACACGTAGTCAAACTGCGCGTCAGGCAAAGGCAGCGCTTCCGCGTCCCCCTGGTACCACACGGCTTCCAGCTTGGAGAGCGCGGAATTCTCGCGAGCGCGTTCGATCAGCTCCGGCGTGAGATCGACGCCAGTCACCTTGGCTCCGAGCCGCGCCGCAGTGAGCGCGACAACACCCGTTCCACACCCCACGTCGAGCACTTCCGCGCCCTTGTGCACGCCCGCGAACTGCACCAGCCGCGGCGCCGTCGTACCCGTCACTCCCTCGAGCATCGCGAAACCCGACCAGGCGGCTTTTTGCTGCTCCTTGAATTGAGCAATTGGATCCATCGCACCCTCCGTTGTTGGACGCCGACCTTAAGCGGGCCCATCCACCCTGACAAGCCTCTAGCGCCGGATCGACTATTACTTGCACGACGATGATTTCGATCGACGCCCCAGGTCCAAGGGTTTCCCGCGTGAGGTCCGCCGCGTGCCGCGGCCCCGATTGATAGCCATGTCGGGGCGTGGCACGCTGTAGACACATGCCCCCGGCTCCGTTGTTTCATCTGGCGATCCCGGTTCACGATCTGACGGCGGCGCGGCAGTTCTACGGGGGGCTGCTCGGTTGCGCGGAAGGCCGCAGCTCCCCGGATTGGGTCGACTTTGACTTCTACGGCCATCAGCTGGTTGCGCACCTGGCGCCGACGGAGGCGGGGCACGGGGGCACCAGCGCGGTGGACGGAGATGCGGTCCCCGTGCGCCACTTCGGCGTGATCTTGGCGATGAGTGATTGGCGGACGCTGGCCGCGCGGCTCACTGACGCGAAGATCGAGTTCGTGATCGAGCCGCACGTTCGCTTCAAGGGTGAAGTGGGTGAACAAGCCACGCTGTTTTTCCTCGATCCGTCCGGCAACGCGCTCGAATTCAAGGCCTTCGAAGATCCGAGCCGCATCTTCGCCAAATGATTCCGACTCAGAACTGAAAATAGATGAACTCGGGCGGGTCGAGCGGAGCGAGCAGCATTGCCGCGTACAACAGGCTCGCCAGGACCAACGCGCGCGGCACGCTCGGCCAACGCCAGAGCCGGGCGACCAGCTCTTTGGAGGACTCAGGCACGAGGTTCTGGATCAGCCAGGCGCTGACGAAAACAGCGGCCCAGAGCGCCACGGGGCCCACCTCGTTGCGCGCCGCGAGGTGGCCGAGCCAGGCCCAGAGGTCCAAGCCTTCGAACAAGAGAAGCTTACGCCAGACCTGAGCGCACGCCTCCAGTGACGGGGCACGAAACAGCGCCCAACCGAGGCAGGTGAGCTGGAAAAAAAGCAGCGCGCGCACGCCGCGACCGAGCCGCATTTCGACCCTCTCGAAGCGGGCGCCGAGCGCGCGAGCCATGGCGAGCAGGCCGCCGTGAAAGACGCCCCACAACACGAAATGCCAGGCGGCTCCGTGCCACAGACCGCCGAGCAGCATCGTCAACATCAAGTTGCGATAGGTCCGAGCAGTGCTGGCGCGGTTACCCCCGAGTGGGATGTAAAGGTAGTCCCTCAGCCACTCCGACAGCGCGATGTGCCAGCGGCGCCAGAAGTCCGATGGCCCGGTCGCCGCGTACGGCGCACGAAAGTTGCTCATCAGCTCGACGCCGAGCAGCCGAGCGAGGCCGATCGCGATGTCGGAGTAGCCCGAGAAGTCCCAGTAGATCTGAAATGCAAACGCATACGCCGCAAACCAGAGCGCGGCGGCGTACGCGTCCTCCGGGCGCGACAAGGCACTCGCGTAGTGGCGCACACCGTCCGCCAGCACGAGCTTCTTGAACAGGCCGAGAGCGATCAAACCCAGACCGGTCCAATCGGGTCGCCAGGGCTCGCGTGAAACCGCTTCCATCTGAGGCAACAAGCGATCGGCTCGTTCGATGGGGCCCGCCACGAGTTGGGGGAAAAACATCACGTAGAGGGCGAAGGCGAGCAGATCTCTGCTGGGCGCCTGGCGCCCCCGATACACGTCCACCGTGTAGCTCAACGTCTGGAAGGTGTAGAACGAGATGCCGACGGGCAGCACGATCTCGAGCACCGGCGCTGACACGGGCATACCGAGCCGAGAAAGCAGCAAAACCGCTGACTCGACGAAGAAGCCCGCGTATTTGAAGAAGGCGAGCACACCGAGGTTAAACGCGAGGCTCAACATGAGCCAGCGCCGGCGCGACCCCGGATTGGCCGCCGCGATGCGCAGGGCTACCGAGTAGTCCACCAGCACCGAGCCGAGCAAGAGCCCGAGGAAGCGCACATCCCAGGAGCCGTAGAAATAACAGCTCGCCAGCAGTAGAAAGTAACCGCGGGCGCGCCCACGCGTCAGCGCGTAGCCGCCGAAGAAGAGCACACAGAAGCTCAGAAACGCGATCGACGAAAAAATCACGGTGCGGTCGCCTTGGCACCGTTGGGCTGCACCGCGCTGCCGCCGGAGGGCCCGATGCCCGCTACGCGTTCGGCGAGCAGCGCCGAGGCTCGCTTGACACCCTTGGCATTCAGATGCGCGCGGTCTCGAAACAGCGCCTCGCGCGTCAAGCTATCGTCCAATAGATCGACGATCTGCACCCGCTCGAACTCGCCGGCCATGCGCTCATGCTCGAGTCGAAATAGCTCGCGCACGCGGCGCGCCTCGTCCGAAGTGCCACTGTATGTGCGATCGGGCAGCAGCACGAGCTGGACGCGATCCGCGAGCAACTCGAGCGCGCGCAGCGCGCCGCGCGTCGCCGCGAGGCCAAAGTCCCGATCCGCCAGAGCGTAGTCGCACCTGAACGCGCCACCCCCTGTCTTGGGCTGAACGGAGCGAGCCGGCGCAGACCACTCTGCGTCCAGCGTTTCGTTGCCGAACCAGCGTTTTCGGAAGTGGCGCTGCAGCCACATCGTGTTTCCGTACACCAGCGACACGTGGTTCATGAACCAACCGCCAGCGTGGCGCAGCGGGTCTTCACTGTGCGCGTACACGCGCGCGAGCTCGAGAGTGTCGCCCGGAGGCAAGAGCTCGACCTCCTGCATCGAGCGCCTTTCTCGATAACTCTCGCAATATTCGAAGGTGTTGACGCCAAAAGTTGCGGTCTCGAAGTGCCGGCCGAGCTGGTGCAGGCGACGCGCCTCTGCCAGCGTGCACGCCTGCAGGCAATCGCTCATGTGAGCGTCCACCACGGCACCGCTACCGACGCGCCAGGCCCGCGCGAGCGCGGGCGCAAACCACTCGGAGGTGCTGCAGCCCAGCACCACATGCCGAGCTCCGCTCGCCGCCCGCACGACCTCGATGGGCCTCGGGATCTCGCGCCGATACGGTCCCCCACCCTCGATCCTGCCCAGGTTGCGGTCGATCGCGATGACGGCGAGCAGCCCGAGCGCCACCGGCCCGATTGCGCGCAAAGCTTTGAAGAGGGGTCGAGCCGAAGGCAAGCGATCTCAGATCGGGGATTGGATCGGGGAACACTAACCGCCCGGAACCATGACCTCAATGGCCAGCACAGAGGCTCGTCGCTCCCCGCCGGCCTCCGCACAATCACCTTGGCCACCTGGCCAGCGAAACGTCTCGCTCCAAACGTCGGCTGCTCCGACTCGGGGGCACCCTTCGTCGCCGCGCACTGTAAGGTGCGACCGACAATGCGCGTTTCAGTGAAAGCATGAGTCGCCCGAGGCACCCATCCCGCGGGGCGCGAAGGGCGAGGATCGGCGCGCTCGGGTTGCTCGTGCTCGGCTGCCGTACAGCTCCCCGAGATCGGGACCCGAATACGCCAGCGCTCGGCCCGGCGCGCCCCGTGCACTCGAACGCCAGCCAGCGCACCGCGCTTTCGGTCACGGTCTACAACTCGAACTTCGCGCTGGTGCGCGAGCGGCGCCAACTCCAGCTCGGTCAGGGCCTCGTCGCGTTGACCTTCGAGGACGTGGCCGCACACGTCGAGCCGACCAGTGTGATGGTGCGCGCGGTGGGCGCCCCGGCGCAGCTCAGCGTCCTCGAGCAGAACTACCGCTACGATGTGTTGGCCCCCGAGGTCCTGCTCGAAAAATACATCGGCCGCAGCGTGAAGGTGGCGCGCTACAACCAGCAACTCGGCAAGGACGAGATCGTGTCGGCCGAGATTCTCGGGGCTGGACCGGTCTTGCGCATCGACGATCAAATCGTGACGGGCATGCCGGGGCGCTTCATTTTTCCCGAGCTGCCGCCCAATCTGGTGCAAAAGCCCACGCTCGTGTGGTTGCTGGCGAGCAGGAGCGACCAGCAGGAGCTCGAAGTCAGCTACCTCACCCAGAACCTGTCGTGGCAGGCGAGCTATGTGTTGTCGCTCTCAGCGGACGCAGCTCGAGGGAAATTGAGCGGCTGGGTCACGTTGGTGAACCAGACGGGCGTGAGCTTCCCGGACGCGAAGCTCGACCTCGTCGCGGGAGACGTGCAGCACCAGCCCACGTCTGGCGGCAAGGAGATAGGCGAAGGGGCAGCGTCCGGATTGGGCGAGGCTGATCGTCAATTGAGCGAGCAGGCGCTTTTCGAGTACCACCTGTACAGCCTCGATCGCCCCACCGACGTGCTCGATCGCGAGCAAAAGCAGGTCAGCTTGCTGGAAGCGGACGGAGTTCGCGTCGACACGCAGCTCGTTCTGCACGGTTCGCCTGACTTTTTCCGCGCAACGTTGCCGGCCCTTGGCGGCGTCGAAAAAGTCTCGGTCGTGCTCCTGATCGAGAACGAGTCGGCAAGTAACCTGGGCATGCCATTGCCGAAGGGCACAGTGCGCGTGTACAAAACAGACACCGAAGGCGCCGCGCAGTTCGTCGGTGAAGACCGCATCGACCACACTCCCCAGGGCGAGAGCATCGAGCTCGACATCGGTAAATCATTCGACGTCGTCGGAGCACGCAAGCAGCTGGCTTTCCGCGCGCTCGGCAACTGCTCCGCCGAGAGCGACTGGCAGGTCGAACTCCGGAACCACAAAGCCGAAGCGGTGAACGTCGAAGTGCTCGAACCCACGAGCTCCGAATGGACCCTCGTGCGCTCCAGCCAGCCTCACGAGCCGCGCGACGCGCACAGCTTCGCTTTTCAGGTCAACGTGCCCGCCAACGCGGCGGCTCAGGTCACATACACGGTGAGGGTGCGCTGGTGTTGAACGGCGCGGCCCGACGAGGAATCATGAAACTCAAACGAATCGCGCTCGGCTTGGCTCTGATCGGCTCCTCTTGGGGCGCCGCTGCCGCCGCCGCGCCCAACCCCGGCGCGCGCGTATCCGACGAGCGAGAACGCAAATCCGTCAGCGTCACCGTCTACAACCAGAACTTCGGCCTGGTACGCGAGGTGCGCGAGCTCCAGGGCTTGCCGGTCGGGCAATGGCCGCTCGAATTTCGCGACGTGGCGGCCACGATTCAACCCGAGACCGTCGCAGTCAAGACCAACG
>JAYWEH010000649.1:0-3132 GCA_043780025.1 Deltaproteobacteria bacterium
CTGGGGGCTTTTTGGGGTGCATCACCACACGGTGAGCAGCGCAGCGCTTTACTTGGGAAGCGGGAGGCTCAGCTCGGTGAGTACGGCCTTCACGTGATCGCCCTGCCAGGATCGCAGCGCGAAGCCGGTGTCGATGGACACGGTGGGTTCGCGCTTCGGTGCGTCGAACCCGAGACCCATCTTCAGGTCGGCCCCAGGGCAATCGCACCAAAATCCCTTACTAAAGAGCTCCAAGCGCACGTATCAGGAACGCGTTGTCCCATGCGGCACGAAGGCGTCGGTTTTTGATACCGACCTTTGTACCCTTGACGGACTTGAGTAGGTTGATAGCGAAGTGCCGAATGACGGCGAAGTTCTCTCCGGCGTGCCCGGCGCGAACGCGGCAATCGTCCTCCCGAAACGCGACGTCGAGGACCCAGTGCAGCTCATTCTCGATGCCCCAGTGACTTCGCGAGGCAGCCAGCGCTTCCAGCGCGGAGATACCAGGTCTGGAGCAGATGTAGAGGCGCTGCTCCAGCGTCGTCTTTTCACCGACGGTGCGCTCGGATTCGATGAGCACCAAGGTTTGCAAGCCCTGCCACTGCTCCAACTGCGAGACGCGATCGATGAGAGAGCTGGTCCAGCACCGCCGGACCTCCTTGCGCCCGTGACCCTTCTCGTCGGTCGAGTGGAAGTCCATCGATTCGAGCAGCGCCGGATCCTGCCGTGCATCTTGGAAGACGGCGGCCACGTCGGCGGCAAGCGTCGGTTGATTGTCTTTGACGGCAAGCAGGTAGTCAGCCTCTGCGTTCACGATCTTGGCCGCGATGTCCTTTTGACAGCCCATTGCGTCAATCGTGACCAAGCAGCCCTTGAGTTGAAGTAGGTCCAGGAGGCGTGGAATGGCGGTGATCTCGTTCGACTTCTCCTCTGTCTTCACTTGGCCGAGAACGACATGGTTTTGCGCTGACCATGCGCTGACCATGTGGATGAATCCGATTCCCGGTTTGCGAAATGAACGTCGCAGCGTCTTTCCATCCAGCGCAACGACTCCGCCGGTCGTGAGCTTCGCTACAGCGGCTATCCACTCCCGGAAAGCTTGCTCAAGCGCCGTGGGATTCAGACTCGCGAACACTCGGCCGAGAGTGTCGTGTGACGGGATCCCATTAGGCAGGTGGAGAAATGTCTTCAGCCAATCCTCCTTGGCCAGTCCGAAATCCTCGATCGCGACGAACGAGTCTGCCCCGGATAGGACCGCGACAAGCGACAGGACCAGGATACTTGCGAGCGGATGTAGCCGAGTGCGCTCGATGCGCGGGTCGGGAATCGCCGCAAAGTACTGCATAATCGAGGCGGTACTGTTGTGCTCGTCGGCGACTTGGTCCTTCATGGCGTGCGAATGGATCATATCAAAGATCGTCAGTCAAGAAACTTTGACTATCCGATCGTAATGATCCAAGTTTTTGGTGCGATTGCCCTGTGCCAGGGGGCCAGGAGTCGGTAGTCCAGGTCGGCCGAGGCGGTGTTGCCGAGCGGGTCGGCGACCTCCGTCACGAAGAGGGAATGAGGATCGTAGGTGAGCGTGGTGATGCGACCAAACGGGTCGACGACATAGGTGGGCAGATAGAAGTGGGCCTCATCGAAGATCTGACGCCCCGACTTGGTCCAAAACCCCGCCGCGCCGCGGTCTTCATAACCGAGGTCTGTCAGCAGCGTGCTGTCGACCTTGGTGCCGTAGACGCTGCTCACAAGCCTCGGTGTGAAGGCGAGTGCGTAGGATTCGTACGGGAGCGCCATCGCATCCGCGGTGCCCTCCGCAAACAGGACCGGTGGGTCCACGGGCGAGACCGGTAGATGGTCACTGTCGTAATAAACCGCCGCCACTATGGGATTCGTAGTTTCTCCCGATCGGGATCGAGGCTTGTCTGGACGTGCAACCGCTCGAACAGGACATCGGGTTGACTCTTGACCTTGGCCTCAAAATCTTCGACGCCGGCGATCAGATCGGCGGCGGTCGCATGGCAGTGGTTATAGGTGACCTCCTCGCGCATCCAGCGCCAAAGCGCCTCGACAGGCATGAAGTCCGGACTGTACGCCGGCAGTTGTGTGATTAGGATGCCCAGCTCACGAGCGCGCTCACGCACATCTTCAGAGGTGTGGTAACTGGCGCCGTCCCAGCAGATGCGGAGCTTATCCAGCGGGAATGCGGCACGCACGTATTCGAGGCAATCCATGGCCGTCTGCCCGTTGCCACGTTCCACGGGCCATATGGCGACCGTCTTGTCGTTGTAGACATAGGCGCCGAAGAAGGAGACACGCGCGAGACCGGGGCTGGTTGAGGAGATGTAGTAGCGTTGCCCTCGACGATTCCACGTGTGTCCCAGATCAGCGTCCTGGTGGACGTGCGCTTCGTCGATGAAGATGAGCTTCTCCTTGTTGTTGTGGGCCGCGCGGAGCAATCCCTTGATTTTCGTGACGAACTTCTCACGAGCTTCCGCGGACGCACGAGCCAACAGGAGCTTGCCCTTCTTCCAGCTCATGTCGAGGTCCAAAAGGACTTGGCGGAGCGTCTCGCGGGCACACGTGATCCCGAGATTGTCGGCGACCCACTTCAGCAGCTTCGGCACCGTCCAACGTGGCGCTCGCCTCGGCTCGGCAACCTTCCCGGTGGCCGGGTCGCGCGCAGGCGGAGCGGCTGCCGCCTCGGCCGCCGCGTCGAGCTGTTCGGCGATCAGCGCGCGGGCTTCGGGATAAAAAGGGGGGGACGTCCACCCGTGTGGCGAAAGATGAGCGCGTCGGGCCCGTGTTCGTTGTACGCGTGAACCCACAACTGCACGCTCTGAAAGTGCCGGCTGATCTCCGTCGACCAGGTCGTGGCGTTCGTTCCTCCGCTCGCGATCTCGTAGAGCGCCATGAACCGCTCGCGGGTGCGCGCGTGGGACGCATTCACGGCGCGTTCATAGAGATTCGAAACGCTCTGTTCCCATTTTTCGTGCTCGATGCGCAGCATGCGCGCGTTACATCAGACTCGTCGACCCAGGGCCAAGAAAACGACGAAAGCCGAGCTGGCGGCGGTTTATGGCTCCCCCTTTGTTGGGTAGATGAGCCACGGCCAATAATTGCACGTGTCATTGTATGAATGGCGCCATATCG
>JAYWEH010000650.1:0-3129 GCA_043780025.1 Deltaproteobacteria bacterium
CCAAGGTCGTCGAGTTGACGCTCTCGCGATACATCAATCCGGAGCAGGGCTATCGAGCTTGTCTCGGGCTGATGCGAACGGCGCAGCAGCACGGTGGGCCGCGCATGAACGCCGCATGTGAACGGGCATTGAGCGTCGCCATCGTTGGGGGGCCACGCCGCAAGTACATCGATGCGATCTTGAAGCGAGGGCTCGACCGAGAGCCCCTGGTCGCGCCCATTTGTTGCCGCGCACGCTGGCTGATGGCCGATCGCGCCAGCTGGTTGATGGACATCAGACTGGGTGGCGCGTTGAGCGCGGCTTCGTTGATGGCACAAATCGGCAACGCCCCCGCCGGCTGAGGTGGCTGGCGGGGGGCGTCGGTGGATCAGAGGATGTCTTCGATGGGCAGCCCGTCGAGAGCGCGGGGGTCGTGAAGGAGAAGGCGATAGCGGTCGACAGCCTCGAGCAGAGCCATGGCGCGTTCGATGATGCGGTCAGCGGTGACGTCGCCTGCCGAAGCGAGATCGTCGAGTTCGTGCTCGACGCGCGGGTGGGAGGCGCACAGGGCAATGATGGCGATCTCGGTGGCATGCGTGAGCATGTCGAGCGGGCCGAGCTGGGGCTCGCGTCGCAGAAGCGACGGGGAAAGGGTCTCGGTCACAGCGCACCTCCGGAGTAGGCTGAGGACTGCAGGACTGCTTGGATGACGTCGCGTTCGACGAGCTTTCGCTTCTTGCGCGAGGCGAGGCGGAGCGCGGAATGGGCGATACGATCGACATCGCGCAGCGAGCCGGAGGTGGCTTCGTGGAGCATCGCAATGCCGTCGGAGGTGAAGAGCTCCTTGTTGCAGCCGACGCTGGCGAGCCGCATTCGGACGTAATCAGCGGTGTCGTCGGGCGCGAGCGGCTCGATCGACAAGCGGTAGGACAGGCGCGAGTGGAGCGAGCGATTGCGGCGCAGGGCCAGGCGCTCATCTAGCTCGGGCAAGCCGACGAGGATCAGGGAGAGCAGTGACTTGCTGTCCCATGAGTAATTCAACAGGATGTGCAGATGGTCGAGCGTGTCCTGGTGCAGCAGGTGGGCTTCATCGACGAGGAAGACGGGGAAAACACGCTCGCGGGCGAGGTCCTCGACATGGCGGGTGACGGAGAGGAAGACATCACCCGCGGTCGAGCCGTAGGGGACGCCGAGGGCGTGGCACAGGTGGCGATAGAAGTCGCGCCGGCCGAGGGTGACGTTATGGCAGTAAGTGAGGCGGACGGCTTGGTTGCCGAGCGCGTGGCGTACGGCGCGCGTCACGCAGGTTTTGCCGGCTCCTGACTCACCGGTGACGACGGCATGCTTGCGCTCCTGGACACACTCGACGAGATCGCTCACGACGCTCTTCTTGCTGGGTGGCAGCCAGAGCTTGTCGTCGTCGATCTCCTTGGAAAACGGCACGGCGTTGAAACCGAAGTGGTCGCTATAGTGGGTCATGCCCCATCTCCTCCTTCGGGCGGACGTTTCTTGCCGAGGGCGCGATCGAGCAGCGCTTTGGCCGGGTCAAAGGCTGTGCGAGTCGGATGTGCCTCATCGAGGCATGAGGATGAGCGCGCGCGCTGGGCGTTTTTCTTGGGGTTGACGGGGTGAAGCACGCGGGCGCGGCCCTCGTGCTCGATCCAAGGAGGCTCGCTGGGGTCGACGAGGCAGCGGGAGACGGTGACGAGCTTGCCGGCGAGGAAGTGCAAGTCGGTTTCCCAATCGGTGCCATCCATCGGCAGCGTACTGTCGCGTCGCACGCGGCGGCGCACGTGGATGGTGAGCGCCTTCCGCAGCTTCTGCTCGTCGAAACCATCGGAGGGCCTGGCGGTTGCCTCGTACACGCTCTGTGGACTCTTGCCGAGCAGCCCGCCATGTGGCGCCCTGTGATAGTGCTGATCGATGAAGGCCCAGAGCCGCACGTTAAGGTCGTGCAGCGAGCCGAGCGAGCCCGTGTGGTCGAGGCACCCTCCACGCAGCGTCCTCCAGAAGCGCTCCATTTTTCCGCGCGCTGGAGCGTCGTAGGGTTTCGCGTGGATGAGCGTGGTGCCCATGCGAGCGCAGGCCAAGCTGAGCGCCTGGCCCCGATAAGTGGCCCCATTATCCAGATACAGGGCGTCGGCGGGGCCGTGCTTGCGCACGGCTCGCACGAGCAAAGTGAGCATCTCGCTCTCCCGCTCGTGGTGGAAGGCCTCGAGAGCGATGATGTAGCGGCTGGCGTCGTCCAGGATGCAGTGGATCCGGACCGGCAGGCTCCGACCATCGATCATGACGGCGGCGCCGTGACACACGTCGGCGTGCCACAGAGCGCCGGGTCTCTCGGCTTGCCAGCGGAGCCGGACTTTGCCGCGTGCCTGGTTGCGGACCGCCACGCGGTCGAGGCCCCTCTCCTGATAGAAGCGGCGCACGCTGCTCGCCGAGATGGCATTCGGCTCGAGCCGTCCCTCCGCCACGAGGGTGCGGAGGATGACGGGCACGGACGCGCCGGAGTGCTCCTCACGAATGTCGAGCAGGAGCTGCCGCTGCTCCTCCGTGAGCTCCTGACAGCGCCCTCGGTCGCTGCGCGGAGCCGGCTTCAGGGCGTCGAGGCCACCGGATTTGTAAGCGTAATGCCACCACTCGAGCGTGGCGAGCGAGTAGGTCTTGCTGAATTTGGCTCCTGGCGGGCGAAACCGCTGTTTTCCGAGCTCGGCCAAGGCATCGGCGAGCTCTCCGCGATCGAGCTCGCGGCGTGTCAGTGCTCCGACGATTTCGCTGCGAAACAGCGCTACCGCCTCGGCGTGGCGCACGTCAGCATGGGCGGGCGAATCAACTTCCATTGGTCGCGGACCCACGAATGATGCCTTAACCCAGCGGCGAGAAAGCTCACCAGCGGACCGGTGTCGAGCAGGGCCTGTCCCCTTCTCACCGGCCAAACTCTTCCATATATTTTGGATCGGCCGCCAGATCTTCGGGCATTCCCTTGACCGCGCCCGCCAGGTCAGAGGCAACGTCATAACAAGATTGCATCCGGGCTGACGCGTCCTCGCGCAAAATCCGTACAAGGCTTTCCCGTATCAGCCACGACTTCGTCACACGTCTGGCCTTGGCTTGGTCCGCAAGCTGGGCCAAGAGGTCATCCGGCAGCTT
>JAYWEH010000651.1:0-3118 GCA_043780025.1 Deltaproteobacteria bacterium
AGCTTGTCGGTGTCTCGAAACGGCTCGTCCAGAGAGCGCGCGCTACCACGCAGCCAGCCGAGCTGAGGCGAGACACAAGGCAGGAGCTCGAAGGGGCCCGGGCTCCAGCCGCTCCAGCACAGGTCGAGCTCGACGCTTCGGCGCGACACGTCAGCCTCGCCGCGACTTCCGCTCTTGCGCGTCGAGAGCGTCTGGTGGAAGCCCGCCCACACCTCGATGGGCCCGAAGTCCATGCCCGTTCTACCCCCAAATCCCCAGCCAATTCCCGGTTGCGCAAACAAGCTGGCGTACGCTTCGCCGCGGACGAGCCAGGCCATGTCGGAGCGGGCGGGCGGCGCCGGCGCGGGAGGCAGGGCCGGTGGCGGTGGGATCGGTGGGGGCGTTGGCGCAGGCGGCAGACCTTCCCCGGTCTCCAGGATCAAGGCAATCAGCAACGCGACCGCTTGCTGCACTTCGGCGCAGCTACCCCCCCGAAGCTCGCGCCGCCCGATGCGGTCGCCGCGTCGCGTGTCGAGCTCGACCAGCCACGCGTCTGCAGCGCGCGTGACGCTCGCAATCACGCTGAGCGGCCGCGCATCGGGTGGGACGTGCGCTTCGCGCAATACGGCCGCAGCAACGGGCTCGCCGGTGCAGGCCGAATCACTGCTGCTCCATGCAAGCTCGAGCAAGCTCGGGGGCGGCGAGCTCAGCTGCCCCAGGGCGTGCGGGGCCAGCGACGCCGACAGTAGCACCAGCGCGACTCCAACGCGCGAACGACGAGGCAACATGAGAGCGGGCTTAGCAGTGGTCTGGCCCGGAAGTAACCGTTGTCGGATTGGCATCCGGCTACCCGAGCTCGTCGGCGGGTCCTTAAGCGAATACGCGCGCGCGTCGCTGCCAAGGTGGATGTCAGCGAGCGGTGTGGGCCTCTGGGCGCTTCTGTTTCGGCTCGGCTCGCTGCTCGGGTTTGGCGCACTCGCGGCCAGCGCTTGCGCCGTGGACGATCGCCAGCTCAGCGATGTCGACCTGCGAGGGTCGGGCGGTATGGCGGGCTCGGGCGGCCAGGCCCTGGAGTGCGATGCCGAAGGGGCCAACGCTTGCGAGACGTGTTTGTCCGCCGACTGCTGCACCGAAGCGCGCGCCTGCGTCGCGGGTTCTCGGTGTGTCGAATACCTGCAATGCGCCGCGGCCTGTAACAGCGACGAGCCGTGTTTGAACGCCTGCGCAGCCGATTCCCCGACGGGTTTCGGCAGTGCGCTCGCGCTCGGGGTGTGCAGCCAAACGAAGTGTGCGGTGTGTTCCGGCGGGTCGCCTCCATTTGAAGCCTGCGACGAAACGGGCACGGGTTCTTGCGAGAACGCCGGCGACTGTGGGGCACTGCGCTCGAACGCGCTCGCTGAGCTCGACGTGGCCGGTTGCGCGGCATGTGACCCCGATCTGCTGGCGCCCGCGTGTGCGCGCTGCTTGTCGGCGGCGAGCGGGCTTTCGGTGAGTTGCTCGTCCTGCGTGGCGAGCTGGCTCTCTTGTGCGGTCAGGAGCTGCGCCTATGCTTGCCAGGGCAGCGCCGGGCAAGATGCCTGCGAGCCTTGCCTGACGAACGCCGGCTGCAATGCCGAGCTCGCCGCTTGCGGTTTTACGCGCTGAGCATGGGGCTCAGAATGCGGTCGAGAGCTCCAGTCCGACGTCGCCCGAGGCGCGTCCAGCGCCGAGCGACAGTGTCGTGGCCGCTATGTCGGATTTGTCGGAGCTCCGATTCGGCGAGCCACTGAAAAGCCACACAGCGCTCACCCCCAACCCGACCAGGCCAATACCCAGGCTGACGAACCCCGCGGTTCGAGCGCTGCGCGCAGCAGCCGTCAGCCCGCGGTGCCGTTCGATGTCAGCAGGCGGGCAGCGCGTTTCGCGATTGACGCAGATCTCTTCGGCTTCGCCGTTCTGGTCCAGCGCGCGGAGCCCGAACAGGCCACCGATCAACACGCCCGCGATGCCCACGCCGCCCACGATATAGGCTGTGCGACGGCTGCGCGCCGACGGCCGATCGGGCGCCGTGGCGGAGTCGTCGGTCACGGCCTCGGAGCTCGCGGTTTGGCGCCCTGCCGCGCCCGACTCGAGCGGGCTGAGCGCGGGCACTTCGACGCTCACCTCGCCTGCGCTGTCGAGCACCTGAGCCGTCCCCTGCCAGGGCTGGTGGCCCGGCGCTTCTGCCGACACGGCGTGCTCACCCGGGTCGATGGGTGTGGCGATGCCCCAGGTGGCTTCCGACATGGGTTCGCCATCGAGTCGGATTGCGAGCCCAGCAACGGGCTTCGAGACAGACAGCCGCAAGCGTGCCAGCTTGGGCGCCAGCGCATCCGCCCGTTCCCGCGCGACGCGTTCGCGCTCGGCCTGTCCTTGCGCCTTGGTTTCTGCAGCGACCCTCAGATACAGCGACCACGCGCTCGCGCTGCGCCCCGTCTTTTCATAGCACTCCGCGAGATTGAACGCGGTGCCGATGCCCGCGCGCAAGCGCTGGCTCTCTTCGAACTTCACGCACGCCTCGGTGTGGTGCCCTTGGCTCATGAGCTGGCGGCCTTCTTCGAAGAGCGTGCGCGCGGCCAGCGTCTGCGCGCTTTCCTGGGCCGCGAGCGGCCTCGCCAGCAGTAGTCCGAGACTGAGCGCCAGCGCCGCCGCGCCCCAGAGGTGGTTGGATGTCGGCAGGATCCGAGCAAGGCTCATGCTGCGTGAAAGCGGCCACTTCGACGCGGGTCTCTAGCCCTCGGTGAGGGGCCGTGCCGGGGTGCTGAGCGGCCGAGCGCCGGCTAGCCAAAGGCGCTAGCATGAGTCGCGTGGAAGTGAACCTCGAGAGCCGCGGCTTGCAGGCGGGCGACGTGATCGCCGAACGCTATCGGCTAGCGACGCTGGTGGGGGAAGGCGGCATGGGCGCGGTATGGCGCGCTCGCCACCTGCAACTCGACTCGGACGTAGCACTCAAGCTGATGAGCCCCGCGATTGCGGCCCAGCCCGATGCGCTTTCGCGGTTCCTGCGCGAGGCGCGCGCGGCGGCGCGCTTGAGTAGCCTGCACGTCGTCAAGGTGTTCGACTACGGCGTGGACGGCAAGACACCCTTCATCGTGATGGAGCTGCTCACGGGCGAGAGCCT
>JAYWEH010000652.1:0-17297 GCA_043780025.1 Deltaproteobacteria bacterium
CCGACGGGCACCACCCATTCGACATCTTGTCCCGTGACCTTCGCGATCAAGTCAAAATATTTATCATAGTGAATGAGCGTCAGCGAATGACGCTCTGCAACCGCAGCGATCAGCAGATCGGGGACGCCTGCTGCTCGATGCTGGCCGCGGCGAGCCAGGCGTTCGAGCACGTCTATGGCGCGAGCAAAATCCTCTTGCGACATCGCGACCTGAGGGAGCGCGCTACGCTCGCGCAGGGTAGCGACGATGTCCGCCTGGGTCTTTGCGCTGAACAGCAGCTCCAGATCGATGATGGAGCATGTCGCCAGCTCCGAAAAAATTGGCGCCAGGCGCGCCGCAACCGAGGCGTGCTTCAGCCGCGTCGCCCAACAGCGCCGCAGCGGCCTTGGGCCGGCGCGCTCAGTAGTCGAGCGCCGGTAGCAAGTTGCGAAAGTCGCGCGAGTCGAGCTGAGGCAAGTGCACCTCGAGCGCTTCCTGCACCAGGCGCGGCCAGATCTTCGGCGCAAAGAAGTGCTCGCCCAGACGGATCACGTAGTTGAGGATGAAGAACCGATAGGTTTCCTTCAGGAACAGAAGCTCGTTCTCCGAGAGCGGGAACACCTTGTGGTAGGCGCGCAGAAACAGCTGAAAGCGCTGCTCGAACAACGGATCGACCAGATAGCTGAACTCGGTGCGATCCCCCACCTGGCCCACCACACGGCTGCAGAAATAGAAATCGAGGACGCGCGGCTCGATGCGGAACCAGTCGTAGTCCCAGCGGGAGAACAACTGAAAACCCGGCTTGGCGGGGGTGACCGAAAAGTTGCCGAGGTTCCAGTCGATCAGCACCGGGATACGATGCATGAGCGGGTAACCGAGCCGCTCTGCTTCGTCGAGGAAGCTGTCGCATTGGCCGCGCAAGAGCTTCTCAAACCCAGAATGGATGTTGTGTTCGGCTCGCCACGACGCGCTGCCCAACGCGTCGTACAGGTTCGCGATGTCGGAGCCGAGCGACTTCCACGTGGGCCGCAGCTCATGGCGAACCTGATCGCACTCCTTGTGAAACTCGGCGATCTCGCGACCCAAAGACACGATCTCCGGGTCGCTCAGCACGCGCGACAAGAAGGTCCGGGTCTGCTCCTCGCGGTAGAAGACCACCCAGGCATCGACCGATGCGCCGCCCTCAGAAGGCTCCCCCACCGTCGTGGTTCCCCGGTGCAAGAACACCCGTTCCCCTCGTCGCAGCACCCGTGCGAGCAGGTTTTCGAAGCGCCCGCCACGCAACAGCGAGATCCATTGATCGACGAGCTCGTGGTCTTGCCGGAAATGGATGTAGGACCCGTAGGACGAGAGCTTGGCGATCACTCGGCGCTGATCGGACAGCACCAATCGGTACACGCGATTCGTCGAGACGTGCGGGCTCAACTCCAGGGTGGCGGTGATGCTCCGCTCGTCCCCATAGGCGGCCCACGCCTCATGGATGATCGGAGGGACGCTGGCAACCGCGACCACGGCTTAGAATTGGTTTCGAGGACCCGCTTCGTTACAGCCCCTAGAAGTGTTAGATCGCGTCTTCACCGGTCTCGCCGGTCCGGATCCTGACGGCCTTGTCGATGCTGCTGACGAAGATCTTGCCGTCGCCGATGCGTCCGGTCTTGGCACTCTTCTCGATCGCGTCCAGCACCTGCTGGGTCTGCTCGTCAGTAACCACGATCTCGACCTTCACCTTCGGCACGAAATCGACGACGTAGGCCGACCCACGATAAACTTCCTTCTTTCCACCCGTCCGGCCAAATCCTTTGACTTCGGTCACGGTCATGCCCTGGATGCCGACCTCGGACAGGGCATCTTTGACCTCATCCAACTTGAAGGGCTTAATTATGGCTTCGACTTTTTTCATGGGCTTGCCTCGATGGGGGAAGGTCCAGAGGGGATAGTCCGAACGGGGCGCAGCTTACAACTGCCGATGTTTCCGGAAGAACGTTCCCCTGGAAAACGCTGAACGCCCGCCAATACTTTCTTTTCGCCAAGGTCGAACGGAGGGCACCAACCCGCAACCGGGCCCAGGCCTAAAACCCGGGTCAGCCAGTGCGTATACCCCGCGGCCACTTCGTCCAAATCTCCCAGTTCTCGACTGTGTATTCCGATTCATCCGCGGCGCTGCGTTTCGGCAGCTACCCTACACCGATTGCCAGGTTGGCCGGGGCCGACTTCAACGGCGAGCTCTGGCTCAAGGACGATGGCCAGACGGCGCAGCTCTACGGTGGAAACAAGGTGCGCAAGCTGGAGCGGCTTCTGCACGTGGCTCGAGGCCTGGGGGCCCGCCGCGTGCTCACGGTCGGTGCAGCAGGCAGCCATCACGTGCTCGCGACCTGCCTGTTTGCTCAGCGCGTCGGCCTCAGCACGCTGGCTGTGCTCACCGCGCAGCCCTGGACCGAGCACGCCGAGGATACGCTCCGCGCCGGGCTGCATGCCGGCCTTTCAGCCGTCCCAGCCCGATCGTATGCGGACGTCTTGCTCCAACTTCGGCGGCAGCGTCAAAAAGGTGACTTCGTAATCGGGCCAGGGGGGTTTGGGCTCGAGGGTACCTGGGCGTACAGCCTCGCGATCGACGAGCTCGCTCCACAGCTGGAGCGCGAAGGCGCCGCGCCGCTCGACGGCATCGTGGTCGCGGCAGGCTCGGGCAGCACCGCGGCGGGTCTGCTCGCCGGTGTGCTCCGGACCGGTGTGGCCGAGCGGGTGATCGCGGTGCAAGTAGCGCCCAATCCCGGGTTGCGCCTGGCGATCCTGGGGCAAGCACTCTACGCGCTGAGTCGCCGCGGGCATTCGGTGCCCTGGCGCGAGGCCGTTCGGCGGCTGTGCATCGACCAGCGCTTTTTGGGCAATGGCTATGGCCATGCGTCCGCCGCGGGAAACGCCGCAACCGAGGTTGCCCGCTCGTTCGGCCTAGAGGTGGAACCTACATATACCGCCAAGGCATTTGCATCGGCTCTCGATTGGGTGAGGCAGATGGAGCAACCTGCTGAGCCGTGCAAACTCCGATTGCGTCAGCGACATTCCTATCTGTATTGGCATACTCTGTCTTCAGTTCCTCTGGTCGCTCTGCTCCAGGGTGCTTCCAAAACGCTACCGAATGAGTTGGCTCGACTATTGCGAAGGCCGTAACCCTGAGTCGGGGCTGACTGTAGTTTAGGATGTCGCTGGAAAAACCACAGGTAGTGGCGATCGGGACCCTCCTGGACGGGAAGTTCCGCGTCAGCAAGGAGATCGGCCGCGGCGGCATGGCTGCGGTCTATGAGGCCGAGAACGTCGACATCGGCAAGCGTGTCGCGGTCAAGGTTCTCTCTGCCGAGCTCGCCAATTCCAAGGTCGTCACCGAACGCTTCATGCGTGAAGCGCGCGCCGCCGCGAAAATCCGCAGTCCGTATATCTGCGACGTCTACGACGTCGGCACTTACAACGGCCGGCCCTTCCTGATCATGGAGCTGCTCGAAGGCGAGAGCCTGTACGACCGCCTGGCACGGGACCGGCGGCTCAGCGTAAAAGACACGATCGAGATCGCCGGGGAGACCGCGATGGGCTTGCATCAAGCTCACGAGGCCAACATCGTGCATCGCGATCTGAAGCCCGAGAACATCTTCTTGACGCGCGGCTCGAACAACGAGCGCAGCACCAAGATCGTCGATTTTGGGCTGGCGAAGTTCTACGATCCGCACCTCGAAGGCGGTGCGAGCGCGCGACTCACCAAGGAGGGCGCGTTGTTCGGGACACCCGCGTACATGAGCCCCGAGCAAGCGAGCGCGCAGGGTCCAATCGGCTTCAGCTCCGATCTGTGGGCTCTCGGCTGCATCGTGTACGAGATGTTGGTCGGCAGGACCGTGTGGAACGTCGATCAGGGCGTGGCGATGATCTTGGCGCAAATTGCGGGCGGCCCTCTGCCGACTCCGTCAAAGGTTTCGCCGGATTTGCCGAGGGCCTTCGACGCCTGGTTCGCCAAGGCGCTCGATCGCGACGGCGCGAGGCGCTTCAGTAGCGCCATCGAGCTTTCTGAGTCGCTGAAGGTGGCGCTGCTCAGGACCGATGTTCCCAACATCTCGGCCTCGCTGCCCACGGAGCGGGAGGCCGCCAACGTCGACGCACTGGTGGGCGGGCACTCGATGAGCCCGTTCGGCAGCACCGATCTGAGGCCGCCACCCGGGATGCGCACTGCGCCGCCGGTATCCGCGGTGCCCTCGCACATGCCCCGGCTCCGGCGCGTCAGTGGGCGCGGCATGGCCGCCTCGTTTGCGCTGATCGCGTTCAGCATCATGGCCGCGGCTTCTTGGGTGTATGTCAAAGGGCCCCCGCGTTTCCTGCGGCGTCTCGGCCTCGACGCCACACCCCAGCCGGTGGAAACCGAGCCTTACGCGCGCCTGCTCGCGGCGGCCCAGGAGCAACTGGTCGACGGGGATTTCACGGACGCGGTGGCCACGTTCGAGCACGCCTTCGAGAGCGGGGAGAAGAAAGCGGCTCGTTCGTTGCGCAGCCACATCCGAGTCGTCGACGAAGCGGGCACTGGGCGCTGCCAGCTGCGTGGCCTCGGGCACCCCCGCCCTTTCGATCTGACCAACAAGGCATCGCGCCCGACCCTGGCGCGCAGCGGTCAGAACTTGGTCACCGCCTGGGTCGCCAACACCGGTGCGAAGCAAAACGCGGTTTATGCGACGCGGCTAGATTTTGCGCTGCGGCGCACCTCCGCTGAAACCGTGGTGACGCCGGAAGTCATGGACGCTCGCGATCCTCAGCTCCTCGGCACCGAGGCCGCGCCGCTGTTGGTCTATACGGACGCGCGTGGCAAAGAGTCGTTGATCTATGGACGGGAGTTGGACGCGGACGGCACCGGCAAGGGCCCGCCGCGCCTGCTCAATGCCACCGAAAACGATTATGCGTACGACCCCTCCCTGGCGCGGGCGCCAGACGGCACATATTGGGTCGCCTACACGCAAGCGGACGACAAACGGGTGCACGACCTGTACATCCGCCATCTGGATCGCTCATTGGGCCCACTGTCGGAACCGATTCGCGTGACCGCGTACACGCCACCCGAAAAGCTCCGCACCGTTGCCTCATTCGCGAGCGTCGATTTGAGCAATGGCCTGCTCAACCTCACCTATCGGCTGCAGCGGGGCCTGAGTTACGAAGTCATACTGCTGCGCATCCGTCCGGATTCACCGGAGATCGTCGCTGGTGGGGTCGAGAAGGCCACGACCTTGCCCGCCAAATCGGCCGGGGAAGACACGCCCGATCGCGTCGCCGGAGAGGCCATCATGATCAGCGACGATACGGGCGTGCAGGCCCAGCCGCGCATCACCTGCTGGGAGGTCGGTTGCGCCATCGCCTGGTCCGATGAAAGCCACGGTGCGCAGGCCGTATTTGTGAGCAAAGACACGGGAGAAGTGCTGTGGCGCAAGAATTTCGCAGGCCAGGGTCTTCGGCCGTCGCTCGGCCGTCAGGGCACCCAGGGCGCCATCGTTTGGTATGACGAGGATCGCGTCAAAGTGGCCTCGCTCGATCCGTCCGGTATCAGCGATCCGAGCGTCGTGGGCTGGGTGAAGGGTCTGCAACCCTACCCAGAAGTTGTGGCTGGAGCCGAGCCCGGTCAGTGGTACATTTCGTGGCGAGCTTATGAGGCTGCCCTATTTGAGCCCTTCGTGGCTCGGGTCGACTGCAACTGACGGGGCGGGCAAGAACGTCGTGCCGAAGAAACGCGCTCTGTCGATCCCGCCCCGTTCGGCGCTCCGCACCGAGCCCCTCAGAACCGAACGTACGCTGCTCACCCCCATTGATGCCGGGGATGGCCCGGAGCTCTGGGAGGTCATCGAAGGATCGAGGGCCCACCTGGAACGTTGGTTGCCCTGGGTGCCTTTCAACAACACTCCAGAGGCGAGCCGGCGCTACGCCACCGCCTGCGCCAGCGATTGGGACGCCGGGCGCGCGGTGCGTTTCGGCATTCGCGATCTCGAGAGCGACGCGCTGCTGGGCGTGGTCGGACTGGATTCGTGCGTGCATCTGCACCTGTCGTGCGAGCTCGGCTATTGGCTGCGCAAAGACGCCGCGGGTCGCGGCATCATGTCCGAGGCCGCCGGCGCCTGTATCCACTTTGCTTTTGGCCGGCTTGGCATCCACCGCATCCGCTGCGCGGCGGCCACAGGCAACCGAGCGAGCCTGTCGGTGATCGCGCGGCTCGGCTTCAGACCCGAAGGCATTGCCAGGCAGGCAGAGTTCGTGTCAGCCGCATGGGTAGACCACGCCGTGTTCAGCAAACTCTCCACGGATTGAGCGCGGATGGCCACCGCGCGCTCCGGAGCCAGACCCGCGCGAGGCCTGCCGTTTCTGCCGGTCGTTCCGGCCATCATCGTGGTGGTGGGGGTCACGACCGCGGTGGCCATCACCAATTTTGGCGTCGAACAACTGCGCCGCCAGAGCGATCGTGCCACCGCTCTGGCGAGCCGGACCTTGGCGCTGACGCTCGGCGAACGCCTGCGCGCGACGCCACACAAAGCGCTGCCACGCGAAGGCGAGAAGGGCCTCATGCCCGGGCAGCTTGGCCGGCGCATGCGTGCGCAGCGTGACCTCGCTTTCGAAAAGGTCATCGACGACGCGGCTGACCGATCTGGAGCCGAATTCTTGCTGGTGGACTCCGCGGGAGAAATCGTCGTCGACGAGACCGACGGCGCTCCCGACGTGCAGCACATCAACGTGCTCACCAAACTGGGTAGCGCCGATACCGAGACCAAGCAGGGGCGCGCCCATTTCTACGCCACACGCTTGGCCGCCCCGCTCGGCGAGTTGTGGCTGATCAGCTTCGTGGCGGCCGCGGAGACGCCGTTCGCCACGCCGGCTCTGGTTCGCTCCGTGGCCGTGTTCACGCTGATCCTGGTGGGTGTGGCCGCGATCGTCGCGTATTACCTCGCCCGTTCGGTGCACGGCGACGTGAGCTACGTGCGCGATCGCATCGTCGCAATGACGGCGCTCGAAGGGGCTCCAGGCGGGCAACCCATCGTGGTGCGCGGCGTCGACCAAGTGGGCCAGCTGACGGTGGCCTTCAACCGACTCGTGGAACGCTTCTACGCCGCCGAAGACGCCTATCGTCGGGATTTGTCGGGCGCCCTGAACTACGAGCGCGAGCGCAGTGATTTTCTGGCCGCGCTGAGCCACGAGCTGCGCACACCGCTCAACGTGATCTTGGGATTTGCGGACGTGTTACTCAGCGAGGTGGACGGGCCGCTCAGCCTGGAGGCGCGTGAAAATTTGACCGTGGTGCGCCAGAGCGGCGCCCACTTGCGCTCCCTGATCAACGACATCCTGGACCTGTCGGCGCTCGAAACGGGGCGGCTCAACCTGCAGCTCAAGAAGACCAATCTGTGGAGCATCGCGGCTGACGTGGTGCGCGAGAGTCGCTTGAGCGCGGCCAGCAAGCACCTCGCCATCGAGCTCTCCGGGGACCCCGTAGAAGCCGTGGCTGACCAGCTGCGCGTACGCCAGGTGCTCGGCAACCTGGTGAGCAACGCGGTGAAGTTCACGCAGCGGGGTCGCGTGGCCGTGGCGGTCGGCACGAGCGGTGAGCACGCCACCCTCAGCGTCACGGACACGGGGCCCGGCATCGCCAAGGAGGAACAGGCAGCCGTCTTCGAGGAGTATCGCCAGTCTGGCGACTGGCAGGCACGCGGCGCCGGCAGTGGGCTCGGACTGGCCATTACGCGACGGCTGGTCCGCATGCACGGAGGGCGCATCGAGCTCGACAGCAAGCTCGGCGAAGGCTCGCGTTTCACCGTGCTCTTGCCGCTGACAGGGCCACCCGATAGCGGCGCTCAGCCCCAACAGCCGGATATTCCGCGAGGCAACACGCTCAGGTTGTCCGCCGATCTGGTGCGCAGCATCCAGCGCTGAGGACCATGAACGCCGGCAAACCCAAGGCTGAAGACGTCACCGTGCGGCTCCCCGCATTCGGCTCTCCTCATTTCGCCCCGCCGTGGCGCAGGCGCGGTGCCACGGAAGATCTGCGCAGCGTCGTGGTGGTCACGGAGCTGACGTTTTCGCTGGCCCTGGCCACGCTGCTCGCTTTGGCACCGGGTGTATTGCTGCTCTTGAGCGGGGAGCTGGCGATCAGCACGGCGCAGCATCTGTTTGTGGTGACGCTCTTGTCGGGGGCTGCCGCGGCGGCCCGCGGCTTCATGGACATGCGCCGGCTCGACTTCCTCTTGCGCGCGCTGTCCGAAGACAGCGACATGGTGGACGCTCGCGACGTGAGCGCGCTCGGCCGGCACGCCAAGCGGACCTGCGTGCAATGGCTCTGGCCGCACTTGCTGTCGCTCACAATCTTCGCCACGCCGGCGCGCCCGCCCTTGATGGATCTGACGACGGGTGTGTCGCTGATGCTCTTGTGCGGGGCCATCGCCGCGACCGTGGCGCTCGCGCTGTACGCGACGTTACGCAACTCGTTCTTGCAAGTCATCGAGCTGGTTCCGAGCCGGGTGATGAGCGAGGTGGTGATCAGCCACGAAAATAGTCGCGAATCCCGCGAGCGCATCAGCCGCCGGCTACTGGCGGCCGTGGTCACGCCGATGCTTTTTGTGGCCGTCGGCTGCGCGCTGATCGCGAACGCTCACGTGCGCCGCGCCGATGAGCGCAGCCGTGAAGAGATCGCGCGGATCATGGCGCGTGCGGCCTTCGAGAAGGAACCCGCCACGGCAGAGGCGGTGGGGCTGCAGGATCTGTACGCCCGAGCCACCGAGCTCGGCTTTCCCACCCAGGTGATCGCCGGGGAATACAGCTACAAAGTGCGCCCGGTCGAAGATGGGTCCATCGAAATCACCACCCCGCTGGACGGCCCCGAGCCGGCGGCGGCCATCGTGCGCTTTCAAGGCTCCTCAGTCGGCGTATTGAGCATGGAGTCCCTGCTGTTCGCGGTGCTCGCCATCGTGATGGCCGCGGCGTTGAGCCTGGGCCTCGGCAACGCGCTGACGCGCGACCTCTACTACGCGACAGACGGCGTGCGCTTGCTCGGCACGCGCGCCTTGTTTGCGAAGCCGTCCACCGAGACGCGCCCCATGCGCTTCCGCATCGTCCGCGAGCTGCAAGCCGCCGTCGAAGGCGTGGCCAACCGATTCGGGATTTTCGCCCAGGCCCAGCAGGACGCCATCGCGGCGCGGGCGGCGGCGACGCGCATGCGCGGTCAGTTCTTTGCGAGCGTGAGCCACGACTTGAAGAGCCCGCTCAACTCGATTCTGGGCTTCACCGAGCTCGTGCGCATGGAGCAGCTGAGCCCCGGGCAGGCCGAGAGCCTGCAGGTGATCGCGGACCGAGGCCAGGAGCTGCTCAGCTTGATTGAGACGATCCTGGACGCAGCACGCATCGAGGTCGGCCAGCTCTCGCTGATGTTCGATGAAGAGCCATTCAACGAGCTGTACCAGGCCACCCTCGACAAGGCGATGCAACTGAGCGGACGCCGCGACATGCAGATCTACGAAGAGATTGAGCCGGATCTGCCGCCCATGCTAGTGGATCGGATCCGCGGCGCGCGGGCCATCGCCACGTTCGTCGCGTATTCCGTGCGGGCGAGCGACGCGAGCAAGATGTGGATCCGGGCCGAGCGCCACGGCGCGCACCACGTACGCATCGACGTCGACGTGCCATCCCAGCTGCATTCCGCCTCGGATCTACAGCAGATGCTCGACCCCGCGGGCGGGCTCGCGAAACGCGAGCATCGCGGGCTGGCCTTGGCGCTGCAGCTCGCCAACTCGGTCGTCAAATTGCACGGTGGATCGGTGCAAGTGGTGGACCGCCGGCACAAGGGTGCCATGTTTTGCATCACACTGCCGACCGCGTCGGGCCTCACCGGAGGAGCGCAGAGCCCCGCGTCCGGCATACCGAGCTCGCGTGGCGACACGAGGACGACTCCCGTGTCGGTGCCTGCCGAGCCGATATCCGCCCCGATCTCCCCTCTCGTTCCCAAGTCGGATCGCGCTCCAGAAACGGTGCGCTCGGTGCCCCCCACCGACGAGAGTGCGCCCGACACCGAACGCCCGGGCCCGCCCAGCGCTCTGCCCCCGGCCCCAGCGATTCCGCCTGCGGCAAAGCCGACCGTCAGGATGCCGCCGCGCCGGTCGCGCAGGCCGACCTGAGCACCAAGTCGCTTGCGAGCCGTCGCCGGCCCGGTGTAACTCGATTCACACATATGGCGGCGCGCAAAGGACCGACGAGGGCAGAACCGGAGCGGGCAGGGCCCGAGCGCAGCGTGTCGGCGAACGAGTCGCCGGACGACACCCGCTTCGATCGGCTGTTTCGCCCCCAACGGCTCGTGGATTTCATCGGGCAGCCCAACCACAAGAAGAACCTCGAAGTCTACGTGCAGGCGGCCAAGCAGCGAGGCGAGCCGCTGGATCACATCTTGTTGTGCGGCCCACCCGGGCTCGGCAAGACCACGCTCGCCTACATCCTGGCCCGCGAAATGGGCGTCACGTTGCACGTGACCAGTGGCCCCGCGATCGATCACAAGGGCGCGCTCACCGGGCAGCTCACGCGGCTCGAGCGCGGAGATGTGCTGTTCATCGACGAGATCCACCGCCTGAGCGCTCCGGTGGAGGAAGCGCTGTACCCGGCCATCGAAGATTTCCGCATCGACGTGGTCACCGGCGAGGGCCCGTTCGCGGAGAGCTTTTCCGTCGACGTGCGCCCCTTCACGCTAGTGGGCGCGACCACGCGCGCGGGGCTGCTCACCAAGCCGCTCAGCGAACGTTTCGGCGTGACCCTGCGCCTGGACTTCTATTCGGTCGACGATCTGCAGAAGATCATCCAGCGCAGCGCCTCGCTGATGGAGGTGGCGTGTGACCCGGAAGGCGCGCGCGCGCTCGCCTCACGTTCCCGCGGCACCCCGCGCATCGCCAATCGGTTGTTGCGCAGAGTGCGAGACTTCGCCGAAGTGGAAGGCAACGGGGTGATCGACGCAAAGATCGTGCGGCACACCTGCGAGCGGCTGTCCGTGGATCCGTCCGGTCTCGACGAGATGGATCGGCGGCTGCTCGGCATGCTGATCGAGACCTACGACGGAGGCCCGGTCGGCGTCGAAACGCTGGCTGCGGCGCTCGCCGAGCCCCGCGACACGATCGAAGACGTCTACGAGCCGTATCTGCTCCAACAGGGCTACCTAGGCCGAACCCCGCGCGGCCGCATCGCCACCAAGAAAGCCTACGAGCACCTCGGCGTTCCATTCATCGCGAAGGAACGCCAGGGACACTTGTTTTAGGGGGATGCGCAAGAGGGGAGCGCGCCACGGGAGGGGCGCACTCCAAAGACTGCGACAAGTGGACGTTTGGTACGGCTGCGACGTGAGAGGCTCATGCAGGGCGGCGCCCCGGGGAGCGCTGTGGAGCGTGGTCAGGCCTGCGCGGGCGCCGAGCGCGGGCGGGTATCCAGCTCGTCATCCCAAGCGCGCAACCGGAGCCCCCAACGCGCCCCGACGCCCTGTTCGTCTACGAACTGGTATTTGACGGTTGTAGTAGCCCCCGGCAGCGGTCACCGCGACATGAACCCACCAAAGCGGTGCGTCGCGCACTGCCGTCGCTCTGTCGCCAGACGCCTGTCGCCGAGCACCGCGCCCGCATCGGCCCCGCCCAATGAACAGACGCTTTCTGGGCGCGGCTCCGGAACGGACTCGCTCTCGTCGCTCCCCCTCCCCCTGAGCCCGCGGCGCGGGCGATTGGGGGGAGGCCACCGCCCGCAGCGCACCGCGCGAGGACGGATGGGGTGGGGGCATCCAAGGCGTGCTCAGCGGTCGCTGAGCGCGGCCACGCCGGGGAGGTTCTTGCCTTCGAGCAGCTCGAGCGAGGCGCCGCCACCGGTGGAGACGTGACTGACCTTGTCCTCGATGTCGTATTCCATGGCCGCGGTCGCGGTGTCACCGCCGCCGATGATGGTGGTCGCTCCTGCTTTGGTCGCCTCTGCGACGGCGGCCGCGACGGCGCGGGTGCCGGCCGAGAAGCGCTCCATCTCGAACACACCGACCGGGCCGTTCCAGACCAGCGTCTTTGCGCTCTTGATCACTTCAGCGAACTTCTTGCGCGAGACCGGGCCGCAATCGAGGCCCTGCCAGCCGTCCTTGATGCCGGTGGCGTCCGTGGCCGCATCGACGTTGGCGGTGGCCGAGAAGTCGTCGGCGATCACGTAGTCTTCTGGGAAGTGCAAGGTCACGTTGCGCTGCTTGGCCTTGGCGATGAGCTTCTCGACGATCTTGGCGCCTTCGGCGTCGAACAGGCTGGCCCCGATGGACATGCCCTGCAGCACCTTCTTGAAGGTGTAGGCCATGCCGCCGCCGACGATCATGGCGTCCACCTTGTCGAGCAGGTTCTCGATCAGCTGGATCTTGTCCTTGACCTTGGCTCCGCCGAGGATCGCGAGGAACGGCCGCTCCGGGTTCGAGAGCGCCTTGCCGAAATACTCGAGCTCCTTCTGCATCAGGAAGCCCGACGCGCGCTGGGGCAGCGCCACCCCCACCATGGAGGCGTGGGCGCGATGCGCGGTACCAAACGCATCGTTGACGTACACGTCACCCAGCTTGGTCAGGGACGCCTTGAACGCCGCGATCTGTTCCGGCGTGGCGCCCTTGCCTTCTTCCGCGGCGTGGTAGCGCAGGTTCTCCAGCATCACGACGCTGCCCGGAGCCAGATCCGAGCAGGCGCGTTCGACGTCGGGCCCGACACAGTCCGACAGAAATCGCACCGGCAGGCCCAGCTGCTGGCCGAGCACCTTGGCCACGGGCTCGAGTGAATATTCGGGGTTCGGCTTGCCATCGGGCCGCCCGAGGTGGCTCATCAGGATCACTGACGCGCCCTGGTCGAGCGCGTACTTGATCGTCGGCAACGCGGCGTCGATGCGCGCGGTGTTGGTGACCTTCCCGTCCTTCATCGGCACGTTGAAGTCGACGCGAATCAATGCGCGCTTACCGGCCAGGTTGAGTTCAGCGATGGACAGCTTGTTCAGGTTCATCAAAGGTCTCCGGGAGTCGAAAAAAAGGGCGCGTCGCGCGGGGGTGCGACGGCGCGCGGGAGTCTGCAGCGAAACGCGTTACGGCGGGTAGCGATTTCAGCGCCCGCCCATGACGGACACGGCGCCTCGGTCGGCCTCCCGGCAGCACGCACTGCGAAGGCCCCCCGGAGCAAGAACGCTGGAAATACTCGGCTAGCGCCGACGCCGCGCCTTGCCGGCTTCATCCGCCACCCGTTCCAGCAGTGCGGCGAGCTCGCGCTTCGCTTCGGCACTCGGCTCGGCCTCGTCCCCCGCGTCCCGCCCATGGGTGGTCGGCGGCGGAACGCCGTGGCCGCGCGTCCGCGCTGACGACGGCGCTCGTTCGGGTACCGCGGACGTGCGCTGCTGACGCCGCCGGCCGGCCCAGCGCTGAAGCGGATGAGACAACACGCGCCCGAGCGTCCACCCCTCCGCCTTCAGCTCCGAGAACAGGCGCCAGGCGCGCGCGCCGTCGAGCGGTGGGATCGGCAGCAGATTGGTGACGATGATCCAGAGGTTTAGCCCAATCAGACCGTCGCTGAACGCCGCCAGCCAGGGACTGCTGGGTACGCCCAACAGAGCGCGTGCTATCAGCGCCACGCCGAGCAAGACGGCCTGCGCGAGCACCCCGCCCCAGGCGATCCAGGCCCGCTCCAGCCCCGACGCGTCGCCTCGCCAGCGGCACTCGCCACCGAAGCCCATGAGATCGATGCCGGTGACGGCGAAGCCAAGTCGCTTCACCAGCAGGGCATGACCGAACTCGTGCACGATGATGACGAGCAGGTAGGCCAGCCACGCCCCCGGCTCGAAGCTGAACCGCGTCAGCACCAGCGCACCCAACGGGACGCTCCAATGCCCGCGCAACTCGACGCCGAAGACGCGGCCGAGGGGGAAGTAGCCCGCGTTCAATGCTTGTCCAATATTCAGCTCACGCGCTCAGCTCGTTCACGCGCTGACCGGTGAACAAGTCGAAGACGTCACCCGGCAAAGCCAGACGGAAGCCGAGGCCCTCCGCCTTTGCTCGATACCGCTCGATGTCGTCCTCGTGGTGCATGAGCACGATCTTGCGCCGCAGCGCCGGCTCCAGTTTTTCGAAATCGCTGAACAGCCCGTGCACCTGACCCGGGAACTCGGTGAACGTACAGTCGTGGAAAAAAATGCTGGTACGGGGTTCCAGGCGCTGCAAGAGCTCCGCGTCGACCACTGAGTCACCGCTCCACCAGGCAATTCGCCCTGCGGTACCGGGCAGATCGAATTCGAGCGACGCCGAGGGCTTGCCGTACACGTGGCGTGTCTCTCGGACCACCACGGTGAGCTCACCTGCGCGGAACGTCTCCGCGTGATTCCAGACGGCTTGTCGAGCCGGCTCAACGTTGCCCGGGGCGAGCACGTCGAAGTAGTCTTCCAGGCGCCCCACGACGGCCTCGCCATCGGCGGCGGTGCGATAGCGCAGCGAAGGGCCGAGCACTTCCCAGAGCTCGCCGAGCACGGCACTGTGCGCGGCCAGACCGGGCCGCGGCCCACCCTTGACGACTGAACGCGCCGCCGCTCCACCGATGTAATACCGGACGAAGGCGAACTCCTCGAGCCCGTACACATGATCCCCGTGCACGTGCGTCACCATTTGACCGGTGATATCGTCCCAGCCGAGGCCCGCTGCCGCGAGCTGTTCCGGTGCTTGCCGACCACAGTCGATGAGCCAGCGCTCACCGCCCGGCAACGTCAGCACCGAACACGTCGTGCCATACCGGCGCGAGAAGGCCGCGCCCGCTCCCAGCACTCGCAGCGTCATCGTAGGTGGCTTCATGGGGTCGAGCCCTCGAGTACGGCGGAGCAGTTCATCACGATCACAGCATCACGATCACGGCAGAGGTGAGCCAAGCCTGCCAGAATGCCGTCGCCCGGCCCACTCCTCTGTCGCTCGAGCCCGTGTCCACCTTGTCTTACCTACACCGTAGCCCGACGCGGGCATCACGGAGTCCATATTTAACGGCTAGCCTCGGGGTCGAAGCCGGGGCCTCCCGGCGCTGAAGTGGCCCTAGTTAAGCTTGGTTTTTCTGTGGATACCTTCACAATTGTCGCATCCGACCGTGCTTTCAAGGTAGGCAATCATGATCCGGCCGCGCGAACGATGGAGTGAGTCCCCTCCAGGATGAAATCGATCGAGTTCTACGATCTGCCGCGCCCGATCCAAGAGCGTTTCGTGGCCGCGGCGCAAGCGTCGTTGGCCCCCGCGCCTCTTGCCGTCAAGCTGGCCTCCCGATACGTGGGCGCGCGCTGGTTCATAGCGGCGGCACTGCTCTTCGTGGTGACGGCGCTGTTCGCGATCCGAGGCTTCGGCGACCTCGCTCACCCCGCGGCCCTCGCTTCGAGCACTGATGCAATCCTGTATTGCATTGGCTTCACGCTCAGCTTCGGCTGTCTGACGCGGGGGCTCGCGGTCCGGGATCGCGCGCTGAGCCTGCCCTTTCCTCGGGCCACCTATCTGTTCCCGATGGGTGTGGTCGATGCCCTTTCGTCCTCGCTCGCCGTGCATTCCCTGGCGGACTTGAGCCAGGTCGAGGCGACGGCTGCGGCGCTCAACGTGACCTTCAAGGACGGGGCGACCTTCGCGTTTCCAGCCAAGAGCCAGGACCAGGCCGACGCCGCCAAACGCGCGGTGACGGAATCGCAGGAGCGCTGGGGCGAAGCCACCCGCACCGACAGCGTGCGCCATCTGGCAGCGCTCGATCCGCTGTGCCGCACCAACTTTCCGAGCCCGTTCTCGCACGACGTCCCATTCAAGCGGCCCACGTCCATGTGGGCGAGCGCACTGCTCGCCATGGCGCTCGTCTCGGGCACGGTGCTCGGCTACGGGGTCTGGCAGGTGCGCAACACCCTGAGCGGCCGTCGCCTGGTGGCCTCCGCGCGGGCGCTCGACACGATCAGCGCCTATCGTCAGTACCTGGCCCGCGGTGGCCAGCACCCGGACATCGTGCAGGTGGCGCTGCCTCGCGCGGAGCTCGTCGAAGCCAAGGCCAAGGGCAGCGTCGCGGCGATCGAAGAGTACATGGCGGCCCACCCCAACTCGAAAATCCAGAACGAGGTGGACGCGTCCCTGCGCGCTGCGTTGCTCGTGGCGCTGGGAGAAGCTCAAAAACCGGCCACTCTGGCGGCCCTGGACGAGTTTGCGAAGCGTCATCCGAACCACGCCCCCGTAGCCGAGGAGCTGGCCGCAGCGCGCCACGCCGTGTACGTCGCCGCAGCAGAACACGCGGCGGCCCTGGCGGTCGCAAACAACACGCGCCAGAGCAACCCCGCGGCCTTCTTACAGAGGCTCGTGGCACACACCGAAAAAGCCGGGCCCCGAGTGGAGCTGCGCTTCCGTTCGCAGCTCGGCCGCTCGCACCTGACCGCTGACGCGCATGTGCGAGCGAGCGCCTACTTCGGCGGCAACGCCAACCTGCCCTCGCGCCACTTCGTGGACGAGCCCATGACCCGCCGTGAGGACATGCTCGCCGCGCTGTTGATTCAGGCGCTGCAGAGCCTGTTTCCGCCCGAGATCGTGAAATTCGAGCGCGGTGAATCCCTGCCCGCCGTTGCCCCGGACGAGCGGGTTCCAGCCTGGCCCGAAGCCACGGTCCCAACCCTGTTCATCCACCACCGCACGGAACTGTCGGGGGGGATCGTCAACCCCAAGCCGCGGGGCATCTTCATGGGCGCCGGCATCTTTTTCGATACCGTGTTCGTGATCCCCGGGGACGCCCAAGAACTCGAATTGAACGTGCCCACCTGGCGCACGCCCTCACGACCGTTGATGCAGCACAAGGCCCGCACCACGGCCGACGTGTACGAGGACCTGGCCCGCCGCTCCTTCAATCTGTTCCTGCGGCGCTACCTCGAACGGATGCTGGATGAACCACCGGACTTGGCGCTACCGGACATCGCGCTGCCCGACGAAGAAGACGAGAAGAAGACGGGCTGAATTCCAGGCGGAATGCCCTTGACCCGTCGGGTCAGAGGGCCCAAGTCTCCGCACCGGTCGAGACCGGAAGCCATGTCCAGCCCCAAGATCACAATGGTCAAGAAGCTGCTCGCCAATGGGCAGCCCTGCTCGAAGTGCGTGCAAGCGGAGGAGATGCTGCGCTCCCGCGGCGTGTGGGAGCGGATCGACGAGGTCGTCTGGGCGCGCGAGGACGACCCGGATTCGCCGGGGGCGCGCCTCGGTACGCAGCACCGTGTGGACCTGGCGCCCTTCTTCGTGATCGAGGAGCCGGGCCAACCGGACCGCGTCTACA
>JAYWEH010000653.1:0-3111 GCA_043780025.1 Deltaproteobacteria bacterium
GAGCGCGTGACCGGCTCCGACAAGGCGTTGGTGTTGACTGTCGCTTCGCAGGCACGCGCAAGCCGGCTGACGGAGGAACTGGCACCCTTGCTCACCAGCGCGCGGCTTCGGACGGGACGTTCACGCCGCAGCCGCTCGCGTAGCATCTGCTCCGCGAGGTCCGCGAGGTCGAGGGCCAGCCGAAGCCGCTCCGCGGCTTCCATCGCGCCAGGTGACTGCGCTCTCGTCCGCGACGCTCTTCTCTCACTCACGTTTCGTAGTCTGCCCGCGCTCGGAACGCACCGCCAGGCCCTCGGTCAGCCCCTAATCCGGCGGTAACGCGGAGCGGGACGCTCGATCTGCTCATCGAGAACGAGAATTCCGAGCAGTAGATGCCCACCCCTCCGTCCGTGCTCGGCGCTGCGCGCCTGCGCGCGGGCGGCCCCTCCCAAATCGTCGCGCCAAGGCGCTCCTCAGGGAGGGGCACGTCCGTTCGAGCACGGCTCGGCCTTCGCGCGCGCGGCGCGTCGATGGGAGACTCTGTGCCGTTCGGCCGTCAGTGCGGCACGAGCGCGAGGCTGTGTGCCCGAGCGGGGATGAGCCCGGCGAGAGCGAGCGCCGCGCTCGCGATGCGCGCGAGCACTCGGCGTGCGTGGTACGCGACTTTGGCTGCGAGCGTGAAGACGCGGAAACGCAGACGCTTGGGGCGCGCGTCCTTGAGCTCCGGCGGCAGCACGCGGCGCTTCATCAGCACGAGCACGTTGTGCGCGATCATCGCGAGTCGGTACCAGGCCGCGTTCGCGCCGTACTTGCCGCTTGGCATCACGCCGGCGCCCAGCTCGTTCTTCGTGACGTCGTGGACGTGCTCGACCGTGCCGGCCTTCTGCCGGTGCCAGTCGACGAGCTCGCCGGCGTCGCCGTCGCGGTTGGTCACCACCGCGAAGTACTTCACCGAGCTCCCGTCTCGGAAGAGTTCGCGCTGCTTCGGCGTCAGACGGATCGCGATGTAGCGCAGCGGCTTGGCGTCCTTCGGCCAGTCTCCGGGCGTGAACTCCACGTCGGTCACGTGTTTCTCGACGTCGTCCTTCTGCTCGAACAGTGTCCAGCGCTCCTGGGGCACCGCAGTGCACACTGCCCGCAGCTCGCGCGTCATGTCGGCGCTGATCGCGAACCCGATCTTCCGCGACGGATGCGCCAGCCACTTCAACACAGCAGACTCGTAGCAGGCGGAATCCGCCCGAAAATACCGCTCGGTCACGTTCTCGGGGAGCACAGCGAACGCTCGCTCGATGAGCGGCACGTTCTGCATTCCGGCCGGCACGTTGCCGTCGCGGAACTCGTCCGCGACGACGATGTTCAACTCCGACCAGACCGCGATCGAAGGCTGGTAGCCGCGACCGCCCTCGTAGTGCGCACGCGCCTCGACCTTGTGCGACTCGATGATCGTCGCGTCGTGATCGATCGTCGCCTTGGTCACCGGCACCGGCTCGTTCTTCGCGATCGCGCGCACCAGGTTGGTCATCACCGCGGCGAGCCGTCGAAGCTCCTCGCTCTCCGGGACGATCCACGCGCCCTTGCCGGGGTGCGCCTGCACGCGCTGCTGGTCGTGGAACGCCTCGAGGAACCGGCGAACCGCATCCGGCGAGGGAAGCTCGCTGCCGAGCAGCGCGCAGAGCGCCTTGTCCTCGCGGAGCACGCGCATGTCATCGAGGCACTCGCCGCCCGAGGCCATCAGCAGCACCACCGCGCGAACCATCTCGAACTCCGAGAAGCCTCGCTCGCGCTCCTTGAGCCCGATCGCCGTGCAGTGCGCTGGCATGCCGATCTGCTGCATGACCTCCGCGATGAGCGGCAGCCCGGCGCGAGCCGTGACCTCGTCGCCATCGGGCTCGGCCACGTACTCGAACGGCAGCAAGCCCTGAGGAACGCGCTTCGTGGTCATGAGCGATTGGACGCACAGCAAACGCGAGAAATTCACCGGCAGATCAGCGAGACGCTCCCCTCCCTGAGGAGGGCGCGCTTGCGCGACCGACGATTTGGGAGGGGCCGCCCGCGCGCAGGCGCGAAGCGCCGAGCACGGACGGAGGGGTGGGCATCATCTTCGTGCTCGGCTTCGGCTTCTCCGCACCCGCAGGGTGCGTCTTGGCTCACAGCGACGAGAATCACGCGGACCGCACGAAGAAGGCGGATCGGGATGGCGAGAGGCCGCTGTCGAGCACTGCTACCGCCGGATCAGGGACGGAACGCTCGTCTTGACACCGCGAAGACGGCCGACGTAGGTTCCCCACGCTCGCGCTGGGCCCGGCTCTTTCGCGCCGTGGCGTCCCTCGAGGGACCGAGCAGCAGAGCGGCGGTAATCGGGTCAGAGCTTGGAAGCCGGACGCGGTCCGGACGACGAAGCGAGGAGAGCGAACGGCGGCGAGCGCGCCACGGTCGCTCACGGAGGATGAGAGCGATGCGTCGGTTCGAGCGAAAGATCATCACCCTGGCCATCCTCGCAGTCACCATGGCGCTCGGCGTCGCGGCGACTGGCTGTGCTGCGAGCGGCGTCGGCGATCCCTGCACGCCCGAGGCCGTGCCGACGTGCGGCTTCGCGAACAGCGAGGTGTACGTCGAGACCAGCTCCGTGCAGTGCCGAACGCGCGTCTGCGTCGTCTACCGCCTCGATGGGCACCCGGAAAACCTGCGCTCCGAGGGGTGCCCCCGCAACGCGGAGCCACTCGGCACGCTCTGCATGACGACCGGGAACCCCGACACGTGCGTCGAGGACGGGCTCGAAACCCCGGACGGCGAACGCATCCTGAGCGAATCGGACGAGCGCGTGTTCTGCAGCTGTCGCTGCCGCGCGAACGCAGCGAACCCGAACCTGCCGCTCTGCGCCTGCGAAGCGGGCTACCACTGCGCGGACGAGGACTTCTGTGTGCCCAACGACGCCGATCCGCGTTTCTGCGACTACCTGGAGCACTACAACTGCCCAGGCCGCTGCGACGTCGAGATGCAGCGCTGCCGCTGAGCCTCGCTGCCCGAGCGCGCGCTGCCCGAGAGCGCGCCGCCACTGAAGGCCTGACAAGGTCGATCGCCCCAATTCGCCATGGGTGTCGTCGACGATCCGCTGCGCGTGTGACCCGATGA
>JAYWEH010000654.1:0-7353 GCA_043780025.1 Deltaproteobacteria bacterium
AACCGCCGCAAGCGCCGCGCTCAGGCGATCGCCAGCTCTTACAGCTTCAGCGTGAGCCCGCTCCCAGGCCTCGATAGTGACATCGAGATGACCGGCGGCATAAGCGACATCGGCCAGTAATGGCAGCTCAGACCCAGCGAGCGGGCCTTTGGGGTGGGTGGCGTAAGAGCCGCGCGCCATGGCCGGCCAACGTGCCCGTAGGCGGCGGGTCGCGCCAGAGCTGCCCGAGGCCGCTGACGAAGGCGGCCCCAACCAATCGAAAGAGAGAGCCAATATGGGAAAAGAGCAAATGCAGCGCGCCAGGGTCAACGGCGTGGAGCTCGATTATGAAGTGACCGGTTCGGGAGAGCCGGTGCTGCTGATTAGCCCGGTTCTCGCGGACGGCTTCAGGCCGCTCTTGTCAGAGCGAGTGCTCGCCGACCACTACCGGCTGATCACGTACCACAAGCGCGGTTGGGTCGGGAGCACGCATGCGCCTGGCCCTGTGAGCATCGCCGATCACGCCGCCGATGCCGCGGCCCTGCTCGACCATCTCGATGTGCGTCGCGCGCACGTCGCCGGTCATCCAGCGGCGCCGCGGTGGGCCTGCAGCTCGCCCTCGATCGGCCCCAGGCCGTGCACACGCTTTCCGTCCTGGAACCCTCGATTCTCTCGCTTTCGTGCGCCAAAGCTTTCGTGCAAAGCGCGGCGCCGGTCTTCGAGCTCTACGCGGCCGGCAACCACGAAGCCGCTCTCTCCGCTTTCATGAGCGCCGTGAGTGGCCTCGAGTGGCAAGAGTGTCGAGCTTTGCTCGACGAGCGTGTGCCCGGGGCCATTGCACAGTCGGTCAGGGACGCCGACACATTCTTCGGCGTCGAGCTACCCGCATTGGTCGACTGGGAGTTCGGCGCCCAGCAGGCAGCCGCCATTCGTCAACCGGTGCTGTCGGTGCTGGGTCAGAACACCCAGGCCATGTGGATGGAAATCGCGGGCCTGCTTCGGTCCTGGCTGCCGCAACTCGAGGAGTGCAACATCCAAGGAGTGGGCCACCTGCTGCACGTCGAGCGCCCGGAGCCGGTCGCTCGGGGGATGGCGGACTTCTTGGGTCGCCACCCCATGGTGGTCGGCTCCAAATTCCGGCCGCTTAGAGCAGCATGAACCGGTGGTTCTGTCTCTAGGTTTTCAGTCTAGCCAGAGGGGGATACCCAGTGCCGAAGCGCCCCTCGCGAGTCGTTCGTCGTACGTTGCAAGATGAATTTCCTGTCGTCGAGCACGCAGAAATTGAAGCGTCGAAAGATGGAGTGCGTCGAGAGTCCGCACGGGGACTGGAAAAGGTTCGAGGGCACGTTCGAGAACCGTTGCCGTGAGCTCGACCAAAGCAACCATGCCGGTGAGCTGACGAGCCAGCTCTCCGTGGGAAGCAGCGAGCCCGCGCGCGTGTAGTCGGTTCCACAATTCGTATTCGAGCAGACGGCTTGCGATGAGCGGACGTGCCCAAAGCGACTCCGACGGTCGGCGCGTTTCACCCAATAGATGGGCCAGAGCGACCGAGGTATCGAGGTAGATCAACGAGCGTCTCGATCAGCTCGCAGCTCCTCGAGCAGCTCTTCAGTGGGAGCGACGGGTCGACTGGGGGGAACGCCTTTGGGCCACGTGGGATGGGCGACCACGCCGGAGCGTACCAAGTCCGCGAGCTGTGCGTCGGCGAGCAGCTCCGCGCGCCCGACGCGAGGAGGGGACAGCTCGGCCACCACGCGATCTCGGTCCGTGACCAGCACGGTTTCCCCGCCGCTCGCGATGCGAACATATTCGGCCAGCTTATTTTTCAGGACTTTGAGACCGACCGAGCGCACGCCTACAAAGGTAGCTACCAGAGGCTACGTTGTCAACTTCAGCAATTTTGGCGCTATTTTCGGGCGCTGAGGCGCCCTTTTGCTGGACGCCGTACGTCGGCTGAGCGCTCGCGGCTCGAAAACCGTCACCGAGATTCCCAAGGAGTTGGCGTCAACCCCAGTATGCTCCAGCGCATTGCAGGCATTTCCCGTGGTGGTCATCGCGGAAGTTCGGCAAACCGGCAAGACCACGGTTCCTTGGAGGCTCGCATCGTCCAGAGCGCCGGGCCCTGATGGAGTACCTCGGGCTACGGGGCTTCAGCAGAGATCGGCGGCAGTGAGTAGACGCGCACGGTCGAGCCCCGCGTCACGAGCGCACGCTGCCCGTCCGGCGTGATGGCCACGCTGCGGCCCCCGCCCGAAAACGTCCAGAGCACCTCGCCTGACGCGAGCGAGAGCACTCCGACGTCAAAGCTACCCGCGACGACGGCCAGCGCCCCGTCAGGACTAATGGCGATGTTGTGAGGGTCCTGGTTTGATGCGTAGTCGATCGAGCCCGTCACCGCGTTGGTGGCGAGCGACAAGCGCTTGATGGTGTCCCCGTCTCCGGAAGCGATCAGCGCTTCGGCGCCGTTGGGGGTCAAGGCAATGCCAAACGACGAGCTCGTGTCCGTGATGTTGGTGACCTGGCCGCCGCTCAGGGCGACTCGGTCGATCTGCGTGCCGACGATGCCTCGGGACACCAATACCGAACTGCCGTCGCCGACCACGGCAACGCCGGCTGCCAGCGAGCCCGTGATGGGGTATTGGTTCTCTATGGCGCCGTCGTCGAGCGTGATCACGGTCAGCGTATTGGTCACGCACGAGCCGTTGAACATGGTGGTGACCGCGCGCGCGCCATCGGTGGTCAGCGCGATGTCGTAAAGCGTGTCCCCCGCACACGGTGACGGGACGCCCTGCACCGCTCTCGTCGATAACGTCACGATGCTCACCGTGTTCCGATTGTTCACGACGGCTCTGCTGCCGTCGGGTGCCACCGCCACGGCGCCGGGGAACGAGCCCACGTCGATGCTGTCGACGATCGATCCGTCACTCAGCGAAATCACCTGCAACTTGCCGGCCTCGTCGCCGAGCGTCACCAGGGCTCGCGTACCATCGGGCGTCACCGCGATGCCGTGCGCATTCGGGCCCACTTCCAGCGGCTCGAATATGGCCGCCACGTCGACGTCAGCATCGAGGCTGAGTGAACACGCTGAGCTCCCCGAACAAGCGCCGCTCCAGCCGCTCAGCACTCCACCCTCCTCCTTCACATCCAGCACCACTTGGGTCCCGGGCGGGAAGGTGGCCTCGCACGTGGAGCCGCATTCGATGCCAGCTGGAGTGCTCGTGACCCGGCCTTCTCCGTTCACGCTGACCGTGAGCGTGAATGCCGTCGGCAAGGCACTCCCTGCGCCGCCGCCACCAGAGCTCTCGGGCCCACCGCCAGCGTCGCCTCCGCTGCCACCCAGGCCCGAGCTGCCGCCGCTCGAAGCCCCCGCCTCAGAGCCGCCCGTCCCCGTACCGCCCGCGCCGTCCCCGGCGGGCGCGTCGTCGCCGCCGCAACTCATCACCCCGAGCACCGCCAGAGCGCAAATAGAACCCTTCACCGCGACCTCATCCTTCTCGAGCCCACGTCATCAACGGGCCGCTGGGCAGCTCACAATAGGGTTACACCTCGGCGCGGCCTTTCATCGGCTACGGCCACTCGACGACGCGTAGCGCTTGCGCAACGCCTCGAGTGCGAGCGGAGACGTGGGGATGAAGCGATAGATGTCGGGAGTTGGGGTTCGCTGCGTATCCTAGCGCGCCGGGTCGATCACCCGGACGTCGTAAAGGGCAACGTCCTCATCGTGACTGATGATCGCCAGATCTTCGGTCCGCGCTTGAGAGACCAGTAGCCGATCAAAGGGATCGGCATGGTGTCGAGGTAGTACCGCGGCGCCACACACATGTTCGAGCCGTATGGGCAATAGTTTCACACCCGCTTCGCTAGTGCGAGATTGAACATAATCGAGCGGTGCCTCTGGCAATTCTAGACGGCCCGCGGCGTGCTTGATGGCTATCTCCCAGGCCGAGGCGATGGATAGATAGAATTCGTGCTGACCATTCAGCACCAGCGCACGGGTCTTCTTGCCGACACGCTCGGGCGCCAGGAGAAGCCAAAGCCAAACGTGTGTGTCGAACAGATAGGTCACGTGTACGGCTCAAACTCCGGAAGGGGTGCATCGAAGTCCTCCGCGATCCTGCCTTTCCCCACGTCGCGACCAATCTGAAACCCGCGCTGCGCTCGCTCCGGAACGATGCGCGCTATGACTACGCCACCGCGGGCTATCAGCACTTCTTCACCTTGTTCAATTTGGCGCATGATCTTGGAAAATTGCGCCTTTGCTTCGTGAATGTTGAAGGTCTGCACGCCTTTAATAGTAGACCAACCAAGTAAACCAGTCAACCCAGTGGCCGAAGGGCGCTCGGAGGCGAAGCTCGGTATTCGAGGCGATTTGAGCGCGCATCGTCGAAAACGCAGGGGAGCTGGGATCGGCGCTGGGCTTCGCCTCAATCGTCGCCGGTAACATACACGAAGAAGCTCGGGCGGCCTTCGTCGGTCACGACGACGAGGTCCGGACCTGAGCGCACGAGCGCGAGCGGAGCGCCGGTAATCAGGAGTATTTCCGTTAGCTCGAGCGCTGCTCCCCACCGCTCCAGCAGCGTACCGCTGGGGAAGGGACGCACTGTGACGAAGCCACCGCCACGTAACCATTGCGCGTCCACGATCGCGGTGGACAAGCCTGCCTGGCGCACAAATTGCTCGGTGTCGTAGATGTCGCCGCTACCGAGCAGAACACGGTTGCCGTCGGACGAAAGTCGGATCGGAGGCTGGCGCGGGATTTCTTGAAGCGATGCGCTGCCTCCAAAGGAGGTCGCGGCTCCGCTGACCAAATCAAAGGCCTCGAAAAAGAGCGCGCCGTAAGAGTCGTCTTCGAGGAAATACATGCGACCTTTGACGGGATCGAACTCCTGCGCGAGCGGAGCGTCGAGGAAAGCGCCACTCGTCACCCGCGAGGGCGCTCCTAGCGCATCGAAGACGATATGTTCGAACCCGCCGCTGGAAATGCCCCGCGTGGCCACGTGCAAGAACGCGCCCATTTCAGCGAGGGCGTGGACGGGCTGGGGGAACATCGCAAAGTCGTGCTGCCGCGTGAGGTCGCTCGCGAGTTCGAGATAGCTGATCGCGCCACTCGAATAGCCTAGAAATACGCGACCCTGACTCGAGACGGGAGACATGTACCGTGGACTCGACAGGTCGAGGGGGTCTTCGGAGCCCACGATGAGCGGGTTCTCATGTTGCTCGGTCCGCGAGTCCCAGCGAAACACGCGCCGCTGCGCAGTGGAGAGCAGGTAGAGCATACCGGCTTCGTCCACTCGGATTTGGTCCGGAACGTAGGCAGGCAGGGCGGCTCCGACGTCGCATACGCCGAGAGCGCCTTGCTCCAGCCGGGTACAAGCGGAATCCTCTGGAAAGGCGTCCAACGCGAGCCCCGTGCTGGTCGTGGCTTCGCTCTGCCCCGAGTTCCAGGCGTCGGGGTGGCCATCACCGTCGCTGTCGATGGCAGCGGCGGCATCGCGCGGAAAGTCGTCGAGTTCGTTCCCCATTCCGTCACCGTCGGCATCGTCATTGGGCACGTAGCGAGAAAATATTGGCCGCTCACCGCGTGTGACCACGATGAAGCTGTCGCCTACATCAAAGAGCGCCTGCGGCGGCCCTTCGAAGAGCTGCCGTTCGACGCCCGCAAATGCCGGATTTTTGCGTTCCAGTAGCGTGTCGCCGGCTGCGGCGCGGATCGTCACGACCCCGCCCGTGTCGAGCCACTGAGCGTCGTGAAACGTCGGCACGCTGCTCGCTCGAAATATGTTGTCCCGCCAAGACAGCGTCGCGGAATCGTAAACGTCGCCGGTGCCGAGCAGCAGCCGGCTGCCATCCGCCGTCACGCGCATCGGCGCCGCTACCGCCAGGTCGTTGTTGATTTCGCCGACCTCGGTAAACGCACCCGTTGCGGCGTCGATGCTTTCGAACTGCGTGTGGTTGGGAGTGATGTGGTCTCTGAAGTAATAGACGCGCCCGGTCGTGGGATCGTGTGTGAACACCCGGGAGAAGTCGCTATCGCTGCGGCTACCCCGCAGCGCTCCGTCGCGATCGAACACAAAGTGCGTCTGCCCGAATGACCCGGATTCGTCCTCGGCCACTACGAAGTCGCCGACGCTGGCCAGCCCCCCCACTGGCAGAGGGACCCGCGCCAGCACGCGCTCGCGAGCCAGCTCCGCGCTCAGGTCGACGTAACTTACCGCACCGCCGTCATAGCCGAGATACAGCCGGGAGTGCGCAGCCGAATAGGCCATGTTGCGCGGGCCCGCTGGATCGAGCGGTGCCTCGACGCCCAACACAATTGGATTCAGATCGAGCCCGCTCAGCGAGCTCCAGCGAAAGACGCGCTGATGGGCCGTGCTGAGCAAGTAGAACACACCCGCCGTATCCACCACGATCTGGTCCGCCACGTAGGCGGGCACCCGAGCGGCAACGTCGCAGGCCCCGGCTCGAGCTGCCTGGCATGCGGAATCATTCGGAAAGGCGTCGACCAGGAGCTGACTCGTGCCCGTGCCTGCGTCATAGCCCGAATTCCAGGCATCTGGAGCGCCATCCCGATCGCCGTCGACAGCTGCGGCAGCATCCAGCGGAAAGGCGTCCGTCACATTCGGCGCGCCGTCTCCGTCGGAGTCATCGTCCGGCACCCAGGCGGCAAACGCCGGCAGCTCCGGACCGAGATAGCTGGCGCCATCAGGGGAATAGCCGCCGCTCATCCCGACAATGATGAATCGATCCGAAAGTGGCACGAGTGCAACGGGACGATGCGGGAGCGTCAGCGCTTCCACCAGATTACCCTGCGCATCCCGGCGCTCGAGCAGCGTGTTGCCCTCGAAGGCCCTGATGCTGGCAATCGCTCCATCGGCGAGCCACTGTGCGTCCACGACGTTACCCGGCATCGCGAACACACGTTCGAGAGACTGTGCGTCCAGAGTATCCCGAGTGCCGAGGAAAAGTTGCTCGCCATCGGGGGACACCCGGAGCGGCGGCAAAAAATCGTACTCTACGGCGTCGTAGCTTTCATTCGAAGCCACGATGGCGCCCGCGGCGTCCAGCTGGTCGTAGAAGAGCGGGCCATAGGACCCGGCCAGGGCGAAAACGCGCCCAGAGATCGGGTCGTAGGCGTGGTCACGGCCCTCCTGATTGCGAGCGCGACTGGCCGTCTGCACGCCGGCTCGATTGAACACGTGTTGCACGAAAGACTCCGGCCAGATCCCGGATTCGTCTGCGACCACGACAAAGTCTCCCGCGACCACCAGCCCGCGCAACCGAGCCGACATCGTGGCGAAGTCGTGCTCCTGGAGCGCCGCATCGACAAAGCTGACCAGGCCCTGCTCATAGCCAACGTACAATCGGTCGTCGTGC
>JAYWEH010000655.1:0-7349 GCA_043780025.1 Deltaproteobacteria bacterium
GTCCGCTCCCGAGCCACAATCCGGTCCAGCTCACCCCACCGCGATTGCCGCCATCGCCGCGCCCGCCACGACGCCGCCCGCCGCCCCCGCGGCCTCCCCGCACACCCCAGCAGCGCGACACACGCCAATGCCCACCCGAGCGGCCGCTACGCCCTCGAAGGCCTCCGCTACCCCTGCCGCTCCCGCAGCTTCCAGCTCTGCCCCTGACACCAACGCTGCCGCGCCACCGGCTGCTCCCTCCGTCGATCCCTCGGTTGATCCCCCCGTCCCCAAACCCACGCGCGTGCGCGGCATCGACGATCTGAATCCGTATTGAAGGCGCTGGGTGCCCCCTAGGGCGCCGTGCAATGGTCGTCACCGAGCGGCGCCTCCGGCGCCGCCTCGCCGTGCAGCGCCGCTCCGGCGTCCTCCGCGACGCGGCGAATGAATTGCGCGTAACGAGAGAGCTCGAGCGCGATCGACTGCGCTCCCGGCGCTTCACAGTCGCCTTCACTCGGCGCAAAGGGTAGCGCCACGAGCGCCCCGGTCGCCGGCGAATAGATGGCGCCGCCGAGGTCCGAGTTGCACGCTCCGCCCTCGAGTCGTAGCGCGCCTGCGGGCGCGTCCACGGAGCTGAGCTCTGCCGCGACGTGCGTCACCGTGAGAGCTGCACTGCGGCGCGCCGATCCAAAGGGCGCGAACCCACTCAGCAGGAGCCCCTCGCCCTCACGCGTGCTGCTTTCGAGCCGCAACGGCAAGGGTTCGATGTCCAGAGCCTGATCGAGCACCACCAGAGCCAGATTGTCGGCACAACGCGTGGGCGCTCCAAACGCGATCACCCGCTCGGCGCCCGCGACTCGTTCGAACGCTCCCTCTGCCGTCGGCCGGCGCACGCTCACCGCTTCCGCCGGGTAGACGTCGCCGAGCCGGCCTCGCCCACTGCCGTCCTCGTCGAGGCTCCAGCCGTTGCCTTCGTCACAATCAAACGGACCGGGCGCCTGGCGAGAAACGCAGTGCGCCGCAGTGAGTACCAGGTTGGGCGCGATCACCGCTGCGGAACACGTGAACACTCCGGAGAGCTCGACGTCTTCGGTGGCCAACCGTACCACCGCGACGCTGGCGGTTTCAGGCGTGATGCGCACCGCGCACGGTCCATCATTGACGGCCGCCGCGCGCTCACCCGCGCAAGCCAGTATGATCGCCCAACAGACAGAGAGCGCCGCGCTACTTCGCCTCGGCATCGAACAGCTCCGGCAAGCAAAATGCGCGCGTATCCGGCACATTGGGATCGAGAGGCGGCAGGCGCACGAAGCCGCGGCGGCTGGCCTCGTAGGCCCACGCCTGCACGTCCCAGAGCACTTCGAGCTTCCCTTGTCGCTCCTGCTCGACCAGACAATAGCCGCTGGCGCCGCTCGGGCGATGGTGCGTCACGGGATCGAAATCGGGCGGACCCGTCACTCCGTGCAGGGCGAAGGGTTTGCGGTCGTATAGATGCTCGAACGCGGCGTCCTTACCGAGCGGACCGACCTCGACGCGTTCGCCCGAGAGGTCGGTGATGCTTTGGAAGCCGTGGAACACGGCGTTGGTCTGATCTGCGATTTCGGGTCGATAGGCGGCACTGAGTGCGTAGGCCAGATAGTAGACGGCGTCGTAAAGGTTTGCAGCTGCCGCGAAACGCGTATCGCGATTCTCGAAACTTTCGTACGCGTCGGCGAGGTTCCTGGCGAGGGGTCCATCGAACTCACGGTACGCGTTCAGGCCAACAAAACGCCTGCGAAAGTCCGCATCCTCGCCGAGCGCCGTGAGTTCCCTCGTGTCGAAGTTCGCCGGCGCGCCCACGTACAATGGCCTCTGCGCGCCCGTAAGCCAGCCCCGTTCAATCTCGGTCACGATCGCCGATCGCTCGCGGCCGCTCGCAAAATTGCCGCTGGCGAACAGCAACACCACATCCGGCTGATAGGCAATGATCGCCTCGACGGCTCCCCCGAGTTCGCTCTCGGCGCCCAGCCCAAACTCTTCTGCGTTGCGGCCGAGCAAGAGCTCCGCTTGCGACGCCATGGCGCCTCCGAGTTCGCGTTCCACCGCGAGCTTCAAGCGGCGATCCGCGTCCGCATCGCTTTCGGTGCTCACGACCAGCGCCATGCGCACGGCCTCTGGCGCCACTTGCCGCTCACGTGCGAGTCGGTCTTGCACGCGCGCGAGCAGCGGCACGTACGCTGGCGCGATCGCGGCCTGCTCGTCAAATAGGTACCAAAGCGCGTCCGTGCGCGCGATGACGGGCCCGGGATCGAGGAACGGGCTGAGGAAAAATACAGAGGGATCCTGGCCTTCGACGGCGGCGCGCAGCGGCTCGGGCTCGAGTGCCGCCAGGACCGCTCGCACGCCCAGCCGATCGACGAGATGAGCGATGCCCGCGTCGGTGGCCGCCCGCGTGTCATCGCATATCACGCCCACGACCGGCCGCGGCGGCCGCATGATCCCGGGTAAGCCCCCTTCTTCATTGAGGTCCGAGATAGCAAGCCGATACGTCAGCTCCGCCGGCGTCGGCTGCGCGCCAGGGACGGGCGCTGCAAACAGACCGATGAGGGCGAGATCCTCGCCGCGCAGAGTGCCCAATGACGACGGCTCGGGCCCCAACGTCCCAAAACATTCCGAACTCAGCAGATTGACGCATTCGGCGCCACGCGTGGGGCACATCCAATAGGCGGCCCCCCCACCGCTCAGCTCTTTATCGCACTGCCCATTGTCTGCGCACCCCGCCACGCACCGCTGCGCCTCGCAAATGCGCACGGGCGCATCCCGGCTCGGCTGGCAATCGTCGTCCTCCACGCACTGCTGGATTTCGAAGTCCGAGACCAGCGTGCATCCCCACGCCATGGCGGCGCCCAGGATCCCACCGAACACGCGCACACGGGCGCCGTGCCTGCGCTCAGGGGGCGACAACGCAGCTGGACAGAGCGCCCGAGAGGTTCGGCACCACCATGCGATCGGCCTGCAGCCGCAAGTAGCCTTCAAAACTGGCACGCTCGCTGGCGCTGAACTGGAGCGCGACATTCAACTGGTCGAGATACTGCCGGATCAGCTGTTCGCTGTCATCCCGACCGATCGGACGCGGCGGCAGGCCCACCTCTTCGTGCGCCGTGTTGGCCAGCGCGAAAATCTCCAAACCACCGGCCGGAACCACGGCGTCTTCGCAATCGAGCAACGCCTGGGTGTAGCTAAACAGATAGATCGCCCACAGGACCAGTTGCGTCTCGTCCGCGCCCTCGAGCAGCCGCGCCGTTGCGCATTCGCTCTGCTGTAGCGCAACGACCGCGTCGATGGCCACGCCGAGTGCCGCAATGGGATCCGAGCCGAGCCGCTCGCACAGGCCTGATGGCACGATCGGAGGCGCTGGCAGCGGCACGTCGGGGCCCGGCGCCGCGTCGGCTCCCGCATCCGCCACGACTTCGCCCGCGTCCACCACGGAGGGCGCGGGGTCCGGCACCGCTTGGAGGCCTTCATCCTCATCCACGGCACCGCCGGCATCCGTGGCATGCGCAGTGTCGTCCGATTCAGGCGCCTCGGGCAGCTCCGGCAGAGCGGCCGTGCGCTCCCGCGCGAACACCAGCGTCGAATCCGTGTTGCCGCAGCCCGCGACCGTCACGAGCACGACCAATGCACCGCTGCAACACGCGAGCGCGGTTTGCGCCACGCTCCACCCCGCATTCTGGGCTCGCCAGGACGAAGACATCCGGGCTTCCCAATACTACTCTGCTACGCAGAGCGCCAGCGCCCCCGCACCGAGCCGGAAACGCCCCGATCGAATGTTCGAGTCGGCGCCGTATTCACAGGCTTCACCGAGGCGCTTGCGCACCGCACCGGGGAAGCTCTTGAGTTTGTGGGCAAACACCCCGTAGTCGCCGTCGTACGTCGGGTGGTGGCAGACGTCTTGCGAGTTCGTGGGCGTCCCCTCACACGTCTGGTCCAAGAACGTCTTGATCGCCGTGTTGACGCCGGTCGCATTACAGGACGTGTCCTCGGCCGGGCACGGGGTGCGATACCCTCCGTACAGGCCGAAGTAGCCACCCATATCGCCCATCTTCAGCTGCGTGTCAGACACGCCACCGGTGGGCGCCGGATCGGGTGACGGGCTCGGAGCGGGGTTCGCGGGAGCCTTCGTTCCCGTCGTGGTCGCCCGGCTCGAGGCCGCAAAACGCAGCGACGCAGCCGAGCTCACCGGCTTGATCGGAGGTGCCGGCACGGGCGAAGCGGGCGCCAGCACCGCGCGCGAGGCGTCGATGGGATTCATGACCTCACCGGCCAGTCCCCTGTGAACGGTCGCGTCGACCTTGTACACGGTCTCGCCGCACTCGTTCGGGGCCTGCGCCGTGAACGCGTAGCTCCGGCTCGCCGTCGAACAATTCTGGACGGCGCACTCCGAGAGGGCCGTGTTGACCGCCATCGCGAACGCCGTCATCCCGTCGAGCTCGGTGAGCGCCCCGAGCAGTTCCTCGACTTGCTCGACCGCCGCTTGCTGCCCATTGGCAATCGCGTTCTGCCGGAGCGCGGGGCTCAGGCGCAAACCCGCACAACCGACTACGAAGCTGGGCAGGCACTCCCAGACACGAGGATCAGTACGCCCGAATGTCTTCAGCACCTGCTGACCGAGAGCGGCGCGCACGTCGTCGCGCGGATCGGTCTTGCACGGATCGGGTGGCGGCAGTGGCGGCGGTGGCTCACCCGGATCGAGCGTGCCCGCCGTGTTGGCGTTGAACTCGCCAGCGAATCGCCGCAGCGCCTGCTCCGACTCGCCGTACACGAGCGCTTCGTCCTCCTCGAACCCGGCCTCGCCATCGATTGCTGCACCACAGCCGAAGAGCCCCCACCCCAACACGCCTGCGCAGGCCAGAGCACTGAGCTGTGCCTTCGTGTTTCGTCCTCGGTGGTTCATTCCGCGTTCGCGCATTCGTTCTCCATACTTATATATGTTTTGTCGAGCGTAGCTTCGCAGCCCCGCGTGGCGGGCCGTGGGCTCCCGTTCGCCGTGAGGATCGATTCTAATCGAGACAGTGGCGACGACCGAAGGGATGTCGCCGTCGAGCGACTCCCTTTTGACGGGAGCCGCCGAACCAGGTCGCAGGCCGAACTGCTGTCCTAGCTGTTTCTGTTCCAGAGCGCGGAGTAGCTCAAAACCCCCCGGAGAGCCCGACGATCGCCGAGCGCGGAAGCCGCACGGCGCCGACGGGCGGAGCCGTGGCGTCCCGCCCGTCACTCGACAGGCTCAAATACAGGCTCACGCCGGTGGCCGCGACCGTCGCACCGAGCAACACGTCGGTCACCAGTGCCAACGTGCGGAGCGAGTCTCGGGCCTCCAGCAGCTCCGATTCCGGGCTGCTCGTGTCCCCCTCGAGCTCGTCTTTGTCCGCTTGCGCGTCCAGCGCCAACAAACCCGTCGTGGCCCAGCCCGCCGCGAGCGCTCCGGTGATAACCCAGGGCAGCCACAGCGGCAGCGAGCTCGGCTGCTCCATTGCAACTGGAACCGGCGGGGGCGGCCTCGAGACTTGCGGCGGCAACAGCGGCTCGAGCTCGATCACCCAATCCAGCCGATCACCACCGACCACCTTGGCGTGCCGCTCCACGCTGCGGTACCCCGGCTTGTCGACGCGCACGCTGCGCTCCCCCGCGTCGATGATGAAGCCCTCGGGCCCTGCGCTGGTCGCCGGCACGCCGTCGATCATCACCTCGGTACCGGGCACTCTGACGCGCAACCGTAACGTCGCCGTGCGCAGCGCGAGCGCCGCCAGATCGCGCTCCACCGCCGCGCGCCGCTCCGGCGTCAGCTCGCGGCTCGCATCGACCAGATAACGTGACAGCGCTTGCCGGGCGCGCGAAAACTTCTGCAGCTGAAAGCAGAGCTGCGCGATGTTGTACAACACACGCACGTTGGGCATGAGCTCATACGCGCGCTCGAACTCCGCCAGCGCCACCGCAAACTCGCCCTCCGCATACAGCTGCACACCGCGGTCGAAGTGCTGGCGGGCCTCGCTCGCGCGATCGCCGGCAGTGCCCGAGGGCGCCGGAGCGAGCTCTTGCTCGAGCCGAGCGGGTGGTGGGGCTCCCGCCGCGTCTGACGGCGCAGCATCCGGCGACGCCGCCTCCGGCACGGGCTCGACGGGCGCCGGCGCCACTTGCTGCGCAACTGCTTGTGCAAGAGCGCTGCCGCTGAACGCCGCGACCAGCACCAGACCACGGGCCATGGCAACGAAACAACCCGCTCGAAAAATCAGCGACCACATGACTCTCGTGCCGCGCGACAGCGAGCCTAGCAGCCTCCCTGCGGCCAGTGTCAGCGAACCTGCCGCAGCGCCGAACCAAAGGCCGACCGTTGGTTCCGCTCGTGCACGGCACCGACACCGCCTCACCCCGCTCGATCCACAAAACAGAGCTCGCCAAGTCGGCGATCGCATAGACTCCCGTCCCGCGCGACACCCTCCCCAAGCTCACGCTCACCCCGACCTTGCCAACCCGAGATCCCATGGATTCTGCGCCAAAGCCCGCCGCCGGGGCACGGGGGCCCCTGTCCGATCTCGCGCATGGCCGCACCGCGACGTTACCGTTTCGCGGCGCCTTCGCAGATACGCAAGCCAAGCTGGTCGTGCTCAGTGGCGAACACGAAGGCCTGGAGCGGCCGCTCTCGGGTGTCGTGAGCGTCGGCGCCGATCCCTCGTGCCAGCTGGTCTTGCCCGAGCGCGGGGTCTCGCGCCAGCACGCCGAATTCGAGCTCAAGCCCGGTGGCAGGATCTGGGTGCGCGATCTCGAGAGCCGCAACGGCACCTACGTCCAGGGCACGCGGGTGATGGCTGCGGAGCTGGCGCTCGGTGCCGTGGTCCAGATCGGCGAGATCGAGCTCGGGGTGTTCCCGCGCTGGCACGTGCGCGAAGTGGAGCCATCGCGCGCGCACAGCTTCGGCGAGCTGCACGGTAAATCGCTGGCGCTGCGTGAGGTGTTCGCGGTGCTGGAGCGCGTCGCCAGCTCGGACGTGAGCTTGCTCATCGAGGGGGAGAGCGGCACCGGCAAAGAGCTCGCGGCTCGTTCGGTGCATCACGCTTCCCCGCGCGCGGACAAGCCGTACGTCGTGGTCGACTGCACCACCGTGCCCAAAGATCTCGCGGAGAGCGAGCTGTTCGGCCACCGCCGCGGCTCCTTCTCCGGAGCCGTGGCCGATCGCGAAGGCGCGTTTCAGCGCGCGGACGGGGGCACCATCTTTCTCGACGAGATCGGCGAGCTGCCGAGTGAAATCCAGCCCAAGCTGCTGCGCGTGCTGGAAACGGGCGAAGTCCGCGCGGTGGGTGACGGCAACCACCACAAGGTGAACGTGCGCGTGCTGT
>JAYWEH010000656.1:0-17259 GCA_043780025.1 Deltaproteobacteria bacterium
GCTTTCATCGTGCCCGAACGCCGCCCCTTGGCGAGCCGACATCCGCCAGTGGGTGGGAGAAGGCGTCCCCGCGGACGAAATCCGGCGCCGACTCGCCGCGCGCGTGCCGACTCAGGATCTCACGGGTGTACCCCAGAATCGGCTCGGCTGGTTGCTACCGTCGGCTCTGGGGGTTGGCGCGCTCGGGCTGCTCGTGTTTCTGCTGCGCTACCTGATCAAGCCCGGCCAACCGCCACCACCACCCAGCCCGACTGCTGAAGCCAAGCCCAGCGCAGAAGCGCGCACCTCCAAGGGAGATGCTGCCAAAAGCGATGCGTCAAAGGACAAGCCGGCTGAGGATTGGGATGCCCGGCTCGAGCAGGAGCTCGACACGTTTGAAAATTGACGGAGCGAAAATTGACGGAGCTGGCGCTCAGGGCGCGCCGACTCCGAGATACTCCGCGACGGCTTCGGTCGGATGCAACGACTCGAAGATGCGCGCCGCGGCCACCTTGACGTGGCTGTCGCCGAGCCAGACGTTCGCGACATCATAGAGCCAGCGCGCCAGCCGCTCCGACGTCGGAGAAAAAGGGAACACGGCCAGCTTGATGCCGCCGGGCCGCTCGTTGCGTGCCCCGCACAGCGCCCCGTCCAGGGCTTCTTGCAGCGTGCCAAGGTCGCCCAGTGTTTCACGCCGTGTCTCCACCAATGCGGTCCCCAGGGACGCCAGCGCCTGACGGTTCTCCACGTAACTCTTGTCACCGAGCGCCAGCGCGTGATCGAGCAAACGATGACACGGCGTCAGCACGCGCGCGTACAGGTCGTCGAAATCCACGACGAAGCCCTGCGCGTCCAGCTCGGCCGCGATCAGGCTGACCTCGAACAACCAGGTGTGCCCGTGGATCGACACGCACGGCCCTGCATGGCCGCGAATATGGTGAGCAAAATGAATGTGGATGCCGGTTGTGATCTTGTACATCGAGCGGTCCGTGGGGCGCGCACCGGCCCAAGCGTCGCCGGCAAGGCGGCAACCTAGCACAACAGGTGCCCGGGTCCTGCTAGCCGCTAATTCCGTGTCGTTTCGAGGCATTTTGCGCCAGTGGCCTTGCCCGCGGCGAGGAAGCCGACTAAGGGTGCCGGCGCCGGTGTCTGCTTGCGGCTAGTTGCTGCGCTCCGCCGTGCGTGGGCTATAGACCCCCCCCATGACAGAGACCGACCCTTTTGCCGGTGTACCGGCGCCGCTCCGCAGCTCGCTCGAGAAGCGTGGCTTCACTCACTTGACCGCCGTTCAGGCGGCCGTCGTCGCCGCTTTGAAAGAAGGTACCGACGGAGGACGCAACTTGCGCATCTCCTCGCAAACCGGCTCAGGCAAGACGGTGGCTCTCGGCATCGCGCTCGCGCAAGCCGTCACTGCGCCCGGAGAGGCTCCCGTCGGGCCGCGTGCGCTGGTGATCACGCCGACGCGCGAGCTCGCGGCCCAAGTACAGGCCGAACTCGCCTGGCTGTACGAAGAATCAGAGGGCGTCGAAGTCGACGTCGTCACCGGCGGCACCGATGTGCGGCGCGAGAAGCAGCGCTTGCGTCGACGCGCGCGCGTTCTGGTGGGGACGCCCGGGCGCCTGCTCGATCACATGACGAGCGGGGCGCTCAACGTGAGCGGCATTCGTGAAGTCGTGCTCGACGAAGCCGATCAGATGCTCGACATGGGCTTCAAGGACGAGCTCGACGCGATCGTCGCCCGTATGCCCGCAGATCGGCGCAGCCACCTGTTGTCGGCCACGTTCCCGCCCGAAGTGGAGCGCCTGGCTCGCAGCTTCCAGAGCTCGGCCCTGCACCTCGAAGGCACCGCGCTCGGTAAAGCCAACGCCGACATCGAACACGTCGCGTACCTGGTGCGGCCAAGCCAGCGCTACGAGGCGGTCGTCAATTTGCTGCTCGAGGGGCTCGGCGATCGCTGCTTGATCTTCGTGCGCACGCGCGCCGACACAGCGGATTTGTGCGCACGGCTCGCCGGCGACGGGTTCGGCGCCCTCCCCTTCAGCGGTGAGCTGCCTCAGGCTCAGCGCACCCGCACGCTGGAAGCGTTCCGCAACGGGATCATCCGCGTCCTGGTCGCGACCGATGTGGCCGCGCGCGGTATCGACGTCCCGGATATCGGTATGGTGATTCACGCCGATATCGCCAAGGACCCCGATGTCTACACGCACCGCAGCGGCCGCACCGGTCGGGCCGGCAAGACGGGACGCAGCCTGGTGGTGGTTCCGATCAACGCTCAGGCTCGCATGTTCCGCCTGTTCCGTGAGGCGCGCATCGACGCGCGCTGGGAAGCCGTGCCGAACCCGAAGAAGATCCGGCAAGGCGTCACCAAGACGGCGCGGCGGGCCCTGTATGAACAACTCGCTAGCACGGAGCTGACGGAGAGCGAGCTCACCTACGCCCAAAACCTGCTGGAGAAGCAGCCGCCCGCCAACGTCGTGGCGATGCTCTTGCGCATGTCCGAGCCGGCTCTACCGCGTGAACCCTTCGAGCTGGTTAACGCCGAGCCGCGCGCGTGGAATCCGGAAGGCGCTCGCCCGGCCAATAGCGCACCGCGCTCGCGCGGTCCCGTCAGCTATGTTCAGTTTTCGATGAGCTGGGGCTCCGACGAAGGAGCCACGGCGAGCCGCTGCATGTCACATGCGTGCCGTCGCAGTGGCATCACGCGGCACTCAGTCGGCGCCATTAACGTGCAGGAGGGCTCAACCATCATCGAGGTGGACGCGAGCGTGGCCCGCGAGTTCGAGCAGCGCTGCAGGAAGCCTGACGCGCGCGACCCTGACGTGCACATCGTGCGAGTGGGCGCCCACGGCTCGGAAACGCGCGCGGCCCCTGGGCGCGTCGAGCCCGGCGAGCATGCGGACAGGCGGCCACCTCGCCGTGAATTCACGCGACCAGGGAACGCGACTCCGCGGGTCAAGCGCACCCCGCGCCCCGCGCGCACGCCCGCCCAGTCCACGACGTCTTCCTGAGCGGCTGCCCCGGGCTCTGTGCCCGAGCGAAGCGACCTCACGGGCGGCTAGCCCGCTTCACTCACCCTGCGGGCTGGCGAGTGCCGCAAAGGCCCGTTCTGAACCACGCAACGCCGCGGAACTACGCGCGCGCCCATTCGTAGCAGCGCGCCTCACTGCGCCTCCCGCGATTTAACCTTCACGGTAACGTCCCCGCGCCGTTCCGCTCCGGCATAGGCACCCGCCACTCGTCATGAGCTCGCATTCCACTGCATATCCGCCCGTTTCGCCCCTCGCGTGGACCGACTCTCAGAAGTCCGCGCTGGTCCAACAAATCGCGCTCGGTGCACTGAGCCTCGAGCAGGCGCGTGCCCGTTACGGCATCTCCGCAGACCAACTCCGCGATTGGGTCCTGATCTTTCGCCGTTCGGTTCGCCGCGCGCTCGACCAGCAGCTCACCCATACGCTGTCGATTCGCGGCCTCGATTTGGGCCGCGACGCGCTCGCCGAATTTTCCGGCAGCCTGCCCGACGAACGGATCGTCTGCCACGACGGCCTCGAGGCTCGGCAAAACGACGAGCGCGCGCGCCTGACCCGGCGAATCGGACCGTTGGGCCTGCTGGTCGAATCCCGAACGCTCGTGTCGACTGATTTTGCGCGAAGCACTGGAGCGCCCACGACGAGCGGATTGAGCGCGCGCGCCCGCGTCCCGAGCGCAAGCCTCGGGTTGTCCGGGCGCCCGCCGCTATGGGTGCTCGGACTCGGAGCTCTCGTGTGTTCGAGCCTCGGAGCAGTCACCGCTATCGCATACGCTGACAGCGTACTGCTCGGACGCGATTCAACTGACGGCTCCCTCGATCGCAGAATGGCAGCGGTGACACCTCTCAACGCTGGCGCCGCCGTGTCGGATTGTCCGGACGACATGGTGATGATCGACGGGGGAAGTTTTTTCATGGGCTCGGACTCGAGCCACCCTGCCCTGCGCTGGGCGCATCCTGCCCACCCCGTCACGGTGCGCAGCTTTTGCCTGGACCGGCGCGAGATCACGGTCGAACAATACGCTTCTTGCAACCGGGCCGGGCAATGTGACCCGCCACACCAGAATACCCACCCCGGAACCGACGGCGACTCCGTATCCGCGGACCCGGAACCCTTGCACGCGGAGCAATGCAACGGTGACCGATCCGATCGGCAAAAACATCCCATCAATTGCGTCTCCCTCCATCAGGCCGCGCGTTACTGCGAGTCGAGCGACGCGCGCTTGGCCACGGAAGCCGAGTGGGAATTCGCCGCGCGCGGCTCGGACAACCGATTATTCCCCTGGGGCAATAGTCAACCCAGCGCCGAACACCTCAACGCTTGCGGGCAAGAATGTGCCGAGTGGCACCGTCAGGTCGGACTCGGTCATCAGTTGAACGGCGTCATGTACGAGGGCGACGACGGCTTTGTGGGTAGCGCCCCCGTCGGATCTTTCCCGCTCGGCGCCACGCGCGACGGCGTGATGGACTTGATCGGGAATGTGTTCGAATGGACCTCGAGCGGCCTCTACAGCTACACGCGCGAGGCACTCGTCAATCCAACGGGGCCGCGCGACGCGGACTCGATTGTGATCCGCGGAGGCAGCTTCAACAGCGGGCTCGGCGAATTCAGCGATCCGGCGCTGCGCTTCGGTATCGCGCCGGACTCCTACTCACACGCGGTGGGGTTCCGCTGCGCGAGCGATCCGAGAACCTCGGGCTCCCGCCGCTGAATCGCGTCAGTTCAGAAAGTTAGCCCGGCGGCGGAGCTATCGCAACGCGCGTCAGCCCTTGTGATCCGTCACGTCGTTCGCGGCCATCGGCGTCGACTTGATCAAATCCATGACCTTCGACCAGCGCCGTGCTCGCTCAGTGGACGCTTTGGTGGGAGCACAGCTCTTGCCGCTGCCGTATGCGGACACCATGCGGGCAACGGCCCACATGCTCGGCTTATTCTCCTGCATCCCGCAACGCTTGCCCTGGACCGCCAACACCTTCATCGTCGCGCGAGCACAGCGCCGCGTGGCTTCCAGATCAACGCCAACCAAGCTCTCCCACTCCGGCTTGGGCACGAGTCCGGTCTTGTGGATCTGACCGAAACAACGAGCGCGTCCGTCGTCTTCGCCGTAGCGGCTCTTGCCGGAGCCGTCGTGGACCTCCAGCGCAAAGCGTGATTCACCGTACCAAATCACTACAGTCGCAGCCGCCAAGCTCGTCGCATCCCAACGCCAATCCTCCGCCGCCTCCGCTTCCATCGCGATCGCGTGGGAGATGGTCTCGAGGCGCGTTTGATACTCGGCCTTGGTCTCGGGGTTCTTGCCTGGCTGATACCAAGGCGCGGGCAAGTTGATCACGATGGCCAGGAGAATCTCGCTGAGGGTCATAGTTTCGATCCTTCGAAAGCTCGAGGTCTACGAGCGGCGCGCACGGCGCCACACATCGATCTCGAAACCGAGTGAGAAAGCATCGATCCACGGGCGCTCTCGCCTTTTGAGCGAACAACGAGCAGACCGAAGCAGGCTTGGTAATTCGCTGACTTAACAAGTCACGCCGCGCTAGGGAACCGTTTACAGCGCCAGATCCTCGATTAAAATGCATTCTTCAATGGAATCCGCGTGTTGCATCGAGGGAACTGCCCGAGCGCACCCCATCGCACCCCCGCGCTGACGCGGCAAAAACCCCGCAGTCGCGACACAATTTCGCGATCATTTGCGATTAGTCTGGCCGTTCGTGCAAACGCATTCGCTATTGCGCTGCAAGCACGTGCAACGACGATGCAGCTGAGATTGGGCTGCAAAAGTGCACCACTGGTCTGAGGACCAGTGGCTCTATTGCGACGGCTCATTCTGATACGCGTTTATCGCGGCCACTGCTCCAGGACTGCTCGTTTTCGCCGCTCACTGGGATCGTCACATGCTGAGGCTCAGGGACGCTCGGTTCATCTCGATGAACCATTTTGAAAGTACGTGGGTTCTCGACTGCCAACGGGCGAACGCGACGTTGAGGGTGGGCTGATGTCCGACGCACCTCACCGCGCCCCGAGTGCCGAGCTCGAACTGTACCGCGCAGTCATGCATCGACGCCTCGCAGGGCTCCGGCATGCTGCACCCGGTATGTCGGTGCCGTCGGGCGGCCCCGATAGTCTCACACCGGACGTGGAACTCCCCGCGCCGGCCGCGGACGTGATGCTCCGCTCGACAGGTGGCGGGCAGATCTTGGTCGTGGAAGACGAACCCGCCCTGGCTCGTGCATACACGCGCACGCTCAAGCTGCACGGGCTCCAGCCCACGTGGGTGGCTGATGCCACGTCCGCCCTCGGAGAGCTGCGCTCGCACAACTACGATGTAATCGTCAGCGACATCATGCTGCCGGACCACAGTGGACTCGACCTGCTACGCCACGTGCGTAACAGCGATCCCGATCTCCCCATGGTGCTCGTGACGGGTATGCCTAATCTGGATAGCGCCATTGACGCCGTCGCGCTCGGTGCGTTCCGATACCTGGTCAAGCCGGTCTCAAACGATCGGCTGATCGGCTGCATTGCTCAAGCCCAGCGCACGCGACAAGTCGCCCGCCTGCGCGAAGAGGCGCTGACGAAATCCCACGGCTCACCGGGCACCGGCGACGCGGAGCTGTCGCGAGCGTTTGAACGCGCGCTCGAGCCGCTCTGGATCGCATACCAGCCGGTGATCAACTGGCCCGATCGCACCATCTACGCCTATCAGGCGCTGGTGCGCTCGGATGAGCCGTCATTGGCGCTACCCTCCGCCCTCTTGAGCGCGGCCGAACGGCTCGGCCGCAGTCAGGAGCTGAGCCGCGCCGTCCGCCGTAGCGTGGCCAAGACCGCTCGGGGCTTGCCGACGGGCACGCGCGTCATCGTCCACTCGGTGGCTAGCGACTTGCTCGACTCCGACCTGTATTCGCGCAGCTCGCCGCTCGGCGGCGTCGCCGAACGCGTGGTGCTCGACGTCGTAGACCCCACGAGCTTGTCACGCATCCCCGAGCTGGAGCGCCGCGTGCGCGAGCTCAACGGCCTCGGCTACCGCATCGCGATCAGCATCGACGGCAGCGGTCACATCGACTTCTCCCGCTTCGAAGCGCTCGCGCCGGACATCGTGAAAATTGATGTGGCGGCGCCGGATGGACTCAATCAGCTGGCCATGCAACACCATGGGTTGGAACGCGTCGCGGAGTGGTGTGATCAGCACGGCCGCGACCTGATTGTGGAAGGCGTCGAGCGCGACGACGAGCGCACACGCCTCTTGAACGTAGGCTGCCGGTTGTTCCAGGACTGCCTGTTCACTCAGCCCGCACGCAAGCTCAGCCGGGCCTGAAAGCGCCGAAAGGCGCCTGCTTAGGGCTGCCCCACGACCCAGGCCGGCGGGGCCGCGGACTCGGTACGGCTAAAACCCGCGGCAGGCGCTCTCTATTCCGCAAATTCTCCGGGGAACGCTCCTGAGCGCGCATCCTACTGCCGGCGCCGTTCCGCGCATTGCAAGTCGCAAATCCGTGGACTACCTTGCCGGGTCATAGGATGTCCACCATGGGGAACACACCACGTTTAGCACTATTGTTGAGCCTGTCGGCGGCGGTCGCCGGCGCATTTTTGCCCGGCACGAGCCGAGCAGACTCTCCCCCGGCCTCCGGCACCGCCAAAGAGGCGCCCGCGGCAGGGTCGGGGCAAGGCTCTGAGGAAGACAGGGCCACCAAGCTCGCCAAGCGCAAGGAGCGGCTCGAGCAGGGCGCCGCCCGCTTGCGCAAGCGGGCGGAAGAGCTGCGCAAGAAGGTAGAGAGCGGGGAGGCGCCCGCCGCGGACGGCAAGCGCGGCCGCACGCCTGAAGAGCAAGCGCAGCGCCTGGAGGAGCAGGCGAAGAAGATGGAGGAGCGCGCCAAGAACCTCGGTAACGAGGATCGTGGGGAAAACCCGCGCTCCGCGCGCGACCCGAGTGAAGCCCGCGAGCGACGCCAGAAGATCCGTAAGGCCAGTCTGAATCGGCGCTGGGGCGCGCTGCTCCAGAAGCCTGAAGTGATCGAGGAGTTCAAGGTACACGGCGAGCGGACGGCCCGCTTGAAGCGCATTCGTTCTTTGTGTCTGGAAAAGGGCAAAGATGATCCGCAGGCCAAGCGGGCAGCGGACCTGTTGGGCAAGGAAGAGGAACGGCACGTGCGGCGCATGAAGGAAATTCAGGCCCAATCCAAGGGTGAAGAACCGGCGAACGCCGCAGAGGAGGCAGGCCAATGAGGTCTCGAGCCAATACCCTGCTCGCCGCGGCGCTGTGTGTGGTTCCCTTGCTGCTCGCAACCGGCTGCCGCAAGGACAAGGACAAAGAGGCCGAGGAAAAGAAGAAGGCCGAGGCCGCTCTGGCCGAGAAGTCCGCGGATTCGGATAGCGCCAAGACCCGCACCAACTCGAAGGAGAAGAAGGAGCAAACGAACTTCGACGTTCCAACCGAGGAAGACTTCGAGACGAAGATCGAACAAGAGATCACCGCCGGGTCTGACTTCAAGAAAGAGCTGGATCTGCTGGAGCAGCAGATCGCGAAGTAAGGAAAATTGGCGCGCGGAGGCCTGCGGAGCCCCAAAAGCCACCGACTCCCCTTCGCGCGCTGGAACTTTGCAGCCGTACGGATCGCCCGATTGGGACCGGTGTACTGGGCCGGCTCGCCCGTAGTCGTGCTACTTATGCGGGGTGCGCGAGTGCCTCGAACGTTTGATTCTCGTGAGCGCCGGTTGGCTGGCGCTTTGTGCTGGCGGGTGTAGTGCCGGCAAAGACGACGGCCCCGATATCGTGGGGGCATCCGGTGACGGAGCGACAGGCACCGCGGGCAGCGACGGACTGGTGGGAGCCGGGGCCAACAGCGGCACCTTCTTTCCAGACGATGGTGCATCGGGGGGCACGGAGGGTTTGCCCGGCACACTGGTCGTCAACCCGTGCACCGCGCTCGGGTGCGGCCCGGGGCAGCGCTGTGAGACCGCCGAGGCGGGCGTTGTCTGTGCGGACAACCGCTGCGAAGACCTCGCCTGCGCGGCGACCGAGGCGTGCCGCGCCGACGCCCGGGGCGGCAACATCTGCGTGAACCTGTTCTGCGAGCGCGATGTCGATTGCGTCGTCGACGACTTCTGCTCGGAGGGGACCTGCCGGCCCGATCTGTGCCCGGCAGGAGAGACCCACTGCGAGGGCGCTGGCGTGTCAATCTGCGCGTCCAATGGCGGGGGCGCAGAGGTACCTTATAGCTGCGGCAGCGCTTCGTATTTCGACAGCGTGTGCACAGCCCCGCTGTCCGGCATTGCCGCCTGCTCGTGTGAGGATGATTGGGACTGCCCGGCCTTCACCATCTGCGAAGTGGGTCGATGTGTCGGTACTGGCTTTGCGCCGACTTGTACCTTGGCCCCTTCGGACTTTCGCGAGACCGCGCCCGCCGTGGAAATTCACTGGGGCGGGGATTCGACCAACGACGACGCGGCACACGATGGTTCTGGAGATGGCAGGCCCGCACCTTGGCCGGCGAGCAGCCACGTGCAGGCCACGCCGATGGTGGCCAACCTGGATGACGACAACGGCGACGGCTTGATCAACGAGCTCGATCTGCCGGAGATCATCTTCGTCACCTACACCGCGTTCCAGGACGACAGCACTGGCGTCTTGCGCGCCATCCACGGCGGCGGGCCCAATCGCGGGCGGGACTACTTCGCGGTGTGTAACGGCACCCAGGTGTGGGTCGAAGGTGATCCATTGCCACCCGCCACCAGCTGCAACGGCGGCGACGGCCGAAGCCGTTCTCCCGCGGCCGTTGCCGATCTCACCGGCGACGGGGTTCCCGAAATCGTGCAGGTGACGCTGAACAACGGCTTCCGCATCCTCGACAACACGGGCCGTGCGCTCATCGATCGCCCCAATCAGCGCGCCTTCACCGGCAATGGCCTGAGTCCGAGCCCGTCCATCGCGAACCTGGATTTTCAGGGCTTGCCCGAGCTCATCTTTGGCTCGACCGTATTCACGTTAGGCCTGAACGCGGCGGGCCAGCTCTTCGTGAGTGCCCAGCTCGACGCACCGGCGGGCACCAATGGCGAGAACGATAGCGCCGGGCCCATGTCGTGCATCGCGGATCTGAGCCCGAGCCCGGGTCAGGAGATCCTGGCGGGCCCCACGCTGTATCGACTGCCGGCTACCCTACCCACTTGCGCGGCGCCCCCGTGCCTGGGCGCGCTGCAGGTGGTGTGGTCGGGCAACACCGTCAACACCGGGGTCGATGCCCTCGCCTCGAATCAGGGCCTGTGCGCAGTGGCAGATGTGTGGGGTGCCAACCCGAACGTTCCGCCTGGCCCCGCCAATCCGCCGGATGGAGAACCCGAGGCGATCTTCATCTCCAACGGGAACCTGCTGATTCTGGAAGGTGCCACCGGTGAGCTGATCAATCAACGCAACCTGGGTGGGGGGCAGCGCGGCGGAGCCCCCAACGTCGATGATTTCGACGGCGATGGCTTTCTGGAGATCGCCTCCGCGCTCTCCGCGTTCTACGTCGTCGTGGATCTGCAGGCCCCGAGTGCCGCGGGCGGAGCTTGCCCCGCCTGGCCCACGCTCTTGCCACGAGCTGCGCTCGCCGACCAACTCGACAACCCCAACATCACCGCCGGCGAACTGGAACGCAACCCCGGTGGAGCGGGCGCCGCCACCCTGCCGAGCGGAGCCGTGGTGCCCGGCAGCTGCACGACCGACGCCGACTGTGATCCCGCCGCGGTCTGCAATGTCCAGGCCGAGCGCTGCGTATGTCTCCACAACGGCTGGCAGCGCACGAGCGACGACGACTCGAGTCGCGCCACGTCGTCGAGTGTGTTCGACTTCAATGGCGATGGAGCGGCCGAGGTCCTGTACAACGATGAGTGCGAGTTCCGCGTTTTCGACGGTGTGACGGGCAGCGTGTTGTTCGCGGACATCTCGCGCAGCCGCACCTGGACCGAAAACCCGGTGGTCGCGGACGTGGACAACGACGGGAACGCAGAGGTCGTGACCGTGCTCAACACCGAGCGCGAGAACCGTAGCTGCAATGACGATCCCGAGGGCACGATCCTCGGTCCCAATGGCCTGCGCGTTTGGGGCGATCCCAGCGACACCTGGGTATCCGCGCGGCGGATCTGGAATCAGCAGAGCTACCACGTCACCAACATCACCGAGAGCGGCGTGGTCCCGCTGCGCGCGCCCGAGAGCTGGCGAGCGTTCAACGGCCTCAGCTACAACACCTATCGTTCACAGCCGCGCAGCTTCGGCGTCGCGCCGGATCTCGTCGTCAATGCGATCGGCGTGTTTTCGCCGGACGCCCAATGCGGCACGCTCAGCAACGTCATCAACGTGACCTTCGAAATCGGCAACGCGGGGGATCTCCGGGTCGGTTCGGGAGTGGTCGTGAGCTTGATGGGGGAATGGAACGGCGCAGAGAGCCCGCTCCTCGACGCGACTGGAACGCCGCTCCAGGCCGTGCTTCCGAGCGGCATCGAGCCCGGGAGATCCGTTATCTCGAGTACGACGTTCGAGGTGCTGAACCAGCCGGGCTCGGCTCCGCCGGATCGAGTCCGCGTCAGCGTGGACAGCGCCGGGGGCGCGGGCGGATCCGGTACGACGCGCGAGTGCAACGAAGCCAACAACGACCTCGTAGAGCTGGTGGAGGCGGGTGAACCGCTGCCCGATTTGAGCCTGAGCGTCGGGGCCGTCACGCCGGTGTGCGCGATCGGGCAGATTTCCGTCGCCGTCACCGTCCGCAACTCCGGCGCGGTCGCGGCCAATGGGGCGCTGCTCCAGCTGTTCGCGGGTGACCCGACCCAGGGTGGCAGCCTCCTGTACGAACAACGCCTGGACATGCCGGTGCCGCCGCTCAGCGCGCTGAGCCTGGACGTCGTCGTGCCGGGCTTCCCGAGAAACCGCGAGATCACGGTGTTTGGCGCCATCGATCCCAATGGTGAAATCCCCGAGTGCAACGAAGGCGACAACACCGATCCAGCGGACAACGCCGTGCGCTGTCAGGACTTGCGCTAGCCTCGACTTCGCCAAATTTCGAGTCTGACTTTGGGTAGATGCCTCCACCCGCCATGCAGCACTGGCGACGTAGTCGAGCAGAGGCCGCAGACGTTTTCACAAGTCAGTACGCTCGACGGCCCGCTCGGTTCGATTCTGCGAGTCCTCGAAGCCGAGCTTGCCTTTCGCTTCGTGGAAGGTCACTTCCAGTGACCAGCGCTTGGAGAAGACTCGATGAGGTCATTCCGAGCCGCGCCCAGAAGGCGCCTGCCCGCCCTCGCGGGGTCGAGGCGGGCACGGTGCTCGGCGCCAGCCGTCTGGCGGCGTAGCAACGGAGCGGGGCGACGCAGCAACGGACCCGCCTGTCGCCCGAGCCCGAGGGAGGTCACGTCGTCAATGATGTGTGACGCAAGAGGCCTATCGCATTGGCGCGACTGAAAAATGGCTTGGCGCGAGGCGGGGTCGTCCACGGTGCCGCGCCTCGACTCCTCTACGCCGCCAGACGCCGAGTGACAAGCTCGGTGCCCGCCCAGGCCTGTCGGACTGAATAACGCTTCCCGGGCGCCGCTCCGCACGAGCGCTTTGAGGTCGCCGTCGCCCAACTGCACGCTCGATACCCTCTCAGTCTCGGCAGTGCGGCACCGCCCGTGGCGCGCGTAGCGCGACTCTTGGGGCGGCGGCACGCGCAGGCGGCATCGCCGCCGAGCCTGCACGCGGGGTGGGCAACCCCTCTAAAGACTGCTCAACACGAGTACACCGGTTCCGATGAAGCTGGGAATTTCGAGTGCGCCGGCAGGGGTGCGGGAATCGAGGCGCTGGCGAGCGTCGCGTCGCGCTCAAGGAGCGGGCGTCGCTGCGACGGCCACGGGTCGCTCGGGGGGAGCGGTGGCCGCCTCGAGCCGCGGAACAGTCAGGAGATCATCATCGCTGACCGACAACGGTAACCCGTGTTCGGCGCGCCAACGCTGAAGGTCGGACAGCGCACGCGCCGCCATGGCCTCGTACTTGGCGCGCTTCTGCAGGCGCACCCCCGTCCACGGCGGCAGATGGGAGAAGGTGATATTCGACGGCTGGTAGTCGTCCGTCGAGCGCCCGAGCCAGCCGAGCAAACCACCATGCGCCGTGGTCACGGGTGGCGGCACGGCAGGGCGACCTTCGAGCGCGCTGCTGATGAACCAGGACGCCAGCCAACCGCTCGCCGCGCCTTCGACGTAGCCTTCGCTGCCGGTGATCTGCCCTGCAAAGTACAAGCCCGGATCGCTTCGCAGGCCCATGTCGGGGCCGAGCAAGCGCGGCGCGTTGATGAAGGTGTTGCGGTGGATCGCCCCGTAGCGCAGGAACTCCGCCTGCGCGAGCCCGGGCAAGCTCCTAAAAATGCGTTGCTGTTCACCCCAGGTGAGCCGCGTCTGAAAGCCGACCATGTTGAAGGCCGTGCGCGCGACGTCTTCGCTGCGCAACTGCACGACCGCATAGGGCCAGCGCCCCGTGCGCGGATCCGTCAACCCGACGGGCTTCATGGGTCCGAACGCGAGCGTGCGCTGGCCGCGCTCCGCCATCACCTCGATGGGCAAACAACCCTCGAAGTAGCGCACTTCTTCGAAGGCCTTCGGCTGCACCTTTTGGCCCCCGAGGAGCTCCGCCACGAAAGCTTCATATTGTTCACGATTGAGCGGGCAATTCACGTAGGCGCGCTGCTCCTCGTCGGTGCTGCCCTTACCCCAGCGCGACGCCATGAACACCTGCTCGAAGTCGAGCGAGTCCGCGCTCAAGATGGGAGCGATCGCATCATAATAGGCGAGGTGCTCGGCGCCGACGCGCGCGCGAATTTCGGCCGCTAGCGCGTCACCCGTGAGAGGCCCCGTGGCGACCAACAACGGGCGGGCATCGGGCAAACGCTCCACCGTGCCCTCCACGACCTCGATCAACGGAGACGCCAGGATCTCCTGGGTCACCCGAGCCGAAAATGCCTCGCGATCCACCGCCAGCGCGCCACCCGCGGGCACGAACGTGGCGTCTGCGGCGCGCAGCACGAACGAGCCGAGCACGCGCATTTCCTGCTTGAGCAAGCCCACCGCGTTGCTCAGGGCTGCGCCACGAAGCGAGTTCGAGCACACCAGTTCGCAGAACTTGTCGCTCTCTTGTGCAGGCGTGCGCCGGCCGGGCTTCTGCTCTAGCAGGCGCACGCGATGCCCGCGCGAGGCGAGCTGCAACGCTGCTTCGGAGCCGGCCAAGCCGGCCCCGATAATCGTTACGATGCTCGACACTGCGCGGGTTCCGAATCCGATCTCGAGGGAGGGGCCGCCACAGAGAGCGACGGCCGCAACCTTCAGCTCGGCATGATCGCTTTGACGCTCGGGCGCTTGGCGATGCGGCTGTGCCAGTTGCGCAGGCTCGGCGTGCTCTCGCAAATGCTCTGCCCTTCCGGCGTGGCCACGAGGTACGTGATCACCGGGAACGCATGCAGATCCGCAAGGGACAGGGCTTCACCGCCGAAATATTCGGCGCTGCCGAGCAAGCGATCGAGCTCCTTGGCGAACAACGCCGCCGGGGCCTTGGCCGCTTCGACCTTCGCGAAGTCGGTTTCACCGCCCAGCTTGGGCACCAGGATACGGGGGATGAACAGGTTCTGGACGGCGGGCCCGTAGCCGTAGCTGTCCACGATACTCATGACCTGGTTGGCCTTGGCGCGAGCCGCCGCGGTGGTCGGCATGAGTGCCGGCTTGGGGAACACGTCGTCCACGTAGCGCAAGATGGCCGACGTTTCGTAGAAGGTGTTTCCATCGTGCTCAAACGCCGGCACCTTGGCGAACGGATGGCGCTGGCTGTACGGCGGCTGCTTGTGGGCGCCGGTCAGGATGTCCACCTCGACCAGCTCGTGCTGGACGCCTTTTTCTTCGAGAGCGAGACGGACGGAGCGGACATACGTGCTGTACGACGGACCATGAACGATCGGCTGACCCATGAGAGTGCCTCCTAGATGGGAATGAATTGACTGCGCGGGCGGCACGCCTCGGGAGGCTGCACACCCAACGAGCAGTGTCGCCAGGGGCTCCGCGATTTGAAAGCGAGGACCGCGCGGCGATTCACTTTTTCGCACCGGCGCCCGCGGGACCGAACGACTGGCCTAGCAGAGCAGGCTCAGCCACTTCCGAGGGCGCCCAGCGGACACTGGCTCAGGCGGCGCCCGCGCCCGATCGCGCAAATGCGCTGGATCACGCGGTCGCTCGGATAATCCGAATAGCCGTGCTCGTACGCGACCACCTCGAGCCGCGGAGCCACCCGCGCTAGCAGCTCGCCGGGCTGTAGCAAGAATTCGGGCCGGCGCGGCGAGCCGTACCGTTCGTTGCCCTCCGCGAAGGTCTCGTAGATGAGCACGCCATCGTGGCGGACAGCGCTCACGATGTCGTCGAAGAGGCTGCGCCAGAGATAGTTCGTGACGACCACCGCGTCGAACGTTTGCTCGCCGAGCGGCCACCCCGGAGCTTCCTCCAGATCCGCCTCGACGCGTTCGAGCAGCGGGTGCCGAAGCCAGCCGAGCTTGGACATATCCCGATCGAGCGCGAGCACGGGCCGCTCGGTGTCGAGAAACCACTGGCAGTGACGGCCGTTGCCGGCAGCCACGTCGAGCACTCTGCCGCCGGGGCGTACCAGGTGAGTGAAGCGCGTGACCCAACGCGAAGGCGTGAGCGATGGTTCGCGAACCTCGCTAGCCGCTTCGGAGACCGACTCGCTCGGTAGCCGTTCGCTCATTTACTCCGACCAAAGCCAGGCGGCACCGCGCACGCCGCTCGAGTCCCCGTGTTTGGCACGCACCAGGCGTGTCGTGACCACGTCGGAGAAAACGTAGCGCCCCCAGGCACGCGGCACCTCTTCATAGAGACGCGCCACATTCGACAGTCCGCCTCCGAGCACGATCGCGTCCGGATTGAGGATGTTGATGATCGACGCGAGCGCACGCCCGAGCCGCTGCACGTACACATCGAAGGTCGCCACGGCATCCGCGTCCCCCTCGAGCGCGAGCGCCGCGACCTCGGCCGCATCGCCCTCTCGACCCGTCCGCTCCCGGTATTGGCGCGCCAGACCCGGCCCGGACAGGTACGTCTCGATGCAACCCGACAGGCCGCACCAGCAGCTCGGCCCAGGCAACTCGTCTCGCGTCGGCCACGGTAGTGGATTGTGACCCCATTCCCCGGCGATCGCATCCGGGCCCACCAGCAGCTGCCCACCCACCACGATGCCGCCCCCGGTGCCGGTGCCGAGGATGACCCCGAACACCGTCGGACGAGCGACACCCAGGGCGAGCGCACTGCCCGCCCCGTCCGTCGCCTCCGAAAGTGCGAAACAATTTGCGTCGTTAGCGAGCTTTACCGGGCGCCCCAGCAGCCGCTCCAGGTCCTTGTCGAGGGGGTGCCCGATGAGCAGCGTGGTATTGGCGTTCTTGATCAGGCCGGTGGCGGGGGACGCGATGCCTGGGATACCGAGGCCGACACTGCCGATCTGGCCGCATTCCACCTCGACGGTACCGATCAGGTCGACGACCGCCTCGACGATCTCCTCGTAGCTGCGCCGCGGCGTCGCCACCCGGCGCCGCAATAGCTCGCGCCCCTGGTCATCCAGTGCGAGTGCCTCGATCTTGGTTCCCCCGAGGTCGATTCCTATCCGCATCACGGAGCGGCAGTGTACAGCGCTTCCGCCCTGCCCGCCCATGCCGCATTCATGCGCACGTAACCCTGCGTGTTCGGGTGCACCCCGTCGGGGCCGAGACCGTCCTGTGCCTCCTCGAACACCGCGTACAGGTCGGGCCCGCACGGAAGCCCAAATTCGGCCTGCAAAGCGTCCACGACCTGATTGAAGTCCGGCACCGTCGTGTGTTCGTCGGCGCCCGTGGCCATGTTGGTGCCGTTGGCAAAGGGAATGCGCGCCAATACGGGCACGCGGCCGCCCGCGATCACGCGATTGATCAGGGTGCGCATGTTATTTTCGTAGTTCGCGCCGGCGGGCAGGTTGTTGCCCCACGAGTCGTTCGTGCCGAAGCCGATAGCGAAATACTTGAAGTCGGCGTTCAGCTCGAGCGCCTGGTCGAGCCGCGCGAGGCCGTTCGTCACGAGGTCTCCGCCCACGCCCGCGTTGATCAAGGCCGGAAAGCGCGTCGGCTCGGTTTCCCCGACCTTCGCGTCGAAGAAACTGGCCGCGGCGATGTCGCGGCGGAATGCCAGCTGCGTGATGCTGTCGCCGAAAAATACCCAGGTGTCGTCAATCAGCCCGCTCG
>JAYWEH010000657.1:0-7342 GCA_043780025.1 Deltaproteobacteria bacterium
TGCGACAGGCGGACCTCCACGTCAGCCACGGACCCTCGAGCATCGACCGTCACCCCGAGCACGACTCGCCCCGCCGTGCCCGCTGCGCGGGCCGCATCGGGATAAGCGGCCGCGACGCGCCTCGAGACCTCGGGAGGGCGCACCTCGCCCGCCGGGGACGCAACACTCACGCCGGGCTGGGCTGACGGCGCGGCAGGGACCGGCTGCGCGTGCGCAACGGGCGCCGTGCACAGGAGCGCCGCTGAGAGCACCGCTCGGGTCACGAGCCGCAGGCGGCCAAACGATTCACCTCGCGCCTGATTCATCCAATCTGGGGCGGGACTCTATCGGAAAGGCAGTCGTGCCAGAAGGACGGAGAGCGTCTTCCAGCGGCCCAGCTCCGCTGGAAGGCTCTCCAGGCCTTGCCCAGAATCAACCATTGTTGCTATTGCAACTGTGATGCTTCTATATTCGTTTCTAGTTCGGCCCCGGCCCGGTCGCGCGCGCGGGATCGGCGCGCCGCGCCGCATGGACGGCGGCCGCTTCACCTAGCGTGGCGAGTAGCTCCGACAAGGCACACGGGGCGAGCCTCAGGGTGGCTCAGTGGAGGTGGCCGGGTTGCCCCTCGAGCTCGACTGCTGCGATCGACAGGCTCGAGCCCAGCCAATGGCGCACTCCGACGCTCCAGATCTGGCGGCCCAGTAAGGCCGACAATCCTGCGAGGCTCAGCCAATTGAGCCAGTCAGGCACCCAGGCGAGAGGTGACACGACGAGACTCGCCGGCAGCACGGCGAGTCCGAGAACGGCGCTCGAGAGCGCTCCAATCGAGCACCAGCGGAGCAGGGACGAGCCCCGAGCGCGTAGCCTGGCGATGACGTGCGCGTTAGTGGCGGCACCCAGCCATAACGCACCGAGCGCCAGTGCCGGTGGCATTCCCTTGCCAATCAGTACGGCGGCGATGGGCGTAGCGGCTGCTGCAGAGTAGCGCGCGGTCCAGGCGACCCCGAGCACGCACAGGCTGACCAGTGCGGCACTCCCGATGGCTCGAGAAATCGGCGGCTGCGGGCGCAGCGCAGGGAAAAACGCTTCGGCGTAGGTGGCGAGGAGCAAACCCAGCATCAGCGGTCCGGCGGTGCTCCAAATTGCGCCATCGAGCGCGAGCCAGAAGCGAGCCGGAGCAGAGGGATTCTCGGACCAGGCGGCCGCCGAGGCTTCGGGCGCCACAGGGGAGGGGTCATGCCGAGATCGGAGGATGGCCCTCGTACGGGGGAAGAGCGCGATCAGCCCTACGAGCAACACGGCGCCGATGCTGCGCGCCAGCGCCCAATGCCAGCCGAGCGAGCCTATCGAGAGGGCGATGGTGTCCGGACGCGCTTCACCCGCGGCGAATGGGTGAACGCTGCGCGCGAAAAGCCACGGGTTGTGCGGCCGCGTCCAGGCTCGAAGCGACGCCGTCACCGCGAAACCCAACGCCACGGGCGTAGCGGCCTGCAGCAGACGCGCCAATAGCAGCTGTTGGAGCGGCAGTTCGCTCTCCGCTTCCGCCGCCGGGACGCACACGAGTACCAAGCCGAGCAGCGCTCCAGCCAGATCGAGCGCCCTCCGACGGGCCCCATGCACCCGCTCAGCGGACAGCTCGTGCGCGATGACGTGTCCGAGGATGCCGGCACTCAGCGCATCCACCCAGCCGTGCCAGTCGTGCCAAAGGGGGCCCGGCAGAGCCCTGACGAGCCAGCATCCCAGCGTGCTCGCCAAACCCAGCAATGCTGCTCGGCCAAAGGCCTTCGGCAAACCCTCCGAAGCCGACATCGCCACCACCAGAGCGACGATGGGGACCTCGTGGGCACCGAGCGCAAACAACACGTCGAAGCCGTGCCCATCGACTGAAAGTGCCACGCCGTCGGCGATGCGGTGGATCAACAGCCCGATATACGTGACGGTGAGGCGTGGTGAGCTGCCGGGCATCCGCGCCATGCCCCGGCGAAGCAGCCAATCGAGCGCGGGTATCGCGTAAAAGCCCAACGCGGCGACGGCCAGCCCCAGAGCTCCCTTGGAGAGCAAGGCATGTGGCAACAACGAAAGCGTCACCACGGAACCGGCAGCGACCAACGCGAAGCTGCGGACGGGACCGGTGGCTTCGGGTGTGAAGCGCTGCCATATCCCGATCGCGGCGCCTAGGGCGATCGAGGCCCAGATCGCGATGAGCGCCGCTTGCACCGCGGCATACGAATGCAATCGAACTGCATTTGCAAGTGTGATGGCCGACTGAGGCTCAGCCGGCCGCGCAGCTGGGGCAACGCCCTACGAATTGCACCTCAGCCGCCTTCAGCGATTTGGCCCACTTCGTCTTTTTTGGAGTGACGACCTCGGTCTCCGGCAGACACGAGACGATGCCGCAATCGTCACAGAGGAAGTGAGGGTGCGCGCGATCACGAGGTTCGCCGGCGAGCTCATAGCGACAGATGCCCCCCGCGTGGCTCGCGACCCGCACTAACCCCACGCCCACCAGTGCCACGAGGTTGCGATAGACGGTGGCCCGGTCCCAGACGGCATCGTCCCCCAGACGGTTGACGACTTCGGCGTGGGACAGCGGGCGCTCCGCACCAGCCAACACGCGCAGCACACCGAGGCGCGGCGCGGTGACACGCAAGCCGAGGTCCCGGATGAGCTTCTTCGTCTCCGCAGTTCCTGTCGGCACGATGAACTCAGACTACCCGACTCCCGGCGGAGAGACCAGCGGCGCCCAGTTAGCGGCAATGAGCGCATTCTCACCCATTCAATTGTTGTTGACAGTCATTATCAATTATGAAAAGGTATCTGGAGTGAGCGCAGAGTGCAGGGGGCGGGAGTCGAGAACCTCCCGCCCCCGCCTCCCCACGATTTTTCGGGTCGGCGAGCCACCGCTCGCAGCGAGTCACTGTGGCCTGTCCAATCGGAGTGCGATGAGTCCAACAGTTCGAGTTCCCTCAACACGGCCGGCGCCCCATCGAGAAACAAGCGCCGCTTGCCCGGTGTGTTCGGACGATGATCTGCGTTGTAGTTGCGGCAGCTTGTTGGCGCGACGAGTGGGCGACGCCGTCGAGCTGAAATGCCGCCGGTGCAAGCGCACGGTGCTGATCCCGTTCGAGTCAAACGGGAGCGAGAGCTGAGCGAGCTCGCGGCTCCACGCAGTTCAGTGGCCCAGCCAGCGCATCACGTGGGGTGTGAAAACCAGCGCTGCGACCAGCACCGAGCCGAGCGCGCTCACCAGCACGGCTCCAGCGGCGGCGTCTTTGGCCTTCTCGATTAACGGTTGAAAGTCCGCCGCTGCGAAGTCGCACGCGAACTCGAGCGCGGTGTTGAAGCACTCGGCGGTCCAGACCAGCGCCATGACGAGGACCAGGGCACACCAGTCAGCGCGCTCGAGTCCGGCGCTCAGCCCGGCGACGCAGACGAGCACGCTGGCCACCGCGTGAACGCGTGCATTGTGCTGCGAGGAAAACACGGTGCGTAGCCCACGCGCGGCGTAAACGAAACTTCGGAGCCGCGCCCGTACACTGAACCGCACCGGCCGAGCTTAACACTTCTCGTCCGCGCCCGGGCCACCCGCCTCCGGGGGCCGCACCAAGCGGAGTGAGCGCGCGGTTGGCGCTTCGGAGCGAGCTAGCGCGACCAGGCTTCGCGCGAGCGTCGTCGTGAGTTCCTCACAGATCTCACGAGCGAGATGCAGGGTCACAGGCCCGGCGAGCACGTGCAACACCCCATCTTCGCCGATCTCCACGCGGGTATGGGGGGACCTCGCCAGCTCGGTTCGAACGTCGATCAATCGTTTGCTCATGAGGACGGCGACGCTGCCAGAAGGTGCGTTAAATGCAAATGGAAATCAATATCGCATGGTCGCGCCGCGAGGCGAGGTCGCGAAGGGGTCGACGCTGCGGGAGCGGCTCTGGTATCGTAACGGTTCCAGTTCGGGTGCTGCAGCATGCTTGATAACTTTCATCGTTGGCCGCTCGGCGCCACGCTGGCGGCGCTCGTCGCAGGCGGGTGCTCAGGGGCAGAGCCGTCGCAGGATGCGTCCGAGCAGCAACTCCCGGTGTTCCCATCAGCGCCCTCCGGCGAGCCTCCTGCCGATGTGCCGGCTTCGAACACCGGCGGTTCGGGATCGAGTGCGCCGCTGGGCGCGGGCGCGGCCGGCAGCGGCGACCTCGCGAACGAGGATACGACGTCCGGCATCTCCGGCCTCGCTCCAGGCGCTGGTGGAGCGAGCGCCACGTCGGATGGCGACATGACCGAGCCCGTACCGCCCGACGCGACGGAAGACCCGCTCGCCGGTGCACCCACGCTGAGCCCCGGTTGCTCGCAGACGGCGCGCGGGCCCGAGGGGCAGCTCACGATCCGAGTGGGCGGTGTAGACGCGGCATATACCGTGGCGTTGCCCGAAGGCTACCAGCCAGGCGCTCCCATGCCGCTGGTGTTCGGTTTTCACGGGCGCAATCGCACGCACCTCGAATTTGAGCAGGTCGATGCGAGCCAGATCCAGACCGAGATTGGCACCCGCGCGGTAATGACTTACTTGAAGAGTCAGGCCGGCACGGGTTGGAACGCAGCCGCCGAAGTCGAGCCCAACGTTGCCTTCTTCGAAGCGCTCTATCCGGTCATGCTGGCCAACTACTGCGTCGATACCTCGCGGGTGTTCGCGGTGGGTCACAGCTCTGGCGGCTATTTTTCCAATATCCTGGCGTGTCGTTTCGGGGAGCGCTTTCGCGGCATCGCCTCGATTGCCGGCGCGAGTCAGGAAACCAATTGCAACGCGGGCCGCGTCGCAGCGCTGATCATCCACGGCGTCCGCGACGAGGTCGTCAATTTCTCTGGCGGGCAAGGCTCGCGGGACTTTCACCGGGCCGCGAACGGTTGCAGCAACGAGGCTCTGCCCGCCGCGGTGGTGCCGTGCGTGGCGTACCAAGGTTGCGCCCCGGGTTTGCCCGTCGAGTGGTGCGAACACGGAGAGCCCACCTACGAGGACACGAACCACGGCTGGCCTTCGTTCGCGAGCCGGGCTGCCGGGCAGTTCTTGTTTGCGCTACCGAAGCGCTGAGCCACACCTGCCGCAGCCGGATTGGCGCGGGGTTAGCGTCCCGACTTGTGCCATGCTGCGCGCGTGTTCGGTTTGCTTGCCAGCGTCTATCCGTACGCGTTGGTATCCGGCTGGCTGTTTTTCTCGGGCTGGGCGAGCGGCCATGCAATCCTCAGCAAGCGTGATTCTCGCGCGGCGGTGAGTTGGACCGGGCTCATTTGGCTCGTTCCCTACCTGGGCGCGGTCTTTTATTTTTTGCTCGGCATCAATCGAGTGCAGCGGCGCGCCAACAGGCTGCGCTCGCGGACGACGCGTCACGGTCGCAGCAAGCGGGGAGGTCATCCAGTCGAGTCGGCGCTTGCGCCCGAGCTACCCGCGGAAGCGGCGCAGCTGGCGGCTCTGGTGGAACTCGTCACGCTCCGTCCGCTGCTCGGGCGTAACTGCATTGAGCCACTCGAGAACGGCGATGAAGCGTACCCGGCGATGCTCGAGTCGATTGCGAGCGCGGAACGCTCGGTCTGGCTGTTGAGCTACATCTTTGACGATTCGCCGGTGGCGCGGAGTTTCGTGTCAGCGCTCGGGCAGGCCAAAGCGCGTGGCGTCGAGGTGCGAGTCCTGATCGACGACGCGGGCAGCCTGGACACCAACATCGATAGCCTGTTCGAGGCGGTTGGCGTGGCGGTCGAGCGGTTCTTGCCGGCTCGGCTTTCGCGCCGCCTCGCCCATTTCAATCTACGCAACCACCGCAAGTTGCTCATCATCGACGGAGCGACCGGCTTCACGGGTGGGATCAACGTTCATGAGGGGCACTTGTTGTCCAGCAAGCCGCGCTGGCCCGTGCGCGACGTGCATTTTCGGCTCGAAGGGCCGATCGTCGCGCAACTGGTGGAGGTTTTTGCTGACGATTGGGAGTTCACGACGGGTGAGGCCCTGATCGGTGAGCGGGCGATGGCCTTGGCATCGCCCGCTGGAGAGGTGGCCGCGAGGGGTATCCCGGATGGGCCTGATGACGGGCACCACGGAGGCGTGCGCCTGACCCTGCTCGGAGCCCTCAGCTGCGCGCGGCGCTCGGTTACGATCGTGACGCCGTATTTCCTGCCGGATCAGGCCGTCATTTCGGCCATCGTGGTGGCGGGCCTGCGCGGCGTGAGCATCGACATCGTCCTGCCGCGGCGCAGCGACGTAAGGATCGTGGACTTTGCGACGCGCGCACAGCTCTGGCAGGTGCAGAGTCCCGGGATTCGGGTGTGGATGAGCCCCGAGCCGTTCGATCATTCGAAGCTGATGGTGATGGACGACTATTGGTCGTTTATTGGTTCAGCCAATTGGGACGCGCGCAGCTTTCGATTGAACTTCGAGTTCAACGTGGAGTGCTACGAACGCAAACTTGCTGCCCGGCTCGTGCAGATCGCCAAGCAACGCATCGCCGAGTCCCACCAGGTCACCTTGGCCGAGCTCGATGCACGCCCGCTCGGCGAACGCCTTCGTGACGGCTTGTGCCGCCTCATGACGCCCTATCTTTGAGGCTCCGGGGACGTTCAGACGTCGGAGTTTCAGTCTTCGAGGAGCGCTTCTGACGTGGCGTTCACTGAATCTTCACTTACTGCCTCGATTACCGCGTCCACCAGGGAAGCGTGATTCTCCAGCCGGGACGCCAAGTCTTCCGCGTGAACGCGTACGGCGTTGCTGTCTCCACGCTCCGCCGCATGGCGCAGGTACTTGACCTCGCGCCGCAAACGAGTTTGCTCTCCCTCGAGCTTTTCAATGACCTGCTTCGATACGAACATGAGTTGACCGTAATTGCCTGCGCCGCACGCTCACGCGCGCCCTCAAGGCCCTTTCATCAGTGGCTTTTCCACTGCTTTCTCATCCGCCTGGACCGCCGGATCGTCGCTTTCGCCGCTCCTCACCGGGCCGCCCGAGGCGGGCGCTCCGGAGATGTCGCTGGTGTCGTCAACGTCGTCCATGGGCTCGTCGTTGCCATGGTCTTCGGGACTCTCGCCCTCGTGACCATCGTCTCCGGGCGCGCGGTCCGAACTACCTTCCGCCGATCGCCCGTCGAGATTGACTTCGACCAAGGGTTCTTCCTTGGCCGGTGCCGCTGAAGGCCCCGAGCCTGTAGCTTCTCTGCTGGTTGATGCTGTGCTGGTTGATGCTGTGCTGGTTGACGCCGATGCGGGCGCCGGCGCCAGGGCTCGAGCCTGATCGGATACCACGGGCCCTAGCTCACATCCCACCCCGGCGAGTGCCGAAGTCAGGGCGATTGCGCCGACTCCAATGAAGGAATGCGAATGTCGAGTGCCCGAACTG
>JAYWEH010000658.1:0-17236 GCA_043780025.1 Deltaproteobacteria bacterium
GTTGGCGAGCCGGACAGCATATTTTGCTACGCGAGCCTGCTCAATCAAGCCTTACTCAATCTGGTATCCAACGCGATAGACGCCATCGGGGGGCACGGAACCATCCGCATCGAAGCCGGCGCCGTCGGGGCAGAATACGTCATCAGCGTCTCGGACACCGGCTCGGGTATCGCCGAAGGCATTCGTGGTCGGGTGTTCGAGCCTTTCTTCACCACCAAGCCCGTCGGTCAAGGCACGGGGCTCGGCCTGTCCATCACCTATTCCATCGCCAAAAGGCACGGCGGCGAGCTCTCGCTCGCCGCCGGTCACGACGGCGGCACCATCGCGACGATTCGGTTTCCGCTGCCGGCACCTCCGCCCGGAGCTCTTCCAGACCTGTCGTGACGTCATCGGCAAACGGCGCCGCAGCAGTTGCAAGTGGGGATGCTGGCTTCCGACAGCCTGTCATGTTAGCAGCCCGCCCATGACGCATATCGCTCGGGTCGTCGTCGCGGTGGGTTGCTCCGCGCTCGCGGCCTGTGGCTCCGAAGACGGCCGCGTTGATCCAATCGCCATGCCCTCGGACCGCCCGCTCGACACGATCGACTGGCAGCCGTGCGCCGCCCTCGAATGCGGCAGTGTCGAAGTGCCGATCGACTACGCGGCGCCCGAGGCGGGTTCGATTCAAATTGCGGTCAATCGAGCTCGCGCCGACGCGGCAGTGCCGTATCGGGGAGCCATCGTGATCAACCCCGGTGGTCCAGGTGCGCCGGGACTGGCATTCGCCGCGGGCAGCGCTCCAGCGCTTCGGCAGCTGTTGCCGGGCTTCGATGTGATCGGGTTCGATCCGCGCGGTGTGGGCGAAAGTGCAGCGCTCACGTGCGCATTCGACATCGATCTCGTGGACGCGTACGAGCAGGGTGGCGTCAGCGCAACGGTCACCGCGTTGCGCGCCACAAATGCGCGTTGTGCAGCAGAGGAGGGCGAGCTATTCCGGCACCTCGGCAGCAACCACGTCGTTCAGGACGTCGATCGTATCCGGGAAGCGCTCGCCCTCGCCGAGATCAATTTCCTCGGCGTGTCCTACGGAACGCGTCTCGCCGCCCTGTACGCGCGCAGCTTTCCCAGTCGCGCGCGCGCCGTGGTGCTCGATGCGCCGCTCGCGCCAACTGCGAACGTCACCGAAGAAGTCATCGGTCAGTTTGATGCGTTGCTGCCCGCCCATGCGGCATTCTTCGAGGACTGCGCGGCGGACCGCCTGTATTGCCCACCCGATCCGGAGGGCGTATTTCAGCGCATCGTGGCGAGCGCCATGTCGGCCACCGAACGGGAGCAGTTCCTCGCGTACTGGTCACTCAACTTGTCTTCGCCGCTGGGCCTCGTCACGCTCTCGCAGCTGTTGCGCTCGGTGGGCAACGCGACCGAGATCGATATCGTCGCGATGAGCGGCGAGAGAGGCATCAACGAAGTCTCCAACATCACGACAAACTGTGCCGACAACACCGATGGAGCGCCCACGGAGGCCGAAGCTGAAGCGTTGATGGCCTCGTTCGAGCAGCGTTCCGAGCTGTTTTTCAGACGCGGGCTGGCCGCGCTGGCGTGCATTGGTTGGGACAATCCGCCCGATCCAGTGGCGCGGCTCGAGTTCACACCACGGGTCCCATTGCTCGTGATCGGCGGGGCCGAAGACACGCTGACGCCGCTCTACTGGGCCGAAGAAAGCGCTCTGACCATCGCGGGCTCTAGCCTGTTGGTGAGTGAGCACTACGGGCACGGAGCGGTGGTCTTCGGCAGCGAATGCGTCTTCGGCTTCCTGAAAGCCTACATCGAAGACCTCGAACCCGTGCCGGCAGGCACGCACTGCGCCGGCCCGTCAGGGCCGTAGAACACTGCGTACGCCCGGCAGGGCCGTAGAACACTGCGTCCGCCCGTCAGGGCCGTGGAACACTGCGCGGGCCCGCGCGGCGCAGCACGGCTCCGAGCAAGAGCGTGAGCACGCCGGCCAGGCCTCCGCCTGACGTTGCAGGAGCGCCTGCTGCGCGACATGCGCAGTTCGGGCTCGGATCGCACTCGTCACCGAGATCGTCCTCGTCCGTGTCGTCCTGGTCGTCGTTGGCGATGAGCGGGCAGTTGTCTTGCGCGTCAGCGGCACCATCGCCGTCGTCGTCGTCGTCGCAGGCGTCGCCAGTGCCGTCTGCATCGGCGTCTTCTTGACCGGCGTTCGCGATGGCCACGCAATTATCGTCCTCGAGCGGGATCAGATCCGAGTCCTCTTCGAGGCCGCGGACCACCTGGGTCATCAGCTGGGCCGAAGTCCTGAGCCGGGGATCGCTCGAGCTCACGAGGTTCACGACTTCAGTGAAACCGAAACCCGTTTCGACGTCATCCGGTACGGCAAATTCGACGTCGAGCGCGAGCTCTTCCCCGCTGGCGAGCGCGAGTTCGACGGGCGCTGAGACCAAGAAGCCCTGATCGTCGCTGGCGGTGACCTGAAAGGTGTCATCCGGACCGCTGTTGCGCACGCGCAGCGCATGCGTGACGGCGCTCCCGGGCACCACGGACGCGACACGGGTTCGACCGATCGAGAGGTGCTGGCCTGTGAACACCGCGGCCCGCACCCGTTCGAAGGGACCCGCGTCACTCAGCCCTCGCACCGCGACACGGAAGGGCCCGATCGGCGGTACGAGATCCGCGCGAAAGTTGCTCTTTTCGGCGTATTCGAACGCTTGATCGACGAGCGTCCCGGGTGCTTCCGACACCAACGTGCCGGTGAGATCGACAATCTGGATGGAGACGTCCCGCACCGGCTGATTCAGCGAAACAACCACTTGCGCCGACGCCTCGGCGAGCGGTGCGCCCACGATCGGGGACAGGCCCAGATGATCGGGGCGGCCCGCCATTTCGACAAAATCAGCCGCACCCAGTTGCAATGAAGCCTGGCCGCTCACTGAAACTTGCAGCGCAGCGGGTCCGCTCAACACGAGATTCCACTGGCCGCTCTCTGGCGCCGTGAGACTGAAGACGCGCCCGACACTCGTATCGACGATCTGGACTCCATTCGCGAGAGCGACGGGTGCACCCGCCGGGTCGACGAGCTCCACGCTGGGTGAAAAATCGCTACCTTGGGGCTGGGCATCGAGCGGCTCGCCGTTGGGCGTCGTCCCGGCGACGCTCACGATCAGCGTCTGGAAGCTCGGATCGCTGAAGAAGCCGAGGCTTTGCGGGCTGGCGGGAGCGGCCAGCGTGGCGCGGAACACGTCCGCGTTGCCAGCTCGCGAGGCTTCTTCGATGCGCGAGCCGGAAGTGCCCGCCTCCTCGGGCGTGAGCACGATGACCTGGCCACCGGTGGCCTCGGCCAGATCGAAATACGCCTGGGTATAAGGCGAGCAGCTACCGAACAAGGCCGCACTGAACTGCTGGTTCTTGACGCGCATCAGCTCTGTGACTTGCGACGCCAGCGGGTCATCCTTGGCGGAGGCGTCGGTGACGAGAAAAATGGTCGAGCCGTTGCTGGCCAGGTTCGCGGCGCGCAATGTGGCTTCCATCGCTGGTTCTGCGCAATCCACGCCGCCGCCGGCCGTCAGCGCGTCGAGCGCCGCGAGAAATGCCTCGCTATCCGTCGTGACGGTGGCTGGACCCACGGACGGATCCTTGAAGGGAACGAGCACGAAGTTGCCCGGCGCGTCAGCTGAGCCAAGCTCGGCCGCCAGGGCCTGACGCAGCTGCCCTTTCACGTCGTCGATGATGGGCTGCATGCTGTTGGTGGTGTCGACCACCATCGCCACGGAACGACCCAGCCCGACCAGCGCGCGAAAGTTCGCGTCACCGATGTCCGTGCGCAGACGCATCAAAAACGCCACCGTGGCGTTCTCCGCCATGCGCACGACGTTGCTGTGCAGCGCCCCGTGCGGGGAATTGATGCAGCTACCGCCGTCCTTGTTGATGCCGTGCGCGAAACCGAACAGACCTGCGGGATCCGGGGCGCTCGAATCGGAAACACCAGCATGGCTGCACTTGAACACGGGGCCGTCAATGTTCGGCAGCGCCCGATCCTGGCCGCCGTAGTAGCCGCTCGTCAGGCGGTTCGTGACCAAGTTGACGGAGCAATCGGCGCAACCGAAGCTGCCCGTGCACAGCCTGCACGTCGATTGGTTCGGCGCGGCCGAGATGCGCGTCCATTCGGACAGTGCCTGAGCAGCGGGGTGAACGCCGTCGAGCAGCGTGTTGAGCACGCGATAGCCGAGCTCCCACCAATTGCTGTGCGTGTAGAAGTCCTGCAGCGGATGCAACAGCCAGCCCAGATACGCGCGGGCCCAATCCATGCGGCCCTGCTGCTGGAAGTTGCGCACGATAGATTGCCGGTTGTCGCGCAGCCACGAATGGCCACCTTCGAAATTTTCGCCGTCGAAATGCGCTCGCGTGAGCTCAGGCCAGCGATCGTCCACGTCAGCGTTGTGCTGGGCGATTTCCTTGATCGCGTCCTGCACCGAGCTCGCCTTCCCATCCACTCCGTAGACGTCGCGAATCACGCGCAGGATCGCTCGCTCGGTGATGTCCTTGTGGCTGTAATCAGCACCCGCCAGGAAGGCCAGGCCCCCCGACGGCGGAAACGCAGCGGCGGGCTCAGACGCCAAGGTGATCGCGCCGAGCGCACAGAGCGGGCGCAGCCAGTCGAACAGCTTCTTCATTGACGCCTCAGTTCGGTGGTCTGAATCAGACCGGACGGCAGCACTTGGGCGAGCGACAAGCCGTCGCCCGCCTGGCAATATTCAAACAAGACGCCGCCTGCCGCGGCGTCGAAAAGCGAACTCGGCCCGACGGCGATCGGCCAGGCGAAGCTCGCGTCCGTGACCGAATCGGTGACGATCACGCAGCTATCGCCGGTCCGCTCGACTGCGCTCGTGGCCCGGGCTCGATCGGCCGGTGCTTCACAGGGCACAGATCGCTCACAACTCGCCGGCCTCTGCCGCGTCTCGGTGCCGAACACCGTCGCGGTCTGACGCAGCTCGGCTTCCGAAATGACCACGACGCCATCGACCTCCGCTGCGGTTTCGACGCTCTCGACGCAGCTGTCTGCCAGGGTCGACTCAGTCTGGACTGCGCACGTCGCCACGAACTCCCAGGTGCCACGCGGATCCCCTCCGCACGCTTCGAAGGCGACCTCGGCGCAGCTCCCTGCCTCGACGCGCCGGGGCTCACCCGACACTTGGACCTCGTCAAACCCCGGAACCGGCATGGGCTCGCTCGGCGCCTCCATCAGGGGCTCGGGCTCCGGCAATGGCTCCGCTTCATCACCGGAGCCACAGGCTAGCGACCCTGCCACCAAGGCCACGACAACTCCGAGCCGGATCCGACGTGTATGGATCATCGCTCGCGATAACATCCAGTCCCCACGATTTCAAGAATCCCGAATGCGGCGCACCTGCTTGGTGACGGCGCAATGTGGGATGTCGGGACAATCAGAGGCGAGCTGTCAGAAGCAAAAGCGAGCATTCAGCATCAGACCGCGACCCCGCTCGAGGCCTCGAGCGGGTACTCCGGAAGGCCAGAGGTCTGCCGTCCAAGCCGGTCGCGTCGCCACGCCGAGAGCCCGAGGGGGATCCCCGAGGTGTACGGCGGCGTAAGCCCCGATTCCCAGCCCCCATACGGCACTTGCGATCGCCGGCACGAAAACGGAAGGATCTTCCGGGGAGAGCTGCCCGGCGCCCAAAAACGCTCCGACCGTTGCCGCTTGAAGCCCCCCGCCGGCGATCGCCCCCCACGCCGCGGCCCTCCCCCACCCGCGCCCACTGCCCGCCGCGGCGAGGGCCGCGTCAGTGAAGGCCAGGTTCAGAGCCAATCCCCAGCTCACTCCGTAGGCGGCAGGTAGCTCGGGGCGCTCCACGAACAACCCTGCTCCTCCCATCAACAGCAGGTGATTGAGCCAGCTGGCGATCAGCACCGAGCGGAGCTCGACTTGTGGATCGAAACCGAGCTGCTCGTGGGTGATGTAGGCCTGCGGCAGAGCAATGGCGGCCTGAATGCCATAGACGATGACCGACTTCTCCAGCCGCGACGTCGCCACCACGTCGTACGTCTCGAAACCGAGGTCGATGACGAGCGGGATCAGCAACAGGTCCGCGTCACCCGTTGCGGTTGAAGAGCGCGAAGCCGTAGTTACCAACAGCGCCGCCAACGCAGACCATCGCCGGACCAAAACGAGGACAACTTAGCGTCGACTTGGACCATTTCCAAGAAACTCGGACAGCGGGGGGGGCTCCGGGGTCGAGGGGTTACCCCCGCGAAGGCAGAATCCTCGCGCGGCTCGACACAGGCGAGCCGTGGGGTTAGATGTGAAGCGAGGCCGCTTGCTGCTGCTCGAGAACCCGATTCAGAACTACGCCTGGGGCTCGCGGACCGAGCTCAGCAAACTGCTCGGTCGGCAGCCCGCCACCCAGCCCGAAGCCGAGCTGTGGATCGGTGCCCACCCGAAAGCGCCATCGAGCTTGAGCGATGGTCGCAGTCTGCTCGAGGCGATTCGCACTGATCCAGAAGGGCTGCTCGGTGCCGAGGTGCAGCGTCGATTCGGGGATCGCTTGCCGTTCTTGCTCAAGGTGCTCGCGGTCGACTCGCCGCTTTCGCTGCAAGCCCACCCGAACCGCGAGCAAGCGCGGCAAGGTTTCGCGCGTGAACAGGCGGCAGGCATTCCGCTCGACGCGGCGGAGCGCACCTACAAGGACGACAACCACAAGCCGGAGCTCTTGTGCGCGCTCACGCCCTTCGAAGTGTTGTGTGGCTTTCGCCCCGCCGAAGACGCCGTGCGCTTGTTCGAAACGCTGGGGCTCGGCCAGAGCGCCATCGCCAGGCAGCTACGGCACCCCGGTCCAGAGCCGCTGCGCGCCGCGTTCAGCGAGTTGATGGGTATGGGTAGCGCAGCCAAAGCGGAGCTGCTCGGCTCCGTGGTCGCGGGATGTGCGCGCGCGCTGACGACACCCTCGGCGTTCTCGGCTTCGCTCAGCTGGGCCCTGTCGCTCGCCGAGCGTTACCCGGGGGATGTCGGGGCTGTCGCGTCGCTCTTGTTGAACCATCTGACGTTGGCCCCACTACAGGCGATCTATCTGGAAGCCGGTCGATTGCATGCGTACCTGCGCGGCACCGGCGTCGAGATCATGGCCAACTCCGACAACGTGCTGCGCGGCGGGCTGACACCCAAATTCGTGGACGTCCCGGAGTTGCTTCGAGTCCTCCATTTCGACAGCCCGGCGATGCAGCCCGTCACGGCGCTCGGGGGTACGCCCGGGGAACACATCTACCAGACACCGGCCGCCGAGTTTCAGCTCGCCTGCCTCGACATCGCGCCGGAGCGTTCGTTCGACCATCGCGTGGGCGGGCCAGAGCTGCTCTTGTGCGTGGACGGGCAGGTCTACGTGGAGCTGACACCCCCCGGGACGACGAACAATTCCGTCGTGCTCGCGCCGCGCCCGCTACGCAAGGGCCAGGCGTGTTTCCTGCCGGGGAGCTCTTCGAGCTATCGGTTGCGCGGCAACGGGCGCGTGTTCCGGGCCACGGTCGCAGTATTGCCGTGATGCAACACCAAGCGCGCAGCACGTCTCACACCGTGCTCCGGCTCTAATGCGGTTGCCCCGCCGTCGTGCGGCGCTACATTTATTCGAGCGTGTCCGCTGCCGCGAGGCTTCGAACTTGTCGCTGCCTGGTGTATGCCTGCGTCTCACCCTCCCATTACGCTGCCCGTTGAACCCGAGCTGCGCGCGTGCAGCGAGCCGGAAGGCACGCTGGCAGGCAACAGCGCTGACGACGTCGGGGAGATGTTCAGCGCGTACCGATTGTACGTGGCCAAGATTGGCCGCCGCATCCTGGGCAATCAGTGTGACACCGAAGACCTGATCCAGGACGTCTTCGAGGCCACGCTGCGCGACATTCACAACCTGCGCGATCCAGAGCGGCTGCGCGCATGGCTCGGCACGGTGACGACGCGATTGGCCAAACGCCGGCGCTTCCGCAACTCCGTGCAGCCGGCTCGCCCCGACGCCGATGGAGATCTGGAGCAACTGCTCGAGCAGGTCAGTGAAGAGGGGCCAGGGCCGGAGTCAAAGGCCGATCTGTCCGGCGACATTCGCAAGGTGATGAGCCTGCCGGACGAGCTGCGCACGCCCTGGGTGCTCAAGCACGTCGAGGGGCGCACGCTCGAAGACGTGGCACAAAAGTGCGATTGCTCGCTGTCGACCGCGCAACGCCGCATTCAGAGCGTGAGTGACCGCATCGCGCGGCGCCGCGGCTGAGCCGCCGAAGGCGCGCTGTCCGCGCTACCGGATCGCCGGTACCGGTATAGGAATACGTACGCGAACAGCGCGGCTAGCGCCGAGATCCCGGCCGCCGCGAGAAATACCCCGGATCCGCCGTGCGCCGCGTAGAGCGAACCCCACATCAACATGCCGCACGCGCTGCCGGCGGCGCTGGAGGCCATGAGCAGGCCCTGGGCGCTGCCGAGCGCGTGAGGCGCGGACCAGCGCTGCACAAATTCGAGCGACCCGAGCCAGGCGAGGCCGAATGAAGCGGCGTGCAATGGCTGAACCCAGAACGCATAGGCAGGGCCCGGCAAGAGCGCAGTGACGAGCCAACGCAGCGACGCGAGCGCGAAGCTCAACACCAAGAGTCGTTCACCGCCGAATCGCGAGACGTAGGGCGCGGCCTTCGCAAACAGCACAATCTCGGCCAGGACACCGGTGGCCCACAGCCAACCCAGCATGTCGCGCGACGCGCCGAGATCTCGAAACCAGAGCGACCCGCACAGGTCGTAGCTGGAGTGACTGATCCCAAATAGCGCCGAACAGCCGAGAAACAGCACAAACCGCCGCTGCCGGAGCAACTCGGCGAAACGAGCGCGCGACGAACCCAGCGAAACGGGCCCCTGCCGGGGCAGAAAGGCGCTCGCGATGCGCGTGGCGAGCAGCGTGAACACCATCGTGGCCGGTAACCAGCGCCACCACTCGGGCGGGCAAAAGTGACCAAACGCGGCGGCAGTCAGCAGGAACCCGAGAGAACCAAAAATGCGCCGCTGGCCGTAGTTGCCGCCGTACTCGAGCGAGATGCGATCCGCGAGCAAGATGAGCGGCGATCGGAAGGCCGAAAAGCCGAGCACCAGCACGAACACCACCGCGAAGTGCTGCGAGGCGCCGAGCGCCTCAGCCACACACAGCCCGCCCATGGATAACGCGGCGAGCAGCGAACCCCAACCGAGCAGGTTGCCGCGGGCTCCGTATCGATCGGCGGCGGCGCCCGCTAACGGAGGGCCGAGCAGGTTGGCGGCCGGCGCCAGGGCCGCGATCGCGCCAAGACTCAGGCCTCGAAAGTCGTGAGCATCGAGCCACAGCGGGAAGTACGGCGCGTACAAACCGAGGGTGGCGAGCGTCGAGAAGTAGAGCAGTGAGAGCGGAACCCGGAGCCGCGGCGCGGAGGCCGCAACGGGGGGGCGGGACATGGCGCGGCGGTGTGCTCGACGCCTCGCGCCGCGTCAAGGCTCAGCGAGGGGCCGAGCCACGGATTGGCCCTTTGCGTCCCACTTCGGGCCGGACGGCGCCGCCTCCGAAGCTTGATTTTCGCGGAGGTTCGGGCCAAAGCTCGAGCGCGATGCCGCCCTTCGAGCTGCGAGGCACCTTCACGGCCCTGGTCACGCCCTTCACCGGTGATGACGCGGATATCGACTGGCCAGCGTACGAACGGCACCTGGAGGGGCAGATCGCGGGCCATGTCGTGGGCCTCGTCCCCTGCGGCACCACGGGGGAGAGCCCCACGCTGGGCGATCGTGAGCGCTTCGATCTGGTCCGCCGCGCCGTCCAGGTCGCCGCCGGCCGCGCCTTCGTGATGGCAGGCACAGGCTCGAACGACACGCGCAAGGCCGTGGAACAGGCGAAGAGCGCCGCGGAGGCGGGGGCTGACGCGGTGATGTTGGCGATGCCGCCCTACAGCCGGCCGTCGCAAGCGGCGCTCTCGGACTACGTCGAAACGGTAGCGGCTGCGGTGAGCCAATGCCCGGTGGTCGTGTACAACGTGCCGAGCCGCACTGCGGTGGCCATCGACGTCGACACGTTGATCGAAGCCGCCGCGCGTTCTCCCAACGTGGTGGGCCTCAAGGACGCCTCGGGCAGCGTTCTCTATTGCCAGAGCCTGATCTCGCGCATCCATGGGCGCCTGAGCGTGCTCAGTGGGGACGACGCATTGACGTTGCCGATGATGGCAGTCGGGGCGCAGGGCGTGATCAGCGTGACCTCGAACGTGTTGCCGGCCGCGGTCGATCGGGTCGTGCAGGCCGCACTCGCCGGTCGCTATGACGTCGCGCGCGCCGAACATTTGCACCTGCTCAATGTTCACGACGCGATGTTCTGCGCGCCGAGCCCGGGCCCAGCCAAGGCCGCGCTGGCGGCCCGCGGAGCGATCCAGCCCGTGCTGCGCCGCCCGCTCGACTGGCCCACTCCCGGTCAAGCCGCCCGCGTGGTCGCGGCCGTACAAATGTTCGAGTCCCAGTGACGGAGAAGCTCGCCGTTGCGGTCTGCGGTGCGACGGGCCGCATGGGGCGCGCCGTGATCCGGCTGGTGCTGGAGGCCGAGGATCTAGAGCTAGTGGGCGCGTGCGCCGGCTCGGCCGATTCGGGTATCGGGGAAGACGCCGGCACGCTGGCGGGCATGCGCAGCGCCGGGGTGGCCATCACGGACGACATGGCGTCGGCGTTGCTCGGCGCGCGCGTGGTCGTGGATTTCTCGCAGCCGCCGGCGCTCGAACAGCTAGCGCGCCTCGTGGCGCGCCAGCACATCCCGTTGGTCAGCGGCACGACCGGCCTCGCCAGCATGGCCGTGCTCGACCAAGCCGCACAGCAGATCCCTCTCGTGTGGGCCGCCAACATGAGCCTGGGCATCCAGGTCCTGAGCGAGCTGGTGGCCGAAGCCGCGCGCCGGCTGGGGCCCGAGTTCAGCGTGGAGATCACCGAGGTGCACCACCGCCAGAAGGTCGACGCGCCGAGCGGTACGGCCGTGCGCCTCGCCGACGCGATCCGCGAGGTGCGCGCGATGCGGCCGGTCACCGGGCGCTCCGGCATCGTGGGCGCGCGGACCAGCGACGAAATCGGCATTTTCGGGCTACGCGGCGGCGACGTCATCGGCGACCACACGGTGCACCTCCTGGGCCCGGGGGAGCGGCTCGAGCTCACCCACCGGGCCACCAATCGCGACCTGTTCGCGCAGGGCGCGCTACGCGCCGCACGCTGGGTCGTCGGCAAGCCGCCGGGGCGCTATTCGCTCGCCGACGTGTTGTCGAAGTAACGAACAGCAGCGGAGCAAATCTCCAGCCTGCGCGCGATGGTTTGCCAGCCCCTGGGGGCTCGACTACCCTGGCCGCCCCCGGCGCACTGGGGGAAAACCCGAGCAGCCTCGGGGAAAACAGGAGACAGGGAGCCATGCAAGTTCGAGCCGCCGTTGCACACGAAGCAGGTAAACCGCTCAGCGTCGAGATGATCGAGCTGGAAGGGCCGAAGGCCGGGGAGGTGCTCGTCGAGCTGAAGGCGACCGGCATCTGCCACACCGACGAATACACGTTGTCAGGCAAAGATCCGGAGGGCTTGTTCCCGAGCATCCTGGGCCACGAAGGCGCAGGCGTGGTGGTCGAGGTGGGCCCGGGCGTGACGTCGCTCGCCGTGGGCGACCACGTCATCCCGCTGTATGTGCCGGAGTGCCGGCAGTGTGAATATTGCCTGAACCCCAAGACGAACTTGTGCCAGGCCATTCGCGTCACCCAGGGCCGGGGTTTGATGCCGGACGGGTCGAGCCGCTTCTCGCTGCGCTCGAAGCCGCTATTCCACTACATGGGCACCTCCACCTTCGCGAACTTCACGGTGGTGCCCGAGATCGCGCTCGCGAAGATCCGCAAGGACGCGCCGTTCGACAAGGTCTGTTACATCGGCTGCGGCGTCACCACGGGCGTGGGCGCGGTGATCAACACGGCCAAGGTGGAGCCCGGCTCCAACGTGATCGTGTTCGGGCTCGGCGGCATCGGCCTGAACGTGATCCAGGGCGCGCGCATGGTCGGCGCCAACATGATCATCGGCGTGGACGTCAACCCCGGGCGCCGCGCGATCGCCGAAAAGTTCGGGATGACTCACTTCGTCAATCCCAAAGAGGTGGGCGGCGATCTGGTGCCCTACCTCGTCAACCTGACCAACGGCGGCGCGGACTACAGCTTCGAATGCGTCGGCGACGTCAAGCTGATGCGCCAGGCGCTCGAGTGTTGCCACAAGGGTTGGGGCGTCTCGGTGATCATCGGCGTGGCGCCGGCTGGAGCAGAAATCAGCACGCGGCCGTTCCAGATCGTGACCGGCCGGGTCTGGAAAGGCACCGCGTTCGGCGGCGCTGCCGGGCGCACCGACGTGCCGAAGATCGTCAACTGGTACATGGACGGCAAGATCAACATCGACGACTTGATCACGCACACCTTGCCGCTCGAGCGCATCAACGAGGGTTTCGACCTGATGCACGCCGGCAAGTCCATTCGCACCGTCGTCACCTACTGAAATCACCGTCTGAAGCAGACGCAAGCAGGCGGGAAAAAGGGCAGGCTGGAACATGCGATCCAACGTATTAGCCACGGTCGAGAGTCATCGCTGTTTTGGCGGCACGCAGAGCGTGTATCAGCACAACTCGGAGAGCACCCGCTCACCGATGCGCGTAGGCGTGTTCCAGCCCGAGGGGGAAGGCCCCTTTCCGGTGCTCTATTTCTTGTCGGGGCTCACCTGCACGGAGCAGAACTTCATCACTAAAGGCCACGTGCAGCGCTACGCGGCCGAGGTCGGTATGATGGTCGTGGCCCCCGACACGAGCCCGCGCGAAGTCGATCTGCCCGGCGCGGATGAGAGCTACGACTTCGGCACCGGGGCGAGCTTCTACGTGGACGCCACGGAGGCGCCCTGGGCCGCCCACTACCGCATGTACAGCTATGTGGCGCACGATCTGCCCCAGTGGGTCTCGCAACACCTCCCGGCGGACGTGCACCGCCAGGGCATCTGCGGCCACTCCATGGGTGGCCACGGCGCGCTCGTGATCGGCGTCAAGAACCCGGACATTTTCCGCTCGGTCTCGGCGTTTTCCCCGATCTGTGCGCCGAGCCAGTGCCCCTGGGGCCAGAAGGCGTTCAAGGGTTACCTCGGTGACGACATGTTGGCCTGGGCTCAATACGACGCGGTCGAGCTGATCAAGGCGCGCGGCTACGCGCGCGAGCTCTTGGTCGACCTCGGCTCCGACGATCCGTTCGTCGCCCAGCAACTCAAGCCCGATCTGCTGCAAGCCGCCTGCCGCCAGCGCAACGTGCGACTGAGCCTGCGCTGGCAGAACGGCTACGACCACAGCTACTATTTCATCTCGACCTTCATCAAGGATCACATCCGCTTCCACGCCGATCGCTTGCGCTGAGCCGGCGCGCGGACGCGCACCGAGACCTGCGCGGGGTCGCCCGTGAACGGCGGCACCCAGAGGCGCCCGAACCAGCGCTCCAGGCAGTCCACGTACGGCGCATTCGCCTTCGATGCAGAGACGGCCTCGACGTTCTGCACGGAGCCATCGGCAGGCGTGAACGTGACGTCCACCCTCGAGTGGGTTACCGGCGCGCCGAACGTCGCGCAGTAGCCACGTCAGCATGTCACCTGAGCACCTTGCATAGGCGAACACCAAGGCAGTGCCGCTCAGCTCCGGCGTGCCATCCCAGATCATGTCCAGTGAAATCGACATGCATTGCACTGACGTAACCAATCGCAACGGACACCGCAAATTCACGATGAGTTCTCATGGCTCTCTGCCCCATCTCGTTGGCTACACTACGCGCTACAAATGGCCTCTCCCGGTGCTCTCCCAATGACGCTCGAGGATTTCCTAAAATTCACTCGCCGGCATCAGTTCGCCGTCGAGGCGTCCGTGGCCGTTTCGGGGTCACCGCAAGCCGCGGTCATCGGATTCGTCGTCTCCGACGAGTTCGAACTGTTCTTCGATACGCTGGGCAGCTCGCGAAAAGCCGCGAACCTGCGGCACGACGCGCGCATCGCTCTGGTGATAGGCTGGGATTTGCAGCAGGCTCAGACTCTGCAATTGCAGGGCGTGGCAGACCAGCCCTCGGGCGATGATCTGGCGCGCTTGCAAGCGCTCTACTTCGAAGCATTCCCCGATGGGCGGGAGCGCCTGGCTTGGCCCGACTTGAGGTACTACCGAGTGCGTCCGACGTGGCTTCGGCTCAGTGATTTTAGCGGCGCGGCGCCCGTCATTACCGAGCTCACGCCCACGGGCAGCACCTGGGACGCGGGGCAACGAGTGCTGGAAACTCGCCTTTCCGGCGACGCGGGCGTGGCCGAGGTGGAGCGCTGGCGGGCAGGTTTGGCGGCGGAACTCGCGCGTCTGAGCGATGGCATGGAGTTCAAGCTGCTCTCGGACGTGAACGGGTTTGAACCTTCGGACATGGCGGCGCATCGGGCCATGCGCACAGTGGTGCCCGAGCTCTTGGCAGCGCACGGGATGAGGCCCGCGTTACTGGCTGAGGCGAGCCGTGACGAAGCCGCGACGCTCACGGTCGCCGCGAAGCCGAAAGCGAAATGTGTGGCGCACGCGAGCGTGCATCACGACCCAGAAAAGATGCGGGACCTGGAGGCGCGGCTGGGCAACGCCGAGCAGCGCTTCTTCAGCGAGCGCGGGCTGGCGGAGCGCTGGTTGTATCGCGATTTGGCGGTCTACCGGTAAAGCCGGCTACGCGCGTTTTGATCCCGACTTTCCGCGCCCCCGCGCCGGCGCCGACTTGCTCGGACGCGTGCCGGCGGCGAGGGCTCTCGCAAGCGGGTGCGGATAGGCGCCGCGCACGGTGTTCGCCACCTGCCGTAACGCATCCGCAAAAGGCGCGCGCTTGCGCCAAACGAGCGCGATGGTGCGGTGGGGCACTGGCGCGCCGAAAGGCCGCACCCGGAGCGCGGCCCGGCTGGTTTCAGTGGGCACCGCGAGCTCCGGCAAGAGCGTGACACCGGCGCCGCCCGCGACCATCTGTGCCAGCGTCGACAGGCTGGTGGCGCGAAACTCGAGCTCGCGCGCGTCGGCGTTCGAACAAATGGCCAGCGCTTGAGCCCGAAAGCAGTGCCCGTCATCGAGCAAGAGCACGCCGCTGCCGCTGAGCTCGTTCAGCTCCACCGGCGTTGTCTTGGCACCGAGCGGATCATCCTCCGAGGTGGCGAGCACGAACGGATCGGTGGCCACCACCTCGTGCTCGAGGTCACCAATGTCCGCTTCGAGCGCGAGCAGTGCGGCGTCCAGATTACCCGCGGAAAGGTCCCGCACCAGCACGTCGGTCTTGTCTTCCACCCAGCGCAGCCTGAGCCGCGGGTAGGCGCTGCGCAGCGCCGGCGCGATGCTCGGCAACAGATACGGCGAGAGCGTCGGTATCACGCCCACCCGCAGCTGGCCCCCCAGGGGATCGCCGGCCTGGCGCGCCACCTCCACCAGATCGTCCGCGCCCGACAATACGTGCCGCGCCCTCGCGATCACCTCGCGCCCCGCTTCGGTCGTGAGCACGCGCCGCCGGTCTCGTTCGAACAAGCGCACCCCGAGCGCCGTCTCCATCTGCGCCAGCTGCGCGCTCAGCGAGGGCTGCGATACGTGACAGAGCTCCGCCGCGCGCCGGAAGCTGGAGAGCTCCGCCACGGCGCAGGCGTATTGGAGCTGGCGCAGCGAGAAGTCATGGGGCGCAAACTTCATAGGCCCCGTCTATCACAGGGGATGGGGCGCTATTCGAGGATCGGCCGGATGTCGCTCACCGATAACCCGGCTCGGGCCGGCTGGAAATGTCAAAGCTCAGCCCAACAATCCCGGTGGAATTGCGGGGGCCGCGGCTCGACCAGCGCCTCGGGGGCCCGCGCCGGCCGTAGCAACGGGCCGAGAGGACCGCCCGCGAGTGCCGCCGCGAGCGCCTGCGCTGTCGCCGCTCAACGCCGTCCGAATCCGAGATACGCCGTCGTGGCAAACGACGTCGGGCCCTTGATCTGCTCGGCCAGAAACGCCTTGGCGAGCGCGGACTGGTGTTGCCACTCGGTCGGTCCAAGGCGCTCCTCCAGCAGCACCATCGGCGCGCTGGCACGGGACATCGAGTCCCAATATTGCTCGGCGCTCTGCACCGGTAACGCATGCGTGAAAGGCCGGACGCTCACGTCGCGAAACCCCGCTCCCTCGAGCTCGCGCACGAACACCTCCGGATTCTCGAGGCTCAGCCAGTTGGTGGCGGGTGCCGCACGGCTGGGATCGGCCGCGCGCAGCGCTCCGAACATCAACAGCATGAGCGGCGACTGATCCACCGGGGCCCAGCTCGACACCACGGCCACACCGCCGGGCTCGAGCACCCGATACAACTCGCCAAAGCCTTTCTGGCGATCCGGGAAGAACATCAAGCCAAACATCGAGAAGGCGGCGGCAAAGCTCGCCTCCGCGAACGGCAGAGCTTGCCCGTCGGCCACCTGCGCGTGCACATTTTCGATGCCGAGCGCCTTTCGATTGACCTCGAGCTGCTCGAGCATTCCGGGCGAGAAGTCCACCGCGTCCACGCGCGCCACGCTCGGAGCGAGCTCGAGCGCTAGCATGCCGCTGCCGGTCGCTACATCCAACACGCGCGCACTTGTTTTGGGCTGGGCGAGCTCGATGGCCCAGCGCGTAAACGGCAACATGACCGGCGGGGCTTCTCGAGCATAACCCTTCGCGACACTGTTCCAGGGATGGCTCGCGGACAACGGACCCGGGGCAGGACGGGCTGGCTCAGTCATGGCTCCAAGGCTCGCACGCCGCCGGGCGAAGGGCGAAACGGATTGCTCCCTCGACAGAAATTCCGGCGCGCTGCGGGCCAGGAGCCGGCTGCGCAGCGGGCGGCTCACGCACAGCGCCGCGCAAACACCCGAACCGTTGCGGCTCGAGCTCTCGACCGCGCGAGTGAAGTACTGTTCGGACCGGCTGAGACACTCCTGCCGTTCGAGGCAAAAATGCTCCGTGGGCGCACGATTTGTAAGCCGCAACGGCGACTGGCGCGGGCGTTGCAACGTCTCCCGACCGTGCGCTCTTGCCTCGTCATTGCCCTGCTCCCCGCTCTGTCCGCGTGCGCCTGCGAGCGAAATCCCGTCCCTCATGCGGCTGAGGATCTTCGCGAGAGCGCGCGCCCGCTCGCAGCTGCGCGAGCCTTGCCTGCGCCCCGAGTCTACGCCTCGGGG
>JAYWEH010000659.1:0-3098 GCA_043780025.1 Deltaproteobacteria bacterium
GTAACTCAGTCGTGGTGCCGCTGGTAGAGTTCGTGGCAAGGGGAATCGTCAGCGCCCTCGGGAAGCCGGGATCTTCCCGACATCGGAGAACCCCACGCCTACGCATCGCTCGTCAGCTCCCGCTCCCCCTCAGGGCATAAGAGTCTCACCCCGCCGTCGGGCGGCCATTCAGCGACGTCTCCTGCGATGGGGGAGAGTCAATTTCGCAGCCTACCCTTGGCGGGCAGAGCGTTCGCCATGGATGTCACTTGCCGCTGAGGTCCTCCTTCAGCGCACCCGGGCAGCTCAGGTCCTGCCGGTCTACATTGAGTTCTCTCGGCGATATCCAACGCCAAGTGTCCTCGCGGGAGAGCGCCCGGAGCATCTCCATGCGGTAATGCGACCGCTCGGCTTGCGATGGCGCGTGCCGTTGTTGATTCAGATGTCCGAGAAAGTGGCCGAGCGTGGAGTGCCACCTGCGTCCTATGAGCGTGGTCACGCTATTTGATGGTGATGCGTTCACGCATGCTGAGGAACGGCAGTGGCTGAGCGAGCGGCGGAGCCTCTGAGGCGGCCGCGCTCGGGAGCGGCGGGGACGGCGAAGGTCTCGAGGTAGAGCTTCTCGTCGAGTTGTCGGGCCCCGGATCGGATGGCGGCATCGAGCAACTCGTTGGCCATGGTCATCAGGATGCGGTAGTTGCCGGCGGCGTGTTCGGCGAGCGTGGTGATGAGCTCCGGGGTCATGAGCGCGGGGTTGCCGGCCTGCTCGAGCGCGTGGCGCAAGCACTCGCCGAGCTCGTGCGGATTGGCCGGCTGCAGCATGAGCCGCACGCGGATGCGACTGCCGAGCGGCAGCAGTTCGGCCGCGCGGAACTTCTCGGGCAGGCGCGGGTCGCCGCAGAGGACCACGGTCAACAACGCGCGGGCATCGAGCGCGGCGGCGCACAGGAGCCGCAGTTCGTTCAAGACCACCGGCTTCATCTCCTGGGCTTCATCGACGATCAGCACCGGGCGCAACAACGAGGCTTCCATGTGGGCCTGCCAGCGCTCGCGCAGCACGCGCGCACCGGCCCAGCGGTTGTGGGGCGAGAGCGAGACGCCGAACAGGTCACCGAGTTCGCGGTAGAGGTCGGGGATGCCGCTCTGCGGGCGGGTGAAGACGCCGAGGGCGAGGTCGCGGTGGGCGGCGAGCCGCTCGGCCAGGAGCCGCAGCGCGACCGATTTGCCGAGCCCCGGCTCACCCGTGATGAGGGCGAAGCCACCCTCGCGCGCCAGGTGCTCGACGCGCCAGCAGAAGTGTTCGATGTGCGGCGTGACGAGCAGCGCTTCGGTGGGAACCTCGGGCGAGAACGGGTTCCACTTGAGGCCATGGGTCGAGAGCAGCTTGTGGTTCATGGTGCCTCCTCGGCGTTGGGGTCGTGCGGCTGGGGCTCGGCTTCGGGTTGCGGCAGGTACGCGGGCGGCAGGCCGGTGGCCGCGTAGTCGGTCATGAGTTGGCGCAGGAGCGGCGCGATGCCGACGTCCGCCGGTGCGGTGGTCGCGACGGGATCGAGCAGGCCGGGCGCCAGCGTGCGGCGTCGGCCGTCGGCGTTCTGGGCCTTGTCCAGCGGGTAGAGTCGGGCGAGCACGGTGCCGGTGCGCACATCGACCAGGTGCACGTGGGTGAGATCCCAGCTGGCGTAGCGCACCGCGACCCGCGCGAGCAGCCGGTAGCGAGCGGGGATCTCGAAGCGCTGGCCGTTCAAGCTCACGGTGCCGTCGCTGCGGCGCTGCGTGCGGTGCTCCTCGGTGGTGAAGGCGAGCCGCAACGCGCTGCTGTCCGGGCTCGGACGACCGACGTCGGGTCCGGCCGCACAGCGCGCGAGCGGGCTCTGGCGGGTCTCGGAGTGCACGGTGCGCTGGTACTCGAGCTCGACCCACGCCTGGGTGGCCTGGTTCAAGACCGGTAGCGTCAGGTCGGCGACGCCTTCGAGCATCGCCAGCAGGCGGCCCTCGACCTGTGCCCAGAACACTTCCTGCTTCGCATTCTGATAGGGACTGTGCGGCAGCGTCGTCTTGTGGACGATGCCGAGGCGCGTGAGGCCCTGCGTGACCTCGCCGGCGATCATCGCCGCGCCGTTGTCGGTCAGGAGCGAGCGCGGCAGGCCGCGCTTCTGGAACGCCTGCGCCAGGCCGTGCACCAGCTGCTCGGCGGTCTCGGCCAGATACCACTGCACGTGGCAGGCGAGCCGCGAACGGTCGTCCAGGACGCCGAGCAACAACGGCGTCATCCAGATCCCCGCCGGGGTCAGCACCTTCTTCGATCCGTGGTGGAAGTCGAGGTGCCACAGACCGTGCACGTGCTCGACCTCGAAGCTCCTGACCTCGCGCTGCTCGAGTCGTGCGGCGGCCGCTCGCCCGCCCGGCGTGTTGGGGTACCGTCGGCACTTCACGAGCCCGTGCGCCTGCATGAAGCGCCGCAGCGTCGAGTACGACGGCAGTGGTCCGACCTTGGCATCGGCCCTGACTACCGCGGCGAGGTTGTCGTGGTGCAGCGTGTAGCTCCAGCTCTTGTGCGCGGCGTACTGCTCGAGCAGCACCGGCTTGAGTGGTTCGCCCAGGGCCGAGCGCTGCCCGGCGTCGCTGCGCACCTTGCGGCGCAACGCGCCCACCGGATCGACCGTGGCGCGCCGCGCCTGGGCGTACCAGCGCTCGATCGTCGAGACGCCGAACCGCGTCGGCGCACCGCTGACCGGATGCAGCCACGTCTTCTCGGCCAGTTCGGTGAGCGCGGCCTGCAACTCGCCGCGCGCCGGCGGGGCCGCCAACAACGGACCGACCACCGAGAACCGCAGATGTGCCCACCGTTCATGGACCGGGGGCCGGGGCGACTCGCTCATCCGTGTTGCGCTCCTTTCGTTCGCGACCTCGCGTTGAGGTCGGAGCGCACCCTAGGCGGCACCGTTGCCGAGCGCAGCGCGCATCTTCTGCGGGTCCGACACGCTCGCCCGCCGCCCCTCACATAGCGACGGACGTCGTGGTGAGTGGGGCCAGGAAGCGCAGCCCCGCCACCAGCCGCGCTTGCAGGTCGCCGGCGAAGCGTTGCAGCAGCGCACCCGGCAGGGCGGCCGCGACCACCG
>JAYWEH010000660.1:0-17227 GCA_043780025.1 Deltaproteobacteria bacterium
CACTTGAGCAAATATCTCAGAATGGCTTCGCGGGGTTCCGAGATCCTCGTGAAGGATCGCGACGAACCCATTGCGCGCCTCGGGCCGCCGCGTACCAAGGCCGTCTCCTGGCGCGACCAAATGGCGCTCGAGGGCCGGCTAAAGCTCGGCAATCAGAGCTGGGACAATTTGGCGATCTCTAAGCTCGAGCGGCCTATCAACATCCAGGCGTCGTTGAACGCGGTGCGTGAAGATCCGAATGAAGTACGTCGATACTAGCGCCGTGCTGCGGGTCTTGTTCTCTGAAACAGGGCCAACCGTTCCTCTCGCCGGAGGTGACCGCGTGATCACCTCGCAGCTCCTCGAGGTCGAAGCATTCCGCGCGGTCGACCGTGAGCGTTTGCTCGGGCACCTCGGTGATGAGGAGACTGCGCGCAAACGCAGTGAGCTCATGGTGCTATTGGAGATGCTCGACTTGATGCCTATCGACAAGATGGTCCTCGAGCGAGCCAAGAGCTCGTTTGCCGTGAATGTTCGCGCACTCGACGCCATTCACGTTGCGACGGCGGAAGTCTTGGTGATCGAAGCGGCGGGTGAGCCGCTGGAGTTCTGGACGCACGATAGTCGTCAAGCGACCGCGGCCCTCTCTCGTGGGCTAGCCGTGCGCGGAATCTGATCGCGATCAACCGAACGGCGACTTGGGTCGACGCGATTGACCTGACCAGCAGGTGCTGACCGCGAGTCCAAGCAGCTCATACCGAGGTACGTGACCGCCTCCGCGGCCGTGACGTACCGAGTCTGCACCCTTGCTGCGACGTTGGAGGTCATCAACCTGACCGATGCACTCGTGCAGGACAACTACGGCGTGCAACTAACCCACTTGGAAGCGTGCTGGGGAAGCTCATGGCCGACTGAATCTTCAAGGCAACAAGGCACGAATCTCGTTCTCGAGTTCGTTCAGGCTCCGCGCCGAGAAGAGCTGTCCTCCTGTTTCGTCTCCAAGTGGGTACTCGAGCTCGCCCCTGCAATCGATGACGACCTGAACCAGAGGGAAGAACGATCGCAGGACGTCCCCTTCCGGTAGCCCCAAGCCTTCGTTCTCGATGACGTAGGTTGACTCGGACCACGTGGTGGTCTCTCGAAGGAAAAGCATGAGTAGCATTTGCACTGGCAGCGACTCGGCAAACTGCTCCGGCTCGAACGCGCCACTCACATACTCGACATATTGAGAATCTGCTTCAGGCCCTTTCAGAGTCTTCTCGATTCGAAAGCTCATGACGATGGTCGCGACTGGACTCGAGGCTCCCTCACGGAAGTCCACGGTGTGCCCCTGACTCACGGCTGAGAGGCGGCCAACGGCGATGATCGCGGTTCTCTCGACCACTTCGGCCACTGTAAGAAGGACCGGGCTTTGGCCCGACGCCTGCCTTGCCAGTTGGAAAAACGGATGGGACGACCCGGGACAGTTTTCACCAACGGGCCCGGTCGGGCCGCCATTTTCCTGAGGCGCCGCGCTATCAGCGCCCTCGGGCTCACGTCGGCCTGCGTCGAGACTTTGCGCATCGGCGCCCGGCCCGTCCGCGCAGCACGGTAGTAGAAGCAAGACGGCCAGCGCACTCCAGATTGTCTCGTCCACGTCGAAGTGTAGCGATCCCGACCGGCCGCACGTAGTGAGAATTCCCGCACACCCTCGCGCCTGCGCCGTTCCAGTCGGTGCACCAGCACCACGTCCGGCGAGGTAACTGCAGCGCATGCGCTGAAATTCAGCGCACCTGCGTCGTGCAGCCAAACTGCAGCGTCAGACTCCCGTCGGAGCTTCGCACCGTCTCACAGGTGCTTCCACAGAGCCGGATCTGCGCCTGGTCATCCGAATATTGCCAACCTTCTACGCAGGAACCATTGGGGCTCTGCCCGAGCAACTCCCGCTCGCCGTTGGGAGGTGTGAACAGGACGTTGACCTTGGTCGGGTCAATTACCGAACCGGAGGGTGCTGCGGGAACTTCGTAGGTGCAGCTCAACGCCACGCCCGCGATGGCGCTGAGCGCGCCATCGAGCCCTGCCCCGAGGTCGCTCTCACTCGCCATATCGAAGTGGCAATAGTTGGGCCCGTCATGTGAACACGCAGCCGTCGCGGTGCCGCCGGCTTCAGCCATTCGCGACAAACTCTCCCGAGCGTCCTCGCTGCCGGGAGATCCGATCACGAAAGTGCGGACACCGCGGGCCAATGCCCGCGCCGCTTCACCGACGAGTGGGCTCGGATCGACGGCGTTGTCGTCGCCTTGGCGCCCCGAGATGTCACAGCCCAGCGTGTAGGTCGGGATGCCGTCGGTGATGAGCACGAGAAAGCGCGGTCCGATGGCATTGCTGGCAGCCAGACCTTCAACGGCATACAGGTACGCGTCGTGCGTCGGTGTTCCCCCGTCCGGGTCCTGGTTGGCAAACGCTCGTTGAATCGACTGGCGCTGCTGGCCGGCGTCGAGACGCGCGAGGGCCACGGCCGTCTGCTGATCGAAGCAGGGCATCGCCGTGACGCCGGGCACGTTCGGATAGAACACCACACCGAGGGCGGTGTCGCCCGGCATGCCTTCGATGGCATTCAGTACGGCCCGGCGCGTCTGGACCCATTTGGAGCCGCGGCCCGGTGCGTCTTGATTCATCGAGCCGCTCGTGTCCACCAACAGTTGCAGCACTGACGGGGCGACTTCCGCTCCGGCGATCTGGCCCGCGCAGGCTTCGCCATCGAAGCCCACGATGGTGGCGCTGTCCTCGGAGGTATCATCGAAGATCGGCCCCTCGACGCCCAGCGAACCTGGATTGACGCCGGCGGCGCCAGCGTCTGCGTCCGAAGAGCAACCAGCGCCGACACTCGAAAGCAGGCCCAAGCAGAGCAGGCGGCTCACCGACACTGTACAGACGCTGTTCATTCCGGCTCCGGCTCCATTACCTGATTGCGCAGAAACGCGATCAAGTCGTCTTGATCTTCACCGGGCAGGCCCTCGAACGCTTCACACGTCGCGTTGGCCTGGCCGACGCGCTCACCACTCGAACAATGGCTCGAGATGGCTTCGCGCAGGGTCGTGGCTCGGCCGTCGTGCATGTACGGAGCCGTTCCGCCGATGCCCCACAGATCTGCGGTCATGAACTCACAACGGTCAATGGCCATGCTCACGCCACGGTCGACGGCGTCCGCCGGCACTTGCGCGGGGACGTGGCTCGCGCTCACGGGCGTGTAGGTCTTGGCCTCGTCGCAGAGGTGCTCGCCCAGGAAGTGGCGCTTCAGATCGGTCATGGCCGGCACCGCAAAGTAACGATCGGTCCCGTCCAGCACCGCCGGAAGGTGGCGCTCGACGACCTCGGAGGACGCGAGATCCATCAACACGGGTTGCTCGACGTCATAGCCGTTGTCCGTTTCGGCCAGAGGCACGTCGTAGAATGCCGGGCGCCGGCCGTCGGGCTCCGCATAAACACTGGTCTCCACGCGCAGCGCGCTAACGTGACACGAGTCGCAGCCCACGGAAGAAAAGGCCTCCGCGCCGCGATTGATGCGCGCTTCCTGCTCCGCGCTCAGACGCAGCTTGCCTTCGTCGCGCAAGGTCAACAAGGTGGTTGGGGGGGCCTGCGCGGCCAGATACAGAGTCAGCGCGGTCAAGTCGCCCACGGACATCTCGTGCGTCACGCCGTCTTCGTCCACGTCCGGCGGATCGAGGTGAATGTCGTCGGGCAGCGCTAAGCGCGGATCCGCGACATGGTAAGCGAACCGATCCGAATGAATGCCCATCTCGCCGAAAAACGCGTCCTCGGAGAAGGCTCGGATTGTCGCGTGATTGCCCTTCCAGCCACCCATGCGCACGACGAGGTCGATGGACACTCCTTCCACGTTCCCGTAGTCGCACTGCACCGCTGCCGGCGTCAGGCTGGCTTCCAGCCAACACTCCAAGCTGCCAAAACTGATGCCCTTGGATTCGAGCTCGACGGAGCGGCGCTCGCCTCCCGCCGCCGCAGCGCCTTCCTTCAGCGTCGTGTAGAGCTGCTGCAGGTCGATGGTCATCTCGACACTCGCGATTTGCAGCCAAGCGTCACCGTTCATGTTGCGCGTGTTTCGTACGTTGAAGGTGCCCGCCACGCCGGGCTCAGGGTCCTGAACGACGTTGGCGACGTTCAGCCCGGCGCCGTTGCCTAGCGGCTGATCGTGGCACGAGCCGCAGGAACTCGCGTTGGGCCCCGTGAAGAGCCCTTCCGTCGGATACCTCGAAAAACGTGAAAACGTTTTCAAGGATCCGATGCCGTCTGCGGCGGTAAATTGCAGCTCCGTGAGCTCGTCGCCGTGATCGAACAGGAATGGCAATCGCTCTTCCATCACGCCATCGCTCGCCCATTCCGTGATTGCGCGCTGGTCCAGATGATCCAGGCCGTCGTTGGCATCCAGCTCGTCGATGGCCTCGAGTAGCTCCTCGTAAGCGCTTTCTTCCTCGTTCAGTGCGTCGTCCGCGAGCTCCTGCAGGTCTGGAGGCTCTTCGCCTCCGCACGCCGAAATTAGGAAGGCGAGCGTCGGCACGGCTCTCCGGCATACAAACCCAAAACTCACAACGGTGGCGTTGACGGGCTTCATTCGAGCCTCCTCCTGGTCGACTTCCCAGCCAAGCGTGCATTCGGTGCGCACTCGTCGCCCGCTGCTATCGGCAGCAGTCGGTGCCGCACGCCTGGCTCTCGCGTGCGTCATGTAACGAGGGCTCGGCGCCGAAGTCAACTGGGCAACGGCTCTCGAGGCGCTCGCCGCTGCCGCACGGTAGTGGATTCGTGCCTTGCTCGTTCACTTCTTGGGTTCAACTAGAATCAGCTGAACGCCAGCTGAACGCGCTGTCCAACTAGTGCTCGATTCTATCGCGTCGAGGCCAAGGATAGAGAGGGAGCCGGTCAGCGAGCTTCATGAATCGATGAGGCGGCTGCTCGCTTCGAGCGCTCGCGACTGGGCTAGTAGCAGCACGTCGTAAGTGATCTTCAGGGCGCCGCCGAGCACGAGCGCCCAGTGAAACGCACCCGCCTCGAGCAATAACGCGGCAAGTAACGGTGAGAGAGCTGCAGCCAGGCTGCGCGGCACGTTGGTAACGCTCGCGGCTGCCGGGCGCTCCTCAGCAGGTACGAGACCCATCACCAGTGCTTGACGCGCCGGAACATCCATCGATGACAGCACGCTGCGCGCCCAGATCAGCGCGATGGCAACGCCAGCGCTCGGGGCCAACGCCGTGGCCATCAGAAAGACGTTGGCTGGAATGTGAGAGAACACCATCGTGCGGACGAGGCCAAAACGCCGGGCCAACGGCGCGGAGGCGAGCTGAGAAAAGGCTGACAGGAGGCCAGCCCCGAAGAACACGGCGCCGGTGGCTTGAAGCGAGAGGCCAAACCGCGACAACAGCCACAGAGCGAATAGAGCCTGGATGACGAAGCCGCTGCCGAACGAGTCGAGTGAAAATAGGGCTGCCAATCGAAACACGACTGGGCGTACGCGCGGCCGCGGCGTCGAGCCGGGAAGGGAGGCAGGAGCGCGAGGTGCGCCGCGCGGCACGCTCCGGCGCACCGGGGCGTAGAGCACGAACAGCACGAAGCCCGCGCCAGCGTAGATCCAATACGCCGGAGTGAGGCCGTGCTCAGGCGACAGTTCCAGGCCGGCAGCCATACGTTGCGGTAAGCCGCTTGCCAACGTGCCGAGCGCCGCGCACAGCGAACCGACCAGCGCGTATTGAGCGAACACGCGCGTGCGTGCCTCGGCCGGCACCTCCGTGGCCAACACCGCTTGTTCCGCCGGCAGAAAGATGCTGACGTCGCCCCCGGAAGGATTCAGCGTGCCGACAAAGGCGATGGCGAGGAGCAGTGTCAGGCTGTCGGCGTAGGCAAGACCGAGCCCAGTTCCGAGCATCACCAACGGCGCAAATCCGAGCACTCTGCGCGCGCGTAGCGGGCTACCGCCCAGCCCGACCACCAGCGTCAGCAACGCGGAGCCGAGCAACGTGACCGTGATCACCGCGCCGACCTCGCGTTCAGTGTAGCCACGGAGCGTGAGGTCGACGGCCAACATGACGCTCAGCAATCCGTCCACGAGTCCCCGAAGGCCGCGACCCAGCACGAGCCGGCGCACGAGGCCGTGCTCCATCCTTGGCAGGAGACTCATTACCAACACTACCGACTGATAACATGGGTGCTGATACGTCGTTCCGGTTTCGATCCGTCGGGTGACGTGGTAGGTGCGGTAGCGTGAGAGTGCTAGTCGTTGACGACGACAAGGATGTCTTGGCCGTCCTCACGCGCGCGCTGGAGCGCGACGGCCACAGCATCACCGCGGCACGCAGCATCGCGGAGGCGCGCCGCGCATTCCAAACAGGAATTGACCTGTTGGTGCTCGATCTGGGACTGCCGGACGGCTCGGGCCTCGAGCTATGCCGGGAGCTCCGGCGTGGAGAAAGCGCCATACCGATTCTGATCTTGACCGCTCGAACTCAGGTCGAGCTGCGCGTGCAGGGCCTCGACGCGGGTGCGGACGACTACTTGACCAAGCCCTTCGCTCTGGCGGAGCTCAGGGCCCGTGTGCGCGCGTTGGCGCGGCGCGGGCCTGTGTCCAGGGCGTTTTTTCACGTTCACGGCTCGATCACGCTCGACTTCGCGGGACGCCGCGCTTTTCGCGAGGGGCGTCAGGTCGCGGTGACGGCACGGGAGTGGGCCATCCTGGAGTTGCTCGCGAGCCGAGTTGGACGCATCACCACTCGCAAGGATTTGCTCGATACCGTCTGGGGGGATACCGGCGAGTCGACCAGCAACAGCTTGGAGGTACTGGTGGCTCGACTGCGCAAGAAATTTGGAGCGGACTTGATCAAGACGCTTCGCGGCGAGGGCTATTCACTCAGCGGGAGTACGCAACCTGACAATCCCGTCAAGTCGTAGCCTGCTCACCCGAGTGGCGCTCGGCGCCGCCGCGTCCGCGATGCTCGCAGCAGTGGCAGCCGTGGCCGTCACCAGCGTTTTTGCGACCTATTTGGTGCGCCGCGCTGACGACCGCAGGATCATGGATGCGGCCATCGTGTTAGCGACCGAGCTCGACGAGGCGCCTCCCGACCTCACCAGCATCGGCTTGATTGTGGCGGACGAGGATCGAGAAATGAGCCACACCGGCATTGCGTTTGCGGTCTTCGACGCGCCTTCGGTGCGGCGCCTGGCCGGGGACCCGAGAGTGCTGCCGCTCGCTCCCGCGACTTGCACGATCAGTCGTGGCGTTCACGCTTGCGCCACTCCCACCGCACGCGGGCTCCGGGTCGTTGCGGCGACTGGCCACAACGGGATCGCGTCGCTTCTGATCTTCGCTTCGGCCTTCGCGGCGCTGTTGGCGGGTGTGGGAGCGTGGTTGGCGAGTCGCCCCGTTGCCGGGTTGCTGATAGGGCCGCTGTCGGAGCTGCGCGAGCGGGTTGCGGGCATCGATGCCGCGGGGGCCGTGAAGGAGGACCTCGGCGCTGCAACTGGAATCGTGGAAGTCGATGCGCTTCGCGAGACCATCAGCGCTCTGTTGACGCGCATCGGCATCGCCATGCGACACGCGGAGCGTTTTGCCGCGGACGCGGCGCATGAGCTCCGAACTCCACTCACCACCATCCGTGGCGAGCTCGAGTTGCTCGCAGAGGACGCCACGTTGAACCCTGACGCGGTCAGGGATCTCACGCGCGCCAAGCTCAAGGTGGTCGAGCTTCAGACGCTAGTCGAGCGCTTGTTGGTGTTGGCGCTGCCCGACCACAGCCAGTGGTCCGCGGCCGAGTTCGTGTCCGTGCACGACCTGATTGAAGACGGCGTGGCGCACCTGCCCGAAGTCGACCGCCGACGCGTGTCGATTCGCGCCGCGAGCGGCGACGTTACAGTATGGGGGGATACGGCGCTGCTCACCACGATGTTTTCGAACGCGCTGGCCAATGCGCTGAAGTTCGGGAGCAATGTCGCCGTGGTCGTGTTTGAGGCCGGATCAGACGTGGTGCTGATCGTCCACGACGACGGAGTTGGGGTGCCCGAGGATCAACGCACGCGGGTGTTCGAGCCCTTCGTGCGCGCGCCGTTTGCCATCGAGCACATGGTGCCCGGACACGGGTTGGGCCTGGCCTTGATCGCGCATGTGGCGCGGCGCCACGGCGGCAGTGTCCAGTTCATCGATGGGCCCCCTGGGGCACACCTCGAGATTCGCCTCCCGTGCGCGCAGGCGGCGTCGCAATCGCCGACCGCTGGCGGCTGATTTGCACGGAATCGAACTCAGCGAGGACCGGTGGCGACAGGCCCCTTCGGACCAGGTCCGCAGATGAACGGACGATGTTGGTTACAATGAGTATCGTGCCAGCGCCCGTTTGCTTTCGAGCGCAGGGCGGCGCAGTCTTCGTTGCAGCTGCCGTTGTCGGGCTGGTGCTTGCTCCAATACGTGAAGGAGCCTCGCGCGCCGTCGCGCCAGCGAAAGTCTCCCTCGGTCTGGGCGTCGGAGTAGCCGATCCACCAGCGTTGCTCATCAATGCGGCTGGCATTGCGATACAGTGCCCTGGACAGGCGCTTCGAGTCGACGCGAACGAGCGATAGGCCTTTTTCCCTGCAGAGTTGATCGGCCTCGGTCCAGGGCATGGGCAAGGCACAAAAGTGGTAGTCGGTGCCGTCGATCGTCGCGATTTCACAGGAGCATTCCGCGGCGTCATCGGCCAGCCCGGAGCAATCGTCATCGATCGCGTTGCAGCTTTCATTCGATCCGGGGTGCACTGAGGCATTGGCATCGTTGCAGTCCGTGCATCCGTAACTGTCACCATCGCGGTCTAGCTCATTGCCGCCGGCGTCGAGGCAGCTGAGTTGGGAGCGCACCTCGGTGGGCCGTTCGCGCAGGAAAGCATCCAGCTCCTCACGGGCGCTCGCGACCTTGGCTTCGCGTTCGGGCGGTGAGGGCGCCCGGTACTCATCGACGCGCGTGGCCAGCTCGCGCGCCTGTGCCGGCAGGTCGAACGCTTCGAAGCTCGCGGCGAGCGCGTGCAAGGTCCGCGCGTATTCGAGCTTGCATCTCGCGTCCCGAAAACAATTCCGCGCCAACAGACCCTGGCTGTCGTCGATGCCGAGGCGCTTGGTGAAGGCGCGGTCCAGTCCCCAGGGCAAGAACGTCCATCTGCTCGATGTCGAGCGGTAATGAGCGTAGTAGTTGTGCGCGTGCCGATAGCCGTCGAAGTCGCCGATCAGCGCGCTGGCTGCCAGGTATTGAAGGAAGGCGGGCATGTCGAGCGGACCCCGTGCTCCGTCGAATGCGAGCTCGGGGTCTGCGGCCCGTTCGGCGAAGCTGTGGAGCTGCCGTCGTTTCGGGTCCTGGCCTGCGTCCGGATCGAAGCCGGCGACGTCGGCTGCTTGAATGTCACATCCGTATTCACCTTCGTAGAGCAAGTCGTGGGGCCCTCCCCCGCGAGCCTCGACAAACTCGTCGTCGAGCGGCTCGACCGCGAGATACAACCCCTTGTCTCTATCATTGAGCCGCACCCGAACGTAGCTAGTGCGCGGCACGGCGATGCCGATCTCGTGCATCCACGAGTAGGCGAGCACCTCGCGCTGAGCCGTGGGATCTTCCACCAGGTTGTTCAAGACCAACGCGCGTAGGCCGTCGGGGCCGGCGTCCGGAAATTCGAGCCTGAACGCCGGTTTCTCGCCGAGCTTGCGCATCGAGCGATGGCCTTTGAGCCGCAGCTGGACTCGCTGGCTCACTCCGCGATGTTCGAACTCGCCCTCTACGAACCGGCGCGGCCGACGCTCCAGTGACTCCCACGCGTCGGGCTCCAGGCGCAAGAGCATTTCGTCCGTGAACTCACGCTCGTAAATGGAGTCCGTGAGGGCCACGGGCGCGACCGACGCTGGCTCTCGCTGCTCGACGTGCACTCCGGTGAGGAAGGACACGCCGAGCAGCCAGGTGACCAGCGTTTGCGCGCGCGGGGAGGGCGTCGCAGTCACGCTCCACCGAAGCCGAGGCTCGTAGCCGCCCGCATTCGAGGGTTACTCAGCGCACCTCGGTGGTCGGATCGGGCGCTGGGGGCACGACACAATCACCCTCCGGCTCGCCCTCGGTGCCGGGAGCGTCGTCGTCGCCATCGCTATCATCGCCGTCGCTGCTGTCGCTATCGCCGTCGGCGTCATCGTCGCTGTCGCTGTCGCTGTCGGCGTCATCGCCGCTGTCGCTGTCGGCATCGCCGCTGTCGCTGTCGGCATCGCCGCTGGTGCTCTTGGCGATGGTGTCGTCCTCGTCTTCAGCGTCCTCGTCGCTCTCGGTGTCGTCGCTCTCGGTGTCGTCGCCGTCACCTTCGCTGCTATCGCTGTCGCCGTCGGCGTCCTCGTCGCTGTCGCTGTCCCCCTCGGATTCGTCATCGCCCTGGGGATCATCGGGCCCTTCCTCTTTGGGACAGCGCTGCGGAGTGGGGGCGGTCGGTTCGGCCGCGAGAGTGTCGTCCGCCAGGTCCGCGTCCGCTTCCTCCGAGTCGGCCGCGGTGAGCGCACTGGAACGAGAGCTGTCAGCGGACACCCCCGAAGAGCCGCAGCCGAGCGCAATAGTCAAAGCGAGCGCGCTAGTCCATCGTGTTTTGATCAACATGAGTCGCCATCTCCCAGTTAGGGGTAGTGTTCGGGAGACCACGTGGGGATTGAGGCACGGGGTGTCACCGAGGCCCGCATAGTTCCCTCACACGAGCAAAGCAGGCAGCTCGCGAACGAGCGTCCTCATCTGGAACGATTTCGAACTCTTTGTCAGGCCGCGCTAAGCTAGGGCGGCGTGCAACTCGTCGTCGTTGACATGGGTACGGACGCCACCGCCGATCAGTTGGCCTGGGTGGTGGACGCCTGCAGCGGGGCGTTGAGCCACGGTCGCTGTGTTCCCGAGGTCGCCGCCGTCGCAAGCGTGCCCGAGGCGGTGGCCATCGTGCGCGTGAAGGACGTCACAGGCCGGTCCGTGCGCATCGAGGTGGGCCGTCGCCGGGAGGAGCGTGCGGCCTGGTCGGTGCGTGAGCTCGACTTTGGCTCGGGGGATCCCCCCGCCGAATGCTGGCGTACCGTGGGACTGGCGCTGGCCACGTTGGTGGGAGAGATTGAAGCGGCGGAGCGCGCAGCCGGAGATCCGGCGGCGGCCGAGGCAGAACCGGATCTACCTTCCGTCACCGCTCCCGATGTGCTCGTCGTGCGGCCGCGGGCATTCATCGGGCTCGGCATTTTGTTGGCCCAAAGCGGCACAAACCAACCGCTGCGCTGGGGAGGAGACGCCCGCCTCGCGTGGATCTTCGGCTCCGGTGTGCAGCTCTCGCTCGCCGGCGATTACTCCGCGATGAGTGCCACGCCCGGCCTGAATCTGGATTGGTTCCGGCTCACCGCGCGAGCCGGGTATCGGCACTTCGTATCCCCCTCGTGGTCCCTCGGGCTCGCAGCAGGTCTGGGCGTGCGCGGGCTTGGCGTCGAAGCGAGTGACGCGGAGGGGACGCGGGCTCATCGGGAATGGAGCGCGCTCGCGCTTGGAGGCGCGGACGCTACATGGCAACTCACAAACTGGGGTGGGCTGTGGTTTGAGCTCGCGCTGAGCAGCATCGGGCGCCGGACGCGCCTGATCGCGCGGGACGGCAGCGTCGAATCGGAGCTGCCCGCTGGCGAGCTCACCGCCTCATTGGGGTTGTGGCTTGCGCCGTGACCGCGAGAGCTCCTCGGGCCCGCAGCGACACGTCTGGCCGGACAGCATGATCGGCGCAGCGCGCGAAAAATGCCGCGCGGAGCCTGATTTTCCGCGCTCGGGGTACCAAGCTTTGGGAATGTGTTGCGAGCAGCCCAGCTCAGGTTGGTACACTCCGGTAATCACAGGATTTTCGCGGTGATAGAGCGCACCCGCCTGCGCGCGCTCCAAGGTGGTGCGAGCAAGGCTCACGCGGAAGTCGTGCTGCTCGCGAGTGAGCAGGAGCTGCTCGACGGTATCGTCCGTGGGGACGACCGCATTGCGGCCGAGCTGTACCGGCGGCTCTTACCAGCGGTCGAAATGAGCCTGGTGCGGGTGTTCGGGCGCCGGGAAGCCGAACACGAGGACTTGGTACAGATCGTATTTGAACAAATCATTCTGACCTTGGCCAAACAGAGTTACGCCCAAGCCTGTAGTTTGAAAACCTGGGCCAGCAGCATCGCGGCGCGCGTCGCGCTCAAGACGCTGCGTAACCGCTACCGGCAGCGCAAAGTGTTCGATTTTCGTGCCGAGCCGGAGCTGGTCAACTTGCAGCGTTCCCCGGATGACGTGGAAAGGCAGGTCGCGTCTCGACAGAGTGTGCAGCGCTTGCGCGAAGAGTTGTCGCAATTGGCTCCACCCAAGGCCGAAGCCGTGGTGCTACACGACGTGCTCGGCCACGGGCTATTGGAGATCGCCGCCATGACTGGTACGTCGGTGACCGCGGCTCAAACCCGTCTGTCGCGCGGCCGCAGGGAGCTCGCGGTTCGCCTCGGCCTCGACGCTGAAGACGAAAGGATCGAAACATGAACGGTCCGTTGCAGCGCAAGCCGAACCCGCGTGAACTGCTGGCGGCGTGGCGTGACGAGCCGCTGGATCGCAGCGCACGCGACAAGTCGGATGAAGCGCGCCAGATCAATCGAGCGGCAGCCGTGCTACGGGGTATAGCGGCCCGTCGGCAGCGCCGAACGCGTTGGACGCGGGCCGGAGCGGGGCTCGCGGTGGCGGCCGCCGTCGCAGCCGGTGTTGTTGGCGCGTGGTCGTTCGATCGCCAGGGCGTGGCTGATCGGGTGGAAGGAATTGAACCGGGCGTGCGTGTGGTGTCATCACAGAACTCGCTGCGCTTGACGAACGCAGCGGGCACGGCTGTGGCGCGGGACGTCACACTGGTCGAAGGCACCGCGCTCGAGACGGCCGAGGCGCCCGCAGAGATCGCATTTGCGAGCGGCGCTCGCACGCACATCTCCAATCGAGCCGTCTTGAACATCATTGAAGCTGGACGAAGCGGCAGCGAGAGCATCTTGCTGTCGCGGGGTCGCGTGGAGGTGGACGTGCCCGAGCGCGTTCGACCGCAGGTGTTTTCGGTGCGCACGCCGGACGCCCTGGTCGTCGTCCATGGCACTCGTTTCAGCGTCGAGGTCGCTCGCGGGCTCACGCGCGTGGCGGTGACGCGTGGAGTGGTCGCGGTGACCTCTGGCGGCAAAGAGGTCCGGCTCACTGCCGGTGATGAGTGGCCCCCGCCCGTCGTATCCGCGCCGGTCGTCCCCGATCCGGTCCCAGCTCCTGCCGAGACTTCCGCACAGGCCAGCGAGAGAAAAGAACCAGCGCGCGCTGCTCAATCGGAACGCGTCTCCAAGGCGAGCGCAGCGCATCGCGCGCGTCAGGCGCGAGCGGGAGGCCGCGGTGCGCGCTATGACTCGACTCTATCGGAGGAAAATCGCCTGTTTTCTCTGGCGATGGCCAAAAAGAAAGCCGGCAACCCGGACAGCGCTTTGAGCGACGTCGAAGCGTTCATCGCGCGCCACCCGGACTCGGTGCTCTCGCAAGAGGCAGAGGTCGAGCGATTCCGGTTGCTGCACCGGCTGGGCCGCACGCGAGACGCAGCCCAGCGCGCCCGGCAATACCTCGGCGATTACCGCGATGGCTACGCGCGCGACGAAGCGCGCGACGTTGCTCTGGAGAGGCCATGAAGCGCGTTCACACCATGTGGGGTGCGGCATCGGTCGCCCTCGTCCTGGGTGGGGCTTGCGATCCGCTCGAAATCCCGCTGTTCCCGGAACGCAGCGACTTGGGCGTCGAGCAGCCCCCCGCCGACCCGGCCCCCGACGCTGAGGCGCCCCCTGCGGTGCCGGTCGGGCCCGATGCTGCCCTGTGCAGGCCGGGCGCAGAAGGCTGTCTGGCTTGTGTACGGGCAGCTGCCTGCGACGCTGAACGACTCTGCCATCCAGTAACCGGCGAGTGCACCGAACCCTGTGATGCCCAGAACTCCTGCGACGACGGGAACCGATGCAACGCCGATCTGGGCGTCTGCGTCGAATGCGTCGGCGACGACACCTGTAGCGAGGGCAACCTTCGCCGCTGCGATCCAGGGGCAGGCGTCTGCGTCGAGTGCGTCACCAGTGCCGATTGCACCGAAGAACCCCAAGAGCGCCCCACCTGCCTCACGGCGCTGGGGCGTCTGTGGCTGCAGCAGTGACGACGATTGTTCCGAAGGCAGCTGCGAGCAGGGCGAGTGCGAAGATGAACAAGAGCAGGAGGGGGAAATCGAGGACGACTGAGGCCGACCGGCGCCTTGGTGCACGTCGCGGCCCCGTTCAGCGCAGGGTCCACAATAGTTAACCGCCCCGTGGCAGGAAGCCCCGCTGTGATCGGAGCGTGCGGCGGACGAGTGGCGGTGTATGAGCCGCCACACCGGAAACGATCACTGTGCGACGTCGAGATTGCGGCGGCGGCGCTAAAAGTCGTTGCGACGACGCGGTCCGACCGGGACTTGCCGGCCATTGCGCTGGCGCAGGCGCCGCGCTCGAAGATTGCAGGCCCGGCGGGCTTGTGTCGAGCGCCGACACCGTCACATGCTGCGGGCGTCAGGTGGCTCGGGGCGAAGGCGTTTGGCCTCGCCGTGATGCGACCTTTCCACTCGACGAACTCTCACGGGCTCGGCACTTTCTGATTTGCAGGTAGACGTATGAAACATTCACGATTCATTCTTAGACTTTCTCTGGGCCTCGTTGGCTCGGCGGCGCCGATCTTCGCTTGCGGTGATTCCGAGAGCTCAGACGCGATGAACGCCGCGGGGGCGAGCGGCAGCACGAATTCTCCGACCGGCAACGGCAATACGTCGGGCAGCAGCGGCAGCGGCGCGACATCGGGCAATCCAAACACCGAAGGCAACCCGGGTACCGTCAGTTTGGACCCGAATCGCGATCCCACGGTGCCGGTCAATCTCATTGAAAGCGGCGCGGTGAATTGCGGCGGTGGGGGCGATTTCTGCGTGGCCCCCAGCTTGGTGTGCTGCGTGGCGGGAGGCGGGATGTTCAGCTGTGCGCCGACGGCCGAGGCTTGTCCGGAGGGCACGACTTCGAGCGCCGCTTGTTCCAGCAGCGTGAGCTGTGGCTCGGGACAGGTCTGTTGCAGCACGGGTGGTGGCTTCGGCGGGCCCGGTGGCGGCGACGCGACCACAACCTGTGAAACTAGCTGTGCCGACGGCGCGGATCAGCTGTGTCTCGAAGACTCCGAGTGTGCTGACGGCGGCGCGTGCAACAACGGGACCTGCGGGCCCGCAGCGTGCACCACAGCGAGCTGCGGTACCGGCGAGTTGTGTTGCCGGCCGCTCGGGGGCGGAGGCGGCGCGGTACCGGCCTGCGCCGCTCCGGGGACGGATGGAGCGTGTCCGCTCGGGCAACGGGAGGTTTGTGAACAGGACGGCGACTGCCCCGAGGGCAACACGTGTGATCCATTGTTTGGGGGCGGCGGAGGCGGGGTGACGCTTTGCACACCGCCTCCGTGCACACCCGGCAATTGCCCCGAAGGGCAGGCCTGCTGCGTGGGCGGAGGGCTCGGCGGCACTCCGGTGTGCGCACCGGCCATCGAAAGCGGCGGCTGTCAGGGCACTTCGCGCCTCGCGTGCGTGACCGATACCGAATGCGCGCCCACGCCGGACACGGAGTGCTTGCTGGGGCCGAATGGCATGGGCGCGCTGTCTTGTCGCGAGCCGCCGGATCCGCCGGTGGCGGGAGACGCAGGCGCGCCGGACGGCGGCTGAGCGGAGGGGCGCACGGCCGCGCCCCCTCGGCGCGGCCACTCGATCCAGGTCCGACCCGGCGTCGCTCAGATCACGTTGGCGACGTGCCAGACGCGGCCGTTGTTTGGGATCCGGTGGGCGAGCCCTTTGGTGTTGAGACGCTCGCAGAAATCCTGAGCGAGCCCCTGCACCTCGAGGCAAAGGCCTCCGAGCGGTTCGGCGTAATCTGCCACGCGGAGGGTGGACCGGTGGGGAGCCAAAATCACTGCAGTGGCTTCGTAATCTCCGCGGTCACGAAATTCTGACGGCCCGCGTCGAGCGCCCTGGGGTCCAGTAGCGCGACCTGAACCTTCGCGTTGCTCTGGTGCGAAGAGAACAGCACCAGCTGATCCTGGTAGGCGAACGCCCGCATCTGTTCAGCCGTGTCGAGGGGCACGGAGGCCGTCAACGCTGTCCAGCTCTGGCTCTTGGGATCGAAGGCCTCGAGGCGCTTCGTGCTCTCGCGGGTACCGGCCTTGTCCACACTGCCGCCCGCCAGATAGAGCTTGCCACCGAGCGCGACCATCTCGGCGCCGAGGCGATGCTCTGGAGGGCAGGGCAGCGACGCCGTCGTCTTGGCGTCGAGGTCGACGACCTCGCAGCTCTGCACCATCTGGAAGTTCTCGCGCATGCCTCCGACCAGATAGTACTTGCCCTCGCTCAACGCGCCGGCGAACGCTCGGCGCGGCTCCTTCAGGGCGAAGCCGGCGTCCTCGAATTGGGCGTCGGCTTTCGACGTGTCGAGCCGCAGAATCTGCGCGGTGTGACGGATCTGATCCGCTTGCTCCCGACGACCATCAAAGTTCATGCCGCCGAAGACCCAGACCGCGTCCTTCCACTCTGCGACGCCGAACTGGCTGCGCCCCTCGGGCAGCTGTTTTGCGCCCGCGGGCGCCCACTCCTTCTTGCGGATGTCATGCTGGTACACGTCCGCGTGCGTGCTGAGCACGTTGCCGGAGAAACCGAACCCGCCGATGAGCAGCGCCGTCTCCTGCTCCTTGCCGATCACGATGCCCTGCATCGACTGGCGAGCCGCCGGAAACTCGGGCACCGGCCGCCACTCGAGGGCGCCCAGGTCGAGCCGCGTCGCTTGCTTGACGAAGTTTTCCGGTGCGAAGTCGTGTTGCCCCAGGCTGTTGTTGCCACCGAACAGGTACAGCTGCTGGCTCCACATGAAGGCGCCCTGGCGGTTTTTGGCAGGGCCGTCGCTGGCGAGGTTCATCACGAGGCCTGCCGGGGCCGGCTCTTCCGAGAGCCGCTCGATCATCCGGATGCGGCCGCCACGGTTGTTGCTGGGGATACCGGCGAGCATGAGCGGCCCGCGATCGCTCGGCACCATTTCGTGAAACAACCGTGGGAAGCGCACCGCCCCAGCGGCGTCCCATTTCGCACCGTCCTCCGACAGGCGGTAGATCTTGCCGTCCCCGCCGCTCGCGTACAGGCGATCCTTGTACACCGCGGCACGCGCC
>JAYWEH010000661.1:0-7315 GCA_043780025.1 Deltaproteobacteria bacterium
GTGGCCGTGTATCCCCACGGGCGAGCGTTGCTGCTCGATGCTGCGCGTGACACCTGTTGGTTTCTCGCGATGGACTTCGGCGCCGAGGCGCCCCTACGCCGCGTGGACGACCGGTCGTTGGTTCTCTCGCACCGTGCGCAGAGCGTCGGCCCACGCCACAAGCTGATCGAGCATTTGGGTGACGGCGCGAGTGTGGCGCTCCGCCGGCCTGAATGTCGTGAAGTTCTCAAAGTCGGTGGAGAGCGAGAGGCCAACATGAGTCCGCACGTCGGCCACCTGGAGCTCTCCCATCACGAGCCGGAGCTGCTCAACGGCGCACGTGCCTCCGGTGACACCGTAGCTAACGAACCCCGCCGCCTTGTTGTGCCATTCGCGGTAGAGGAAATCGATCGCGTTCTTGAGGGCGCCGGGCGGTCCGCGATTGTACTCGGGGGTGACGAAGACATAGGCATCGAACTTGTCGATGGTGGCAGCCCATCTCTTTGTGTGCTCGTGGATCGGTGGGCCCATCGCCGGCGGGGTCGGCTCGTCCAAGAGCGGAAGCGCGAAGTCCGCGAGGTCGACGACCTCGAATGTGGCATCGTCTCTCTTGCTTGCGATGGCGTGGACCCAGCGGGCGACAACCTCCGCTTTGCGCCCCGGCCGCGTGCTGCCGACGACAATCGCAACAGTGCTCGTGCGCTTTACTCCCCTCGCGGCGACGAGCGCTGGCACGATATGCTCGACGAAGTAGGCCTTCGCGGCAGAGTGGTCCGGACGGCTGACCCCGACGAATGCCTTGATCATGATCGCCCCCTTCGGCTTAGCGACTGCGGCCATGCGATCATGCGCGGCTTGATCAAAGGCCCCACCCGTAATGACCGCGAACGGCTTCTCCGTTCGGCGAATCGAGGCCAGGGCCTCCTCTTCGCTGAAGGTAGCAATTGGGTCGAAGCCGGCTTCCCTCACTGCCGCTTGCGCTCCGCGCATGTTCTCCGCATCTGCGCCCGCGATGATCACGTTCATTGTCATTGCGACAAAATGGGGATTGCCGGGGCATGTGGGAAGTGCATGATTGTGCATGAGCCATGCATGCCATCGATGTCTCGAAGTTCGACCTCAACCTGCTCGTAGCTCTCGACGCACTCCTGCAGGAACGCCACGTCACCCGCGCCGCGCGTCGTCTGCACCTCACTCAATCGGCAACGAGCCACACGCTCGCGCGCCTGCGTGACCAGCTCGAGGACCCTCTCCTCATCCGCAGCGGTCGCGAGATGAAGCTCACACCTAAAGGGGTGACCCTCTCCCTCGAGCTCCCAAAGATCCTTCGATCGATCGAGCGTGTGCTTGGAGCCGAGGACTCGTTCGACGCTGCGACGAGCGAGCGCGTTTTTCTTCTCGGCGCGCCGGACTTCGTTTCGGCCGTTCTTCCCGCTGTTCTGCAGGGGCTCAGGCTCCGCGCGCCGCGTACGGGCGTAGAGTTCGTCGTAACCGACGAATGGATCGATCGGGAGCTCACGGAAGGACGTCTGGACATCGCGATCGGGTCGCCGCTGCGAAGACAAATCGAGGACGTGATCTCGGAACCGCTTCCTGATCTGCGCTGGGTAGTGTTCGCGCGGAGAGGGCATCCGGCGACACGCGCCTGGAGCCGTGAGGCGTGGGAACGCTGGCCGCACGTGCGCGTCCGCCGGGGTCGCGACAGGGAGAGTGACGTCGACCGGCTCGCGCGAGAGAAGAAGGTGAAGCGTCGGATGGGCGCCATCGTCCCGCAGTTCATGCACGCCGCGCCGCTGCTCGCGGCCACGGACATGCTGATGGCGACGCCGCACGTCGTATTCGCGAGCCTCGCGTCACAATTCGATTTGGTCGCACTCGAATCGCCGGTCGCGATCGACCCGGTCCACCCTCGGATCCATTTGCGCGGGGAACTCTCGCGCGATCCCGCGCTCTCCATTCTCAATGACGTTGTCCGCAGTGCCTTCCTTGACCTCGTGGCGGCAGCCGCGCGAATGCCCGTGGTTCCCCTGCGGCGTCGACATCGTGTTTGATCGACGCGGCCGTGACCGTCGTCGAGGTATGTCCACGAGGAGGGCAGCTGACCCTTGCCGTCCATAATCCAAAGCACACCGATCCGCGCCCGCATGCTACAGCTCATGAAGCCGATAGCGGTCGTCCCCTGTTCTAGTCTGGACGGCGCTTCGAAACTTTGGGAGCGATCAGATCGAGCAACAGCGTCGTGACGTCGTGCAGCCGCGGGGCGCTACCGAACGCGGCTTGCGTCATGGCCGAGAGCTCGGCCGCGGTGCGCCCGTGGTGGGCCAGAATGAACGGTACCTCCGAATCGCGCCGCGACGGGCTGCCGTGCCAAGAGTGATACAAACTCGCAAAGTAGAAGCGGTCCTCCGGGCGTTCGACGTCTCCGCTGTGCGCCAGGAGCAGGAGGTCGCCGGCCCGTTCGCCGTACCTGCCGACGGCGAGGTCTTTGAGCCTCGACTGGAAAGCGACATACGTGGGGCGGGGATGGGCCTCGAGATATTGCGCGAGCGACTCGAGCTTGCCGCCTCCCAGATAAACTTCGAACGGTAGGTCATCCTCTGCGAAAGGCCGCGGCTTTCGCGTCATGATCAGATCTAACGTGCCGCGCAGGCTCGGCGCTGCTTGGCCGCTCGCGTTGGCACGATAGAAGGCTTCCGCAGCGGGCAGCACGTCTTCCTCGAAGCGCGGCGGCCGCCCCCAGTCGCAGGCCGTGCCTTTCGAGATGCAGGATGAACGGTCCGCGAGATACACGTAGGCCATCGCTCCCCCGTAGGCCAGCACGCTCTGAAAATCCGCGGTCTTCTCGACTTCCAGCTCGAAGGGCCGCAGCCGAAACCCGGCAGCCCGTAGCACGGCGGGCGGGTCATCCTCTGGCTCGGTCGAGAGCGCGTGTTTTTCGTCGTGAATTACGGCCGTATGCCCGTGATCGGAGACCACGACCACGTAACGTGAGCGCAGAGCGTCGTGCGCACCGAGCGCATCACGTAGCCGGCCGAGGGCCGGATCGACCACCTCCGTAAGGTATTTGCGCCGCGCCGGGTCGGGTCCCGATTCCGCGCCGTGCGCGTAGTGATCGGTGCCGGTCAGATACAACGTGATGATGTGCGGTGGTCGCTCTTTCTCGAGAGTATCGCAGAGCGTATCGATAACCTCGCGATCGAGCTGCGCGTAGAGGCCATCGGCTTGAACTTCGTTCGTCGCGCTGGTCAAGAGCGCCTTAAACGCATCAGCAACCACCGTTCGATCCGCGAGGAGCAGCCGCGTTGCCCCCGTGTAGAACTGGCTCATGGAAACCCAGCTGGACAGGTCCGGCCTGCGCTCTCGCGCGAGCTCATACAACGTCGGGCTCATGAGCAGGCGGTTGGCGTAGCCGTCAGTGTACGTCTGCAGCACGGGCGCCGGGTCGCTCATCGAAACGGGCGCGGGCGCTGCGAAGCGGCGCTCTTCGCGGATGAAGAACTCATTGCCCACGACGCCGTGCCGCGCCGGACCGACGCCGCTAAAAAGGGTGGCCCAGGCGGCCAGCGTCGATGAAGGCAAGGTCGAGAGCAGCCCCGTATCAAAATGCGCGTGAGGAAAGCGTCCGCCGGAGGCGCCGCCCAAGAGCGCGCTGAGCACGGGCAGCTCGCCTTGCTTCAGGAGCTCGTACAACAACGCGCGGTCGACGCCATCGAGCGCGAGCAACAGCAACGTGGCCTCCTCGGGCGTCGCCGCTGCCGCTCCCCCCGCATCGGGGAGGTCGCGCTCCTCACCGATCGCAGCGAGCTCGAACAGTGACGGGGCCCATGCCGCAAGCGCCACAAGGCCCAACGCGAGCGCGCCGAGCCCCAGGGCGACCCATCGGCTTACTTTCACCGCGCTCCCGCGAGGAAAAAAGCTGCTGCTCCGCCCCTGTGAGCACGACTGAAGTGAGGTTCCGGCGGAGGTGGCGTCATCAGACGCGCGGAAGCTATCATGCCCGAGGGTGGTTTGGCGTGAGGACGCGCGGTGACATGCCGGCGCCATGGCCGAAGCAACGGAGCTGCCGGCTTGCTTGGCGTAAACGACCCAGCAGCCTTTCGCGACTCGGGCCATCAGTCGATCGAAGGATGTCTGGCTCCTCGAGCTCGCCTGACTGAAAATTAGCGCGGGGTCAGGGGTGGTGCAGCGAATCGCGCGCAACCCTAGCGATTCACTCGGCCGCCGCCGGTAACACGCTCGAGATCCACGGCACGTCCGCCAGCGCCGTGGGCCCTTCGATCTCCGCCAGCCACTCTTGGTCGTTGATGCGCGTAAAGCCTTCGGCGACTCGCTCGTGATAGGCGAACACGATGCCCACGTAGGCGCGCGGGCCCTCGCACGATTCGCGCGTCATCACCATCAGGCGCGGCGCACCGGTTGCGACGTGCAGCACTGTGGTCGGTCGATCGGGCCCGCCCGGATCCGTGTGGACGTCCGCGATCGTCGGATCGAAGGCGAGCCCGTCGTCACCGTAAAATAGCTGAGCGTACCAGCCCGTCTGAAATGGGGACCCGCAACCCTCCTCGATTCGAATCGCGTCGTTGATGAACGCGAGATGCTCCTCGGAGTGCGGCTGGCCTGTGCGCTGGAACTCGGCCATCTCCGCCAATCTGGAAGCGATGATGCCCAGGCGCTCGAAATACTCGCTGCCTGCGCCCTCGAAGCCGATCTCGTCCAATGCCACGCGCCCGACTTCGGCGAAGCGAGCGATACCGTGAAAGAACTCGGGATACGGATCGACGTACGCGTCCGGGAACTCGCAGGAGTTGCCGGCGCCGTAGGATTGCTTGGCGTAAAGCAGCGTGTCGTGACGGAGCTGGGCCCAGGAGGCGAGCTGCGTGCCGAGGACGCGGCGGCCCCAGCTTTCGGTGCGTGCTACGGCGGGCAGCCCCGCGTCGCCCAACGCCGTGCCGCGCGCCGCCGGCGACAGACTGCGCAGCGCCTGCATCCAGGAGGTGTACAAGCTCGACTCCCAGTACTCCTCGGGATGCGCGTCCACGAGCGCGCGCATGGCCCCGAGCTCCCCCGCATAGTCGTGAGCCTCGAGCTCCCCCGACAAGAGGCTCACGGCCTGATCGTTGCCGAGCGCGGCGAACGCCACGTCCAGCGGATTGGGCACATAGCGCCGCACCTCACCACTGCCCACGCGATCGTAGACGACGTTGGAGAACACGTGGCTGTCCACGGTGTAACGCTGACCGAGGAAGGCGAAGCTCGCGTCGAGCGACAGGGTGCCCGCGGCGCCCGGGGGCTTGCGCACGATCTGGCTGGCGATGCGCTGCGCGCCGAATTGATGTTCCACGATCGCTCCGGCGACGCGCTCGGCGGGCAGCGCCGCGAGCGCCGCGGCATCTGCCGCGCCGACGGCTCGCAGCAACTCGTCGAGCTCGAGCAGGGTCATCGCGTCATGCTCGCCCACGAACAAGCTCACGGCGCGGTCAATGCGCTGCCAGCTCGTGAGCGCCTCGTCATCCATCAACGCCCGCAAGGCGAACGCCGCCTGTACCTGGCGTGGCCGAAACACCTGCGCGCCGCTCACCACAGTCTCGATGAACCGCAGGTCGAGCCGGCCCAGCCACATCATGGCCCGGAAGTAGGTCTCGAGCTCCGGGAGCCCGAGGTAGTGACCGCGCGGCGCGAACTGCGAAAAATCCACGCTGCGTGCGGCGCCGAAGAGCTCGATTTCCCGCTCGCCTGCGGCGGCCATCGCGAGATCGAAGATTTCGCGCACCTGGGCGGCGAGCTCCGGCGCGCGCGGCGCCGCCACCGCGCCGCGCAGCAAGCTGTCCGCAACCGTGAGGAACAGGTCTGCGTCGCGCGCTATCTCGGGCGCGAACTCGGCGCCATTCGCCGCCAGCTGCTGGCGCATGCTGCCGAGCAACGAACGGAGCTCGTTCGACAACGTGCCGTACTCGAGCTCGATGAGAATGGACTCGTACGAGCGGTGCACGGCCTCGAGCACCATGTCCGCCGAGATGAACACCGGCAAATCAGCCGCGTAGATCGCCGCGTAACCGTACGGGAAGCTGGGAAACTCCTGTCGCGGCACGATCACGAAACCGCGCTCGCCGAGCACTTGGAGCTCGGGCTCCGCGAGGCCGAGTTCCGAATCATCGATCAGCTCAAGGCCGCCCGCTTCGAGCGGATCGTAACCAAGCTCCGCAATGTGAGGCACCGCGAACGCGCTGGCGAGCGAGCTCGCCGTGTGCTCGAGAGCAGTGCTACGAAGCGCACCTGCTTCACCCAGGTCCGGCTGGGCCAAGCTGACGATCACGGACTCGGCGTCGGGCTCGCCCGGGCCAGGCTCTTCGATGCCGGGGCGCTCACCGCCGACGCCCGAGCCTGCCACCACTCCACCAGCGCCTCCGCCGGGGGGCGTAGACCCGTCGCTCGAGCCCGCCCCACACGCCGTGCCAATCGCTAGCGTGACACCAGCACAAAATGAAGAGTAGCGCTGCATCGTCCGAGCCTCCGTGCGCACGTCAGCTCTAGCGCGGATCGGGGCGCACGCAAACGAAATGCGGCGGCGTTTGCTGGCTCACTACGCGGCACTGACCACCTTCTTGCTTGCGTGCACGCTGACCGCCCTCAACGCCCTGGAGCGCGCCGGGCTGATGCAGGCCGCCTGAGGCTCGCCACCTCCGAACGCAGCTCGATGTGGTGCACCTGAGCTCTGCCGGCCCGGAAAGTCAGAGTCCAGATCGGGCTGGGCCAATCGCCGTATGTTTGGCCCCAAAGGGTCGCCCCACAGCAGATCACGAGCAAGAGAGGGAGTTCCCCTCCGACTGCCCGCTCAGCGCCTATCCCGCAGGTCGGCGCCGGCTCGCGGCCAGCGGTCTCGAGAGTGGTGCGACGCTGGGCTCGACCGAGATGCCTACATGGATCCAACGCCGGGGTGACGCCTGCGTTGACAGAAGAAGCAACAAATGCCAATCGTCCATGCTGATGCGTACCGTGCGTATCTGCCTGTTGATGTTTGCGTCAGCGGTCGGCTGCGGCAGCGGGACCGACTCACCTGCGTCTGAAGAGCGCGCCGCCGTGCCAGCTGATCTCACGCGCTACTGCAGGGGGATCTGCGAGCGAAGCGGCGCCTGCGTCCCCGATGCGGATAGCTCGGTCGGAGACTGCGAGCAAGAATGCGAGCAGCACGATGTCTATGTGCATTTGCTCCGGGCGGACGTGCTCGACGCCTTGCACGCCTGCGCCGTAGACTCGCCTTGTGACGGCCGTGCGTCGTGCACTGAACGAGTCCTTGCAGAGCTGGTGCCAGATTACGAAAACTCGCCGCTGCTCGCGA
>JAYWEH010000662.1:0-7309 GCA_043780025.1 Deltaproteobacteria bacterium
CCTCGGTAAGCCGCACATTGGCTCGTCGAACGCCTTTTCCTTCAACGTCCCATCGGTTCGCGGGGTCGGGGCAATCACAGTCGAGAAAGGCGCCGGCAAAACGGAGCAGCGCTCCTTCACCGTCAACGGTGGAATGTGCCCACGCTGCGAGGGCATGGGCTCGGTCAACGACATCGACCTGTCTCAGCTGTACGACGACAGTAAATCGCTCAACGAGGGCGCGCTCACCGTCCCCGGTTTCAGCGCCGACGGCTGGCACGTGCGCATCTTCGCCGCCGCGGGCCTCGACCCGGACAAGCCGATCCGCAAGTACACAAAGCAGGAACGCCAGACTTTTCTGCACAGCGAGCCGACCAAGGTGAAGGTCGGGAACTCGAACATGACCCACGAAGGGCTGGTCCCGCGGATCCAGAAGTCCTTCCTGTCCAAGGACGTCGAGGCGATGCAGCCGCACATCCGGGCGTTCGTGGAGCGCGCGGTCACCTTCACCACCTGTTCGCACTGCAATGGCACCCGGCTCAACGAGGCCGCCCGGTCCTCGAAGATCAAGAAGCTCAGCATCGCCGACGCCTGCGCGATGCAGATCAACGAGCTGGCGGCGTGGGTGCGCGGTCTGGACGAGCCGTCTGTCGCGCCGCTATTGGCCGGGCTGCGGCACACGCTCGACTCGTTCGTGGAGATCGGGCTCGGCTACCTCAGCCTCGATCGCTCGTCGGGTACGCTGTCAGGCGGTGAGGCGCAGCGCACAAAGATGATCCGGCACCTCGGTTCTTCGCTCACCGACGTGACCTACGTCTTCGACGAGCCGACGATCGGGCTGCACCCTCACGACATCCAGCGCATGAACGAGCTGCTGCTGCGGCTGCGCGACAAGGGCAACACGGTGCTCGTGGTCGAGCACAAGCCGGAGACGATCGCGATCGCCGACCACGTCGTGGACATCGGGCCCGGCGCCGGCAGCGCCGGCGGCGAGGTGGTGTTCGAGGGCACCGTCGAGGGGCTGCGGCAGAGCGGCACGCTCACCGGGCGTCACCTGAGCGACGGAGCGGCGCTGAAAGCGTCGGTGCGAAAGGCGTCCGGCGTGATGAAGGTGCGCGGCGCCAGCGCCCACAACCTGAAGAAGGTCGACGTCGACATACCGCTCGGGGTGCTGGTGGTAGTGACCGGCGTGGCCGGATCGGGCAAGAGCTCGCTGATCCACGGCTCGGTGTCGAACCGGGACGGGGTCGTGTCGGTCGACCAGGCCCCCATCCGTGGCTCCCGGCGCAGCAACCCGGCGACGTACACGGGTCTGCTCGATCCGATCCGCAACGCCTTCGCAAAGCAGAACGGCGTCAAGCCCGCCCTATTCAGCGCCAACTCCGAAGGCGCCTGTCAATCCTGCAATGGCGCCGGAGTGATCTACACCGACCTCGGAATGATGGCCGGCGTCACGACGGTCTGCGAGGACTGCGAGGGCCGCCGGTTCCAGGCGTCGGTGCTCGACTACCGCCTCGGCGGGCGCAACATCGCCGAAGTGCTCGATCTGCCGATCGCAGATGCCGTCGGCTTCTTCGGCGAGGGCAAGGCGCGCACGCCGGCCGCGCACGCGATCCTCGAGCGCATGGCGGAGGTGGGGCTCGGCTATGTGCGGCTCGGGCAACCGCTCACCACGCTCTCGGGTGGCGAGCGGCAGCGGCTCAAGCTGGCGACGCACATGGGTGAGGATGGCGGCGTCTACGTGCTCGACGAGCCAACCACCGGTCTGCACCTGGCCGACCTCCAGCAGCTACTCGGCCTCTTGGACCGCCTGGTCGACTCCGGCAAATCGGTCATCGTGATCGAACACCATCAGGCGGTCATGGCACACGCCGACTGGATCATCGATCTTGGGCCAGGCGCGGGCCACGCTGGCGGGCGGCTCGTGTTCGAAGGCACCCCCGCCGATCTGGTAGCGGCAAAGTCGACGCTGACCGGCGAGCACCTGGCAGCTTTCGTCGGCAGCGTGCCAAAGGCTGCCCGATCTGGCGGTCGGAAACCCGCTGCCTGACTCAGGCACGACGTACCGTGCGAGCTAAACGGCAAGCGCGGCGCGGCGCTCGGTCAGTTCGGCCTCGATGCGCAGCACTTCACCTCGCCGGAGCGGGTACATCCAGAGCGCCGCGGCCTTGAGTGTGGCGAAGACGCCGGGCACGAGCGAGAACGCGATCAGGATGCCGAGCAGCGCGTCCTTGCTTTGCGCCACGTTGCGCACGAAGCCGAAGCGATCGAGAAATAGCGGCAGCAGAAAACCCGCCACCATCGTGCCAGTCTTCAGCGAGAACAGCGACGCGGAGTACACGAGGCCCGTCGAACGGCGCCCGAACTTCCATTCGCCGTAGTCAGCCACGTCCGCGTACATCGCCCAGACCAGCGCGGAGGTGGGGCCCATCGCAAACGAGCCAAGCGCATTCATGGCCAGGAGCAGCGGGAAGTTGTCCGAAGGCAGCACGAAGAACAGCGCGTAGGCGACCGCGGTGATCAGGGTCAGGATCACCGCCAGCATGCGTTTGTCCGCCATGCGCGCGAACAGGCCGAGGCACGCGCTCCCGAGCATCATGCAGGCGCTGCCCGAGGCCAAAAAGACGGTAACGCGGTCCAGGTACCCAAAAAGCACCGGGCTGCCATCATCCCCCACCAGGTACTTGAAGTAGAAGATGGTGCTGCCGGCACGCATGCCGATGAAGCTGGTCGAAAACACGGTGGCGACCAGCAGAATCACCCAGGGGCGGTTGCGGAAAAGTTCGCTCAGCTCTTCCTTGACGTTCGTTTTCTGATCGGCGGGCGGTGTCACGCGTTCCCGGGTGGTCAGGAAGGTGATGCCGAACAAAACCACGCTCAGGCCTGCAAAAATGGCCATCGTGTGCTGAAACCCGAGCACCTCGTCCGGGCCGCCGAGGGCCTTGACCAGCGGCCGCACGAGCAGCGAAATCAAGAGCCCACCGCCAAAGGCGCCAACGAAGCGAAAGCTCGACGCCACGGTGCGCGTCTCGGAGGATGGGCTCAGCACGCCCAAGAGCGAAGAGTACGGCACATTGACGCCCGTGTACGCGAACAGCATCAGCGTGTAGGTCCCGTACGCGTACAAGAGCTTTCCCGACGCCGAGAGATCCGGGTTGGCGAAGATCAAGTAGCCGGCCACGCCGTACGGTATGGCCATGAACAGGATGTACGGTCGAAACTTGCCCCAACGGGTTTGGGTGCGGTCCGCGATCATCCCCATCACCGGGTCGGCCACGGCGTCCGAAAAGCGCACGAGCAGCATCATCTGCGCGACCGCGGTAGCGGCCAGGCCCCAGACGTCCACGTAGTAGTAGGTCAAAAAGACGTTGAACGTCTGAAAGAAGAGGTTGGACGCGGTGTCACCGAGCGCGTAGCCGACGTATTCTGTCAGCGATAGGCGTTCCGCACGCGGCGACTTTGACTTGGTGGCGGAGTGCACGCGGCGCAGGTTAGTGGCGGGCGGATCGCTGCGACAGCTTTTGTTGGTGTTCGCGGACTTGAATCTGAGTTCGATCGCGGACGGCGCTGGACGTCCGCGGACGCCGCCGTCCGTCGCCGCGCGGCTCGTCCAAGAGAGCGAAAACCGGCTGTTATTTACATGAATTTGCTCAACAATTCGCCAACGCACAGGCTGCGGACCGCGCCCCTCGGCGGCGTCGCGTAGCGTGGCCCGCAACTTGAAAAGGGACCCGCATGCACATTGCCTTGCTCGCCAGCGTTCTTACTTTCAATGCCGCCGCCGCCTCGGCAACATTGTCAACCACGGCGCCCACGTCCACGGGCGATGAAGCCAAGCCGACGCTCGACGCACCGCCCGAGAGCGCGTCTCTCCGCACGGCACAGGGCGGGCGCCATCGTTTGCGCCTGGAGCTCCCGCTGCTCGATACGCGCAACCTGGGCACCCTGGAGTCGCCGAGTCTGCGCCAATCCATGGCGTACACGAAGGACGCCTATTACCTCGGCCACCTGCCCGCGCTCGAGCTGTCACGGTATCTGGGCGGCGGAGAGTGGCTCGCGATTCCACTCACCGACCTGGCCATTGCCGCATTGCCCCTGGGCTATGCCTGGCTGCACGAGGAATGGCACCGCGGCGTGCTCGGCCGTCGTGGCATCGGCAGCTACAACGGCGTCTATGATTTCGAATTCGGTGCCGAGGTCACGAAGGTGAGCGATGTGAGCGATGAGGCGCTGAGCCGGCTCAAGCGCGAGCACCCGGCTGAGATGGTCCGGTTGTCATCCGCGGGCATCGAATCGCAGCACGCGCTGAGCCTGGAGTTCGACAAGGATCGGTTCTTTTACGGCACCCGAGCAGGTACCGTATTTCAGCAATGGCAAAACACCCTCAGCGCCATCGCGTACATGGCGACGGCGAGCTCCGCGAGCGGCGACGAGGTCACGGCTCGGCTCCTCCGCGATGAGGGCACTAATGTCGCCCAGCGCGATTTTACGGGGATGGACCCGGTGGGCTGGGTTTACGATTTGCACCGGCCAGACGAGCCCTATGAAGCGCGCGGCGTGCACCCGTCGGGCGTGGGCGTCGACCGCTACCGCACGACCGCGGACCTGACGGCAAGCGAGCGCGGCTACCTGCGGACCCAGACGTGGCTGACGGCGCTGAACTTCGTCAATCCCAACCTGTTCGGCCTGCATGCGTTCGAGTTCGACACCGCTAGCGGCGCGAAGGTGCGCTGGAACGCCAGCGTGCAGCACTACCTAACGCCGTTCGGCTCCTCGACGACCCTCAACGGCTTCTTGCAGGTCGACTCCTGGCAGTGGTTCTTGCAACTTCACGCACATGCCAATGCGAACCAGGTCCTGCCTGGTGCCAGCGTGGGCCTCATGGCCTTCCCCGGCGTCCCCGGGCGCCTGGTCGCAGCCGCGCACCTGTGGTTGCAGCCGGAAGATCAAAGCTTCTTCGCTCGCAAGGCGCGCCCTGGCGCCGCCGTGGAGCTCCGCTCCAGCTTGCCCATCGGTCGTAGCTTCGAGGTCTACTCCGCCCTCACGGCGAAGACCGCGGGCTGGCTCGCGGGCAATGAGTATCTGGACGCCGAGTGGGACGCAGTGCTCGGCTTGCAGACCATCGCCTTTTGAATTGACGCTCCGTGACGGCACGCTACTCGTCGAGGGATGCGGCGGGCTCCGCCGCCGCGCAGGAGCGCCGCACGTGCCGCCGCAGCGGCGACGCACGGTATTCGTCAATGAAGTTCTTGGCCCGAGCGCGGCTCACCGGACCGGGCTCCTCCAAACACGCTCGCATGATGTCCAAGCCCACGTAGAAGTCGCGCCAATCTGCCGGGTTCGGATCTTGCCGCTGGCGGAGCTCGAGCTCTGTGCGGGCGCGCTCGAAATCGCGCTGGGCGAGCGCGCTCTCGACCTCTTCGAAAGCCGCCCACGGCGGGATCAGGGCGGCACGCGCAGGGTCGGCGGGGTGTGGCTGCAGGGGTGTCTTGCCGTCATCGCTCGGCTCGGGTTGAGCCTTGGGGCGCGGTCGCACGAGAGCCACGTCGCTACGCCGAGACCCTTCGGACGCTTCGATTGTCACCACAGGAGCCTGCGCGTTGGCGCGAGCAGCGGCCGGCTCACGCCCATGGCTCGACGCCTTCCCGGCTCGACCAGCTCGCAACGAGAACACCGCGCCGCCGAGCAGCGCGAGCGAGGCCACGAGGAGCCACCACCTGAGCCTGCTTTTCGTGGGCCAGCTCTTCATCGCTGAGCGAGCGACAACCTGCTTCGCCTCAGGGTGTGACGTTCACGGTCCAAGTCAACGTGCGCTCGAGCGAGGAGCGATCGCTGCGCACCCACGGTGTGTCGTCGTACACGTGCGCCGTCACGGTGTGTTCACCCGCACCGAGCGCCGTCGCGTCGAAGCACTGCGAATTTGCATTCGTGATCGCGGCACCGTCCACCGACCAATCCACCTTCACTACGGCCGGATCGACCAGTCGCACGCGGATCTCACGCGGGTTTGCCAGTGGGCTCGCGGTGTCCGTATTGTCGTCCACCGGGTTTACGATGCGGTAGATGTCGCGCACGATCTTGTCGATCGACGGCATGTTGAACGGCTGCGGCAGCTGGTTCATCTGCGACTCCTGCGAAGGACGATAATAGCCGGCGTTGCAATACAAGGCGCCTTCGAAGGCGCCCTGCACGCCGGTGCCGCGCGCACCGGTTCCATCAGGGTTTTCTGCGCTGTGGTCGAAGCCCAACCAGATCTGCCACTTGTTACCGGTCGGATCGTCCGTCACGTTGGGGTTTGTCGCGTTGCGGCCGCAATCGGTGCCCCCGTATTCGTCGGCGAGGCCGTGGAACGCATGCCCGCCCTCGTGCAATGCCACGCTCGCCGAGCGCGAGCGCGGCTCGTAGCTGCCGTTCCACAACATGAATTGCCCGCCGCTGTTCCACCAGTTCCGCGGCCCTGCATTCACAGTCAAACCGACCCAGTCCACGTCCACACCTTCGGGCAACTGCTCCGCCATCACGGTCTGCACGCGGGTGCGATCGGCTCCGCCGATGCGAGCGAGCCGCGAGTTGTCGTCGCCGTTGGTATTGAAGAAGGTGTCACATTGTAGCCCGGTATCCTGGTCGTCGACGCAGGCCTCGTTGCTGGCGACCTTCAACGCGCACACGTTGATGTACTTGCGGTAGCGCAAGTAGGGCTCACCCATCTGCGTGAACATGCTCTCCGGGGTGCCCGTGAGCATGTTCTGGATGTGCTCGCGGTAGACCGTATCGAGTATGTCTTCGGTGTAGCCGTCGCCGAGGATCACGTAGGAGACGCGATTGGCTGCGGGTCCGTTGTTCTCGAACACGATATCCTGCTCGCCACAGTCGAAAGCCTCCAACGCCGCAAATGGCTCGCTGCACGGCAGCGGATCGGTGCTGGCGGGCGTTACAGGTGGCGCGGGCTCGACCGGTGCCAGCGGCAGGTTTGGAAGCACCTCCGACTCTCCGCCTGGCGGAGTTTCCTCAGTGCCCGTGCCATCCGGAGCTCCTTCGCCTCCCTGCGGGGTTTGCTCGGTGCCCTCCCCAGCCGGCTCCATCGGGTCCTCGGTCCCGGGCGGCTCGGGCGCATCTTCGCCGCCCGACGAGCAACTCACGATGAGAGAAATGAGCAGCGGCGCGAACAAGTGACGCGGGGACGTGCTCGAGGCGCGTAGCGAGATCAGGTGAACCATGGGCAGGTGTGAACAAAGCCGCTGCACGCCCTGCCGATGGCTCATCGAAAGCACGCTTTTCGACGCACGTACGGCGTGCCGGTACGAATCGCGTGGCCCCCGAATCCGGCGCG
>JAYWEH010000663.1:0-3084 GCA_043780025.1 Deltaproteobacteria bacterium
GGAAAGCGCGGCCTAGCGGCTCCGGGGGGCGGGGAATTGGCAGCGGCCATGTTTCGTCGACTCATCAGCTCGGCGCGCAGGTGGGCACTGGCCTTGGGCGCGCTCGGCTCGCTCGCGGCAGCCGTGGGGTGCGCCGGGAATGCAGCTGCGGTTCTAGCTCCTACCGGGCACGGCGGCGGAAGGGCTACTCCCAGCGCCGCCGAAAGCGGCCAGGCCGGCGCTGACGCAAAAGGTCCCCTCGAAGCGGCGACACCTGCCGCGCCCGTGGCGCAACCGACCCCCTTTGATCTGGAAATCGAGGCGGCAGAAGCCGCGCTCGACAATGGCCAACTGGCGCCGGCTCTGAACCACTTCCAGCAGGCGCGCTTGCTCTCGCCCGAAGCGCCGGCTCCGCGACTCGGGCCGTTGCGCGTGCGCTGGGCGAAGCTGGGCATTCCGAGCGCCTACGCCGAAGCGCCGGGGCACGAAGCGCTGAAGCAGCTCGTGAACGAGGTCGACGCGATCGTGGCAGAGTTCCCGCGCTTTGCTCCCGCCTGGCGCGAAAAGGGCCGCCTGCTCTTGGTCCTGGGTGAAGCACCGGGAGCGCAGGCGAGCCTCGAACAGGCCCTCGCGCTCGACACTGCCGACGCGGAAATTCATTCCGCTCTGGGCGTGGCGTACCTCGCCACGGGGCAGCCGCAGCCAGCGCTGGAGCGCCTAGAGGCCGCGGCCCGGCTGGAGCCGGACAACGCCGAGCGGCTCAGCAACCTGGGTACGGCGTACATGTTGCGCGGGCGGCTCTCGGAGGCCATCGCCGTCTACGAACGCTCGCTCGCCCTCGAGCCCGACGACGCGCGCACCCACGGCGATCTCGGAGCCGCTCACCTCGCGGACGACCGCGCCGACCGCGCGCTGCCCCATCTGCTGCGCGCCACCGCGCTCGCGCCCGATCGCGCCACGTTTCTCACCAACCTCGGCTATGCGTATCAGCGCCAGGGCCAGCTGGAAAAAGCCGTAGAGACGCAACGCCGAGCGATTGCCATTGACCCAAAGCTCGGCTCAGCCTGGATCAACCTCGGCAATGCCCTGGCCGATCTGCGCCGCTTTGATGCCGCGCGCGCCGCGCTAGAGCAGGCTGCGGCGCTCGATCCCGACGATCCGCGCCCGAAAGCCAATCTCAAAGATCTGGCCGAGCTCGAAGCGCGCTCCCCGAAACCAGCCCCGTAGCGCCCACCGCGCCGGAACAAGTTGGGGCTCCGGGGCCCCAACTAGATTAACAGCGTGGCAAGAGCTCGGCGAAGTTGCACGGGCGTGTGCGCCGATCGAGCTGCGACAGGATGATGCGCTCGAGCGCGAAGCGCACGGCGTTCGTCGAACCCGGCAACACGAAGAACAGCCGCCCGCTGCACAGCGCCGCACATGCCCGTGACTGGATCGTGCTCGCGCCGATGTCCGCATAGCTCAACATGCGAAACAGCTCACCGAAACCGGGTATCTCCTTGGTGACGAGCGGCGCCAGCGCCTCCGGCGTGACGTCGCGGGCGGTGATGCCGGTACCGCCCGTCGCGATCACGACCTTGACGGTGGCATGAGCCGCGAGCGCGCTGAACAAGCCGCGGATGGTCCCGAGATCGTCCTGAATCAAGTGGCGCTCGACGACATGGTGGCCGGCACCGGTCAGGAGCTCCACGATCGCAGCCCCGCTCTTGTCCGTCTCGAGCGTGCGGGTGTCGCTGATCGTCACGACGGCGACGTCGAGCGGTTCGAATTCGGGGGCAGATGCGAGAGCCATGCGAGCGTCCGATCGGCACCATGCTGCGAGTGGGCCGACGCGGCAAGATTCGAAGCCGGGCATGGCGACCGCCTGCTAAAGCTGGTGGACGGCAACGTGGTTGCCCTCCAGGCGCAGGCGCCGGCCCGGTGACCAATGTGCTTTGAGCTACGTGTGGAGCGCTCCCTGTCCCAAGGCATTTTCGGCAACCCCGATAACGCTGAGGGGCTCTGGCCCGGACGCGTCAATCTTGCGCCGGACGCGCGCTTGCTCGCAGCTTTTCCCACGCGGCGTCGCCGTTTGGTTGATCGAGGCGATGCCCGAGTTGCAACTGAAACAGGTCGTCGCGTCGCCGGGTGATGAGTCCGTGGAAGCAAAGCGGCTTGCCCTGCTTGCGAGCCGCCACGGCCGTGTACTCGGCGGCGGAGTTGCCCTTGAATTGGGTGCGTTCATAGTTGAAGTCGATGCTGACCGTGCCCGGGACGGTGAGCATCTGCTGCTTCACGCCACGCGCAGCGCCATCCAGGCTGAATCCGGTATACGGTGTGAAGCGGTGATGATGCGCGCTGACGACGAGACCATCGTCCTCTTCGTAGTAGGCCGAGGTCGAGGCCACATTGTATTTCACCTCTTCGGGTAGCTTCATCTCAACGGGCTCCAGCGGCCACGGGGACTCGAATACGTAGTCCCCCGCGGTCTGCAGCACCCAGTCTCGTTGCAAGACGGCCGCCGGAACCTCGGCGTCCACAGGGTCCGCGCGGAGAGCTCCCAACAGCCCATTGGCGCCAAGCGCGCTCAGTGCCGCAATGCCAATCCCGGCGAGTCCGCGACCCAGTTTCCTGATGGTACCGTTCATCGATTCCCTCTCACTACGGCAAACCCGGCGTCTCGCTGAGAGCCACCACCGTGGCAAGGGGTGTGCGCTACTCCCACAAGCGGCGGCACCTTCGGTTCACCGGCAGCGCCTGAACCACGCCGGGATGGCATCGGTGGGCTCGAATGGATTACAAGAGCCGCATGTCAGCCTTGCCTCGCATCATTTCAGGGTTTGATCAGATCTTGCACGGCGGGGACTACAACCCCGATCAGTGGCAGCGCCAGCCTGAAATCCTGAAGGAAGACGACCGCCTGCTAAAGCTGGCGAGCTGCAACGTGGTCGCCCTGGGCATTTTTGCCTGGAGCAGCTACGAGAAGCAGGAAGGCGAGTTCGACTTCGGCTGGCTCGATCGCGCCATGGACGCGGCGCACGCGGGCGGCCGCAAGGTGATCCTGGCCACGCCGAGCGGCGCCAAGCCGATCTGGATGTCGAACGCGTACCCGGAGATCCGCCGCGT
>JAYWEH010000664.1:0-7284 GCA_043780025.1 Deltaproteobacteria bacterium
TGCGCTCTGGGATTAAGGGCGAGGCCATCTGGGTCGCACCCATCGACTACAGAGCTCACTGAGCGGAGGGTCACGATGATGAAGAACACTCAACCTCGCCATGAAGTCGAGGCCGGCGAGGGCTCCGGAACACGGGAACACGCCCGGCTGTGGATCGGACCGGCCAAACGAAGGACGCCACCGGGCGGCGGGAATACAGCCGCTTCAGTGTCGAGCTCGACGTCAGCGTGTCGAGTGAGCACAACTTCTACGCGGGCTTCGTCGAGAACATGTCGGTGGGTGGGCTCTTCATCGCCACGCACCAGCTAAAGCCGGTTGGCGAGAGCGTTGAATTTTCGGTAACGCTGCCCGGCTCGGATGAGCCGATTCGCGGCTCCGGTGAAGTGCGCTGGTTACGGACCTATTCGGAGACGAGTGACGCTTCTCCCGGCATGGGCATCCGGTTCAACGCGATCGATAGCGCGTCGGTCAAGCGCATCGAGGAGTTCCTCGCGCAGCGCGAACCGCTGTTCTACGACGAAGACTGAGCCCGCCTCTCGCGCCTACGGAAGCAAGATCATCTGATGGAGACGTCGGTAATTCTGGCGCGCCAGTGAAGGCCGTGGCGTAGCGGATGGGGGTGAGGGTGTTGTCAGGTCCAACAGCGTAGAGCCGAAGGGCCCAGTTCGCCAGGCTCGTGTCGAAACCACCGGCGACCGTCGCCTCACTCGTCTTGCGGCGGGGGGGGCGCAGCGATCTGCGTTGATGCTGGCTTTGCCGAGTTGTTTCGAGCGGTGGTCCCCGCGTTGAGTACGAGGACAATTTGTCCTGACGCAGGACGCTACGGATTTGCGCCGTCGTCGCGCGTCGACCGCCCGCGCCAGCGACTTCTCGAGTCTCGAAGGAAGGAAAGCATGTGCCTTTCGAAAAACTGCTCCAGGAACTGCGAGTAACGATTGTAGCCGGCATCGCCAAGCAGCGTCCTGACCTTGTCTTGAAGTTCCACAAAGCGGGCGGTGCGTTGCTCATTGAACGGCGCTTCATCCGCGTTGCCCGTCAGCTCGTGGAGAGCAGTAAATTGCTTGGCGATCGCAGCTTCTAGCTGCAAGACTCGGGGTGCGTCTCGGCCGATCACTGAGAGTTGGGCATTAACACCAATCTCGCTCGCAAGATAAGCTACGTCCGGTTTTAGGGGAGACGGCAACTCGAAATCGATGACTACCGCACGTTGAGATACCGTGTCTTCGCGTTTGATTATGGCGTAAGCACCACTCATCTCGACGGGATGCTGGCCGACTTGCCCCGGCAAGAGACCACCTAACGCCTGCTCGGCGCGTGCCGAGCCGCGCCCCTCCACCCACTGCTCGGCCCCCGTACAACAATACTCTGCCTTAATTTTGTCAAATTTGGAGGGGTCGAGTCGAAGGCTTTGCGCAATGAACTGCGCGTGGCTTCTCACGGAATTGCGAGAGGAAGGCCCGTTCTCATTGTGAGGTTCGAATCCGAGTCTGATGGTGCTCATGGCATAGGATTTGCGCGACTGGGGCGGTGTGCGTTTGACGACTGCAAACCCGAAGGGAGTGTCGATTGGGGGACCAACCTCACCAGGCGTCAGTTTCTGCAGAATTTCGATCTCCTGAGGAAATGGCGTGGGCTCCCGTGTTGACCATTCCCCAAAGTCACCGTTGCGAACTGCATCCTCGTGATCAGAATATTCGTCCACTAGTGCACTGAAATCCTCGCCCGAGCGAGCACGCTTGTACACCTGCTGCGCCAAAGTCATGGCGACAAGACGCGGCCGCGGGGGTATCGGCCGGCGTGCTAGGAATGCACCAAGCCAAGGTGCCTCATCATACCCGATGACCACCCGAGCGCCGCTCACCAACGTCTCCACCGGCGGTGCGTGCCGAAGGAATACGTGGAATCCATATGCGGTCTCGACAGCACGTGAGGTCTCACCGGGGCGAACCACCGCCAATGCGTCCAGCACTTCAGGATAGAGATACAGTACGGAAGCGCTGAGGCCGCCCAGGGATCCCCCGGCGTCCCGACTCGCCACATCTTCGGAGAGCTGTCGTGCTACCGCCTCGAAATTTTCAGGGTGATTTCGGAGCTGAGCGGCAATTTGTCCCGCAAGATGAAACGCGTCGTTGCGGGTCCGCGCGGATGCCGGAGGGTCGGGGCGCCAATCGTCCAACTGGAAACTAATGCCCGGTCTAGCAGCTTCATGACGGATGAGAATGTGGGAAACCCAGAGCACAATCCTAGACAAGTCGTCTGTCTTCGCTAACCGCCAGCGGCCAGGTGGATATTCCTTAGCCAGCATTTGCTCCTGGTCAGAGACGCTATGCACGGCCGGTGACGGGGGCCTTTCACTGCTTGGTTCGCCGCCAACATTTTGAACATCGCACCCAGAGCCAATCATGAAGACAGCAACAAGGCCCAGCGCCTCAAACGATACAGAAATTCTGGTTGAATCCATATTCCGCCTCTTATGTGCACCATGTTGCCGTGAACAGCATTGTCGGTACCGAGTCTCTGCCGCAGTCCGGGCGGTTCGTAAATCAAGGTGTTCCCGCCCGGACTTCTTGTGCTCGCGAGTGACCGCGGATTCCCTTATTGGTCGCCCATGACGGCCGAGATAAACACGGCACCGTTGCACCCGGTGTTGTCCGTCACCGCGCCCCCTCCGGTCGTAAGATCCTGAATAAAGCAAGTTGAAATGGGCAGCCGTGACGCATTGAAACCCTGCACAGAGGCGTCACGTCCGCTTGTGAGATTGGCCGAGACGGAAGTGTTGGCAACGCCGTTCAGAGTCGCGCTTACTACAAGTCCCGATATGGTTTCGGAGCAAGCGGAACGAATTCCGGGCGAGATGGGGACCACGAAAGCGAAATTCGACGGAACGAAGCATGTGAGCACTGCTGACGCCGACGAGGGTAGCCCAATTGCTACGCCAATCGAGGCTAGGGCGATGAGCGACGTGATTAACTTTTTGTTCATTGGGTTCTTTCCTTTTTCGGGTTTTCTACAAGAAGGCAATTTCGTCGAATCTATTCGACCGTGACAGACTGACCGATTTAGTCCTCGGCTTAGAGCATGCCACGCCGCAGCGATTGGGTAGGCACCGCTATGTTGCGCCCTCACAGACTTCCTCGGCTATCGACACCACGCAGCACCGTTTCCGAGTCATTCCTTGAGATTGGACTGACGCTGGGCCATTCGGGAATCGGCGAACGGATCCATGCCGCTGATGGAGCCGGTCGTGCTATCCGATGAAGCACTATGCGAGCCAATGGTGATTACGACACCCTCGCTGCCACCGACAACGTCAACTGCTATTCCCACTCCCCACGAGCTCTCGGCACGAAGGCCATACTTTCCTTCAAAAAGACCTGGGACTCTAAAAGCGCCATCGAAATCCGTGATGGATGGGGGTCTAATGGGATCCCCGAGGTGCGCAGCCATGCTCGTGGCGAAAACCCAAGCGTCGGGAATAGGTGATCCGTGCTCGTCGAGCGCGCGTCCCGAAATTTCCGTGAGGGACGGCAGCTCAAGTGCAATATTGATTACTTGGTCCGCCTTCTCCACAGTCACCAATTGCTTTGTTTGAGGTGACTGCTCCACGTACACTTCATACTGCCCGAGCGGGATCTTCGCGAAAACAAAGCGTTCGCCCTCCCGAACACCATGCGTGGGAAGCGCTTCCCAACGACTGATCATTCGGAGCGCAAGCGGGATATGCATGCCTTGACCCTTTGTCGTAACTAGCGCGCGAATGGTCCCCAACGGTTCACAACAAGGTTGCTCGTGCCCCATTTCTGTTGGACTAGGCGACGCGATCAAGTTCCAGATCTTTCCTACTGGCTCCGTGCCAATACGTATTTCTTCGGCGGCGGGTTCATGCGCTCGGTCCAGACAGCCGATGCTGAAATGATACGGGCCGGGCAACAAGCCCTCCACGTGCAGCGTTCCGTTCGTTTGCGTGGTCTCGAATGCTACCACCGGTCCGGCCATCTCCAGAAACCCCGACTGACAAGGCGTTCCCCCCACTTGGATGGTTGCGTCCAGGGTAGTCGCCGGAAAGACATTCAGAATAACTGGTTCAGTGGCTTGCCCCACGGCGACTTCCACCCAGGACGTTGGGCTCCGCCATCGCGAAGTCGCTGCACCTAGTTTGTACTGACCAGCAACCAAATCCTCAAACCGAAAGCTCCCGTCTTGCCCGGTGGAAGATACCGAGCGACTGGGGAGGTCCTCGTCAACATTCACTGCCGTCACCACTGCATTCACGACCGGCTTGTGCGACGCCGCCACCAAGACCCTCCCACCAATCGTTGCACCGGGAACCAATGCCAGCACAACTCCCTCGGCAGGTGCGGACACCGTTTCTTGCCCCGCTGCCGCATAGGCCTCGGCCTTGGCCTGAACCTCGACTCGGTCCACGGGCACACTAAGCGAGAAACGGCCCTGGTTGTCTGACATGCCGGCGCTAAGTACTGGTTCTGACTGATTCGCACGCGCAATGACCAATGCTCCAGGTACCGTGCCCCCCGTCAGGTCGACGACGGTTCCGGAAATGGATTTTCCTCCCGGTTCCAATACTAGCCTGAGCATTTGGCGACTCTCAACGTCTGTAGCCGGAGGCGCCACCGAGTGCGAGCCGCTCACATGGCGTTCCACAAAAGCAAGGACCGTGCGCACGTCTCGCGGCACCGCGTCGAAAGCAAAGCGACCCAGAGCATCTGTCTCGACACATTGTCGCGGCTCACAACAAAGGTCCGGGCTAGCGACCACGCACACGCTGGCGCCAGCCAAGGCTGCCCGTCGCCGTGTCTGGACTACTCCCGAGATTCCCCAGCTGACGTCAGAATGAACCTGCTGCCTGGTCATCAGGAACGACGGCGCGTCGCGCCGTCTAGCCCACCGAGAATCGGGACCATGAACGGCCTTGTCATTGACGACTTCCGTTTCAGAACGCACCGATTGGAGTGCACAGATGGCAATGAAAAGACCGATGAGGCATGAACCGACTAAGGCAACCTGCCATTTGAGCGTTAGTCTGCCGCGCGCAAGATTGACCATCAGTTCGTGCATGCTCCGACTAGATCGTCTCATATTGCCCGCGGTGCCTAAATCATTCGCTCTTCGCTCATACATGTCACGCGGCGCCCGCCGCAACTGATCGGAGTCCGTCGAGGCCTTAGAGCGGGTTCAGCAGTCTTGGTATGCACTTCTTGAAGTCTCGAAGAACCCGGCCCTAACAGCAGCTCGGTGCTGCACCAATCGCCGAAGCGGAGCTCGCGCAGTCCTCGGCGCCGTAGTTCTTCGCGCGCCATCGTTGGCCTTCGACAACCGCATTTGCCGGCTGCAGCTTGAGCACTGCAGCCGGTCCGTGTCGAGGCGCTTGGATTTGCAGGTGCGCTCGACGCAGATGCGGCCGCATCGGCTCCGCTGCGCCAGAGGCTGGAATCGTCGCCCTTTCCCTTTCCCGCTCCAGCTCAGTTCCCGGCGCTGCAGTTCCCGGCCAGGCACTTGCCGACCGCGCCTGCCGACGCGCACTCGCTGCCATCGGGGAGCGGCGCAAACACGCAGCCCTTGATCGCGTCGCAGGAGCCCACCTGGCACGGATTGTCACTGACGCAGCTCGGCTGATTGCTGGCCGAGCTGATGCGCACGAAGTGCGAGCCCTTGGCGAGCGGCCCCGTGCCGACGTCGATGTCGCCTTCGGTGGTGAACGTGAGCTGCAGCGCATCTTCGTCGGGGCTGACCGACAGGTTTTCGACGCTGTCGTCGCCCGGGCCACCGAAGGTCGTGCGGAACAGGATGTCTCCGGCGGGTGAGAGGCGGGCGACGAACAGATCGCGGCCGCCCCGGCTGAAGAAGCGCTCGGTGCCGATGTCGATGCGCGAGTCGAAGTTGCCCGCGATCAGGATGTTCTCGTTGCGGTCGCTCGCGATCGCTCGGACCACGTCGTCTCCCGGAGCAGCCGAGGTGAAGCGCGCCGCGGCGGCCCCGGTTTCGTCGTCAACCAGCACCACGAATGCATCCAGGCCTTCACCTTCGGCGGGCACTTCCACGTCGCCCTGGGGGGTTTTTAGCGTGATGTCGCTGTTCATGGCGCCCGCCCACCAGATGCCGTGTGAATTGGCCGTAGAAACCGCGGTGTCGAAGGGATTGCTGGAGCCTTCCGGCGCGCCGAGCAGCGCGACGGGCAGCTCGGCGGTCGCTTCAGTACTTAGCGACGATGGGAGCGCGTGCGCGGCTGCGGGAGGTGGTGAAGGCGGCGGGGGAGCCGCCAAGCAGGTGACGACCGGCGCAGGAGTACCAACTACCAGCGGAGCGGGCTCAGCGGGATCGGTCGGGGTTCCGGGGGCCACCGCGGCGACGGTGCTGCCACCAGCGGCGCAGGTGATCGTCGAGCCACCGAGATCGAAGCTCGTGCTGGTGAACGACGAGAAGAGCCACAACTTGCTCGCCGAGACCTGGCCCCTGCTCGCGAGCTCGTTGCCTGTCGAACCGAACTGATCCATTGCGCTCGGCGTGACGTCCGTTAGATCCACGCAACCCGTCAGACCGGCGAGCGGGTAGATGCCCGCGACGATATCGGGATTGCCGCTCGCGGGGAGGCCGCCGAAATCGGTGTCGATCGTCGTGTAGCCGTACAGATATTGTGCGTCGGTCAGATTGGACTGGGTCACGGGACGCCAGGCTCCATTTACCCCCAGGTCCGGGTAGACGAGCACGAGCGAGGCCCCCGTGCTTTTCACGGTGACTGCCGCGTTGCCGGGGCGATCGGGCTCGCCGGGCACGACGCAAACCGGTGAACCGATGACGGCGGCCGCACTGATCGGGGCGAGAGCACGCGAGAACTGGCTCGGCGGGCTCGGTGCAACGGGGCTGAGCTGGCCGATGGGAGCCCCCGGCGTGGGGTCGAGCGGCCCTGGGTCGGGATCCGTGCCTGGGCCCAAGATGATGCCTCCCGTATCGCAATCGCAAGGTACGCCGTTGCAGAAGCACACGCGGCTGCAGTTGTTGTTGCACTCGTCGCTGTTGATGTCGTTGCCGTCGTCACATTCTTCGGCGGGGTGATCCACGCGACCGTTGCCACAAGGCCCACAGGGCAGCGGCCCGTCGGGGGTTTCGATAGTGCACGCGGCGCAGAACAGGAAGTCACCGTCGAGTGAACAGCGCTGCGTCTCGAGCTCCACCGCGAGCACGCGATTGGTCTCCAGGAACACCTGCAGATCACCATTCTTCTCGTCCACATTGACGCCGATTGCGTTTTGGGTGCCCGGGCCCGCG
>JAYWEH010000665.1:0-3082 GCA_043780025.1 Deltaproteobacteria bacterium
TCGATGTCGACGGCAATCTCATCAGCGTGCATTCGGACCGTGGTCACCGAACAAGGGTTGCCCATCTCACGGTGGAAGTCTATCGGGCTCGCTACGCCCTCCGCGCGGTCAAGAACATCGGGGCCGCTGTAGCTATAGATCGGACCGCCGAACCGCTGGCATTAGGCAGCGGGACTCCGAGCGCAGTGTGGGCGTCGCCAGCTTCGACGGCCGAGTTATGCAGCTTTGCCCGCTCGTCGCCGACCTGCAGCTCGATCCTTCTGCAGCTCTTCCTTTACGACTCGACGAAGGACCGTTTCAAGGGGTTCTTGCTGACCTTCGACGAACTTGCGGAGCGCGTCGTTGATCATCGTCTGGTAGCTACCGCCGCCCGATTCGTCCACCTTCTGCCGAAACCACGAAAGCAGATCGTCGTCCAGGCGAATTGTAATCCGCGTTTTCCCTGGTGCCGCCGCCACTACCGCACCACGTCGACCAACGGAAAAGTCGTATCCCTTTCGCATATCACTTCTCGCTTTCATATTGGCCACGCTCTCGACGGAGTATGCACAAATGTGCATACCTGCAAGCGACTTGCAAGGACGGGCTGAAATGCGCCGTATCCGGGCGAATTTCTGGCAAGAGTGGTGCGCTCGGGCACGTTTGGCGCGCATGGCGGTCGCCTTTGGTGAGCGCCGCGAACGCTTTCCCGACGCCGCTTCCGTGCAAAATTTATGCAGCATCCTTCGGCCTGACGACGACATCGACTTCGCAATCGAGGACATGCAGAAGCCCGACCAGCTGATTCAGGCTCTTGCGAGTGTAGCTCGGGTCGAGCAGTCGGTAGAGCTGCGGCACCGACGTACTCAGCCGCCGGGCGACCTCCCGTCTGCTCAGCCCTGACTTCTCGAGTCGACTCGGAGCTTCGACCGTGAGCTTGTGGTTCAGCAGTTCAGCCAGGTAGCTGGGGTCTTGGTTGTATGAGTCTACTCGCACATGTTACCACCGGTGGTCACGGATGCAGCCCACGCGCACCGCGGGTTGCCGGACACCCCTGACCTTTCGACAGGACCTCGCCACCCTGCGCGAGCTGCAGAGCGAGTTCGAACCGGAACGGTGACCGCACCTTCAGTCATCGCCTTGGGTACGACTTGCGCAATAAGTCGTGATCGATTGCACGGCCTCGCTGCATTTGTGGATGACCATGCACCCCGCCCAACCTCCCGAGCCCCGCTCCGGCTCCACGCCGATCGCCCCCCACCGCTCCCTGCCTGGCGTCATCTCGGCGCTCGTGCTGGGCGCCGCGTTCCTCGCCTGCGGCAGCAACGATAACACTGGGGCCGAGGGTGGCGCCTTCCGTGGGCCCGATGGGGCCGGTACCGACAGCCCCGCTCCGCCCATGGGTAGCGGCAACCCGAGCACGGGGGCCACCGGGGTCGGTGCCGGGCCGAACTCCCAGGCCGGCAAGGGCGAACGGCCCGGCCCGATCGCGATCGACACCCCAGGCAACGACACCCCGGGCAATGACCCCGCCACGCCGGTGGACGACCCGGGCCCCATCGTCGAAGAGCCGCCGGTCGGTGCAGAACCCGATACCAGCCTGATTGGCTTTGCGAGCGTCGCAGCGGCGGGGCTGGACACCACCACGGGTGGCGACGGAGGAGAGGTCGTGACGGTCACGACGTTCGAGGATCTCGAGCGGCAGATCGCAACCCCGGGCGCGCGGGTGGTTCAGGTTCAGGGCACCATCGCGAGCCCAGACGAGAACTTCGTAAAGCTCCGAGTGGGCTCGAACAAGACCATCATTGGACTGGGCGCGGATGCAGCGCTCGAGCACATCGGCTTCGACGTCACGGGCTGGGGTGATGCAGAGACGGGCGCGCTTGCCGACTTTTGCGAGCCGGAGTTTCAGGGGCAATTCGCCCCCGTCGCCAACGTCATTATCCGCAACCTGACCTTCCGCGACACGCTCGGCGGCAGCAGCGACGCCGACGCCGTCGTGGTCCAGTGCTATGCCCACCACGTGTGGATCGACCACAACACCTTTCTCGGCGTACCCAACGGCAACGACGGAGCAGTCGACATCAAGCGCGGCGCCGACTGGGTGACCGTGTCGTGGAATCACCTCCTCGGCTGGGACAAGTCGATGTTGCTGGGGCACGACGACGCCAACGGCGAGCAAGATCGCGGGACGCTTCACGTCACGTACCACCACAATTATTTCGAGAATACCCGGCAGCGCCACCCGCGCATTCGTTTTGCGCACGCTCATCTGCTCAACAACTACCTGTTCAACGACGCGAGCGTCGCCAACCGTACGGCCTCCTACTTCCTCGTGGCAGGCGTCGAAAGCAACGTCCACGCTGACGGCAACCTCGTCGAGCATGCCCGGGAGATCTACGTGGTGGGCGAGGAGAGCAGCACCGATGCCCTGCTCACCTATGCTGACAGCAACCGGGTTGTCGCGCTGAGCCCAGGCGCCGAGTCCTTCTTCCAGATCGAATCCAACGGCCAGGCGTTTGACCCCTCCAGCTTCTACCCCTACGCGGTGGAAGACGCGGCCCAGCTCGCCACGACGGTCCGGACCTTCGCGGGCGCCGGCAAGCTCTGAGTCGCTGAGCAAGCCGGCATTGGGGGCTTGGAGGCTCGGACTACCGCTGGGTAAACGTGTACTCGTACGGCTCGTCGCGGACCTTCAGCGTGCGCTTCGCTCCGTCGCCGGTGACGAATTCGAGACCGTACACCCAGGACCCGACGTCGATGGCACGAAACGACACGCTACCATCCGGATTGCGACGTGAAGCGACCTCGCTCTTCCATTCGCCGAAGTCGAAAATCACGGCGGTACCGTCGCGTCGAACCGTGAGCTCGCCGAGCTCTTCGTTGGCATAGCGGCGCGCGAGCTTTGCCGTGTCGGCCGGGTCGACCGGCAGCGTGACGAGCTGGCGCTTCTCGGCCAGGTCCGCATGAAATGACTTCGCCATGGATGTGACCGAAGCGTCCGCCTCCGGGCGCCCGTCGAACAATAGCTCGAGAAGCTTTCGACGAAACGCTCGAACCAGCCACCACCCGGGATCCCCGTTCGTGAGGATCACGCTTCCCA
>JAYWEH010000666.1:0-3081 GCA_043780025.1 Deltaproteobacteria bacterium
CCCCCGCGGACTGCGGCACTTTTCCCCAATCGCACAGGGCCCTTCGGTCGCCCTTCCCCCCCAAGGGCGAGCAGCGTCAGGCCATGTGCGATCTCGGGAGCTCGCGCCGTGGGCTCGAGCTCAGCTCACGGTGTGCTGCGCGTGGGCGTGCCATCCACAAAGATGTTGTTGCGCGCAGAGTCCCTCCAGTTCGTGCCCTGGCTCGCGCTCAGCGCCGCCAATTGAACACGGATGAGCTCCCAGTGGCCGTTCTTTCCGTCGCTGGGCCAAGCGGTGACGTTCTTTTCGGCCTGCATGTAATTGGAGAAGTTCCGGAAGGAGGTCCCCGAGTAGTCCGTCAGGAAGTCCCAGTACATCTTGAGCCAGTCGCGCTCGTTCCCGGTGCGCACGAAGCTCGCCGTGGTTAGCCACTCCCCGCAGCCGCTGTTGAGCGACAGCCCCGTGGTCTCGCAGTCTCTCACGCTGCCACCCGAGTAGTAGTGACACTGCTTGGCCGTGCTATCATTCGTGACGCCCGATACCCTGTTGTAGGTAATGGCTTCAATGAAGTCGGCGAACCCTTCGATGTGCGCGGCGGACTGCCACTCGATGCTGGTGCCATTATGCGTGCCTATGCCGTCCGCCGCGGGCCCGGAGCGCCGAGTGGTACAAGCACCAGCGGGGGTATCAGCGGCGGTGCCGAGGGCGTTGGCATCGGTCTGGCTGTAGTCGTAGCTGCGCGGGAAGTTCGACGCATGCCGGAAATGCAGCCAGTGCCCGGTTTCGTGGGCAACCGTCTCTCGGCTGTTGGCGTCGTTGATGCCGATCCGTATGGTGCTCGGCGACGATGGGCAGTTCGTAGGGTCCGCCGTGTGACAATAAAACGATCTGTCGTTGGATATGACGTTCGGGGAGATGCGCAGCAGGCCATTGCCGTTGCTGACGCCGATCGCCGTGGCACGCCTGACGGTGTTGGCGGCCAAGAACGTCGCGGTGTCGAGTTGCTTGTGCTCCGTCACGGTGTAGGCCAAGGACACCCCGCTCGTGGGGCTCGTGTTGGCCGGAATGGTGACGATCTTGTCCAGACCCGGCGTGACGCCGGCGCTGTCGACGGCGTAAATGATCCCCGGGTTGGCGAAGGAGTAGACAATCGGCCTGATCTTCCAGGTTTCAGCGCTGCCATGGGTGCCTAGGCGGGTGATTTGGGGAGTGCAGCCGCTCGCGTCCAGGTCGCCGTGCACGTTGAAGCCGGAGGCCGTGGAGGGGAAGGTGGCGTAGAAGTGCAGCCCTTTCGCCGGATGGCTTTGGGTGTCGGCGCTGAGGTTGGGCTCGATGTTTTCGTCCACGAAGCCGCCCGACTGCGGCTTGAACACGAGCGCGTTGCTGAAGCAGACCCTGAACGTCGGAGCGTGGCTCTTGTCCTCAATCCTCACCCCTTCGAGCACGGAGTCCGCCAGCTGGTAACCTCGTTCGATCGCCTCCGCCCGCGGCACTACCGCCCCGTCGCGTGTCGCCAGCGCCGTGAGCTGAAGCCAGCTGTCACCGCTGTCGAGCATCGAGCGATACCGCAGCTCCGCGCGCAGCCACTCGCTGCCCGCCACGTCGAACCCTTCTAGCCGCTCCGCGGAGATGACTTCGCGCAGCTCCTCACCCGCCGCGACGCGCACCTCCGCCACATCCGTGTTCGAGTGGGTCATCAGAGTATCGACGTTCAGGTTGAGTGAAACACTGGCGTCGAGGTGGCCGTCGTTCCGGAGCCATACCACCAGGTCCCCGTCGTCGATCTCGAGCGAGGCCCGGACCGGCCCCTTCTCAAACTCCGCCGAAATCGAATCGATACTGTCGGCGTCCACGTCGACGCCATCGAACGTTGTCACGTCTGCGCCTCCGCAAGCCGTCCCCAAAATCAGCGCCGCCAGACAAACGACCGCGCCCGAACGTACATTGAGCATACTACTCCCGTGTGCAACGCGCCACCTCAGCGCGTGAGCCACTGATGGTGCCATGTCCAGTGCAACAGTGTCAATGGTGCGTCGACGCAACGCGCAACTGGCGACACGCAACTGGCGACACGCAACTGGCGACACGCGAATGACGCATCAGCGACGCCGCTTTTTTGGGTTCCAACCATGCCGACAAAGACGCATGTCAAGCGACTCGGGTTTTCGCGTCTGGCTGGGTACACACGCCAGGCCCGAGCGCTGAAGCGCGGCAGTTCTTTCGTTTACGCGGACCCCGTGACGAAGCGCGAGCTGGATTTCTACAACCCATTCCCGGGCAGCCTGGTTCCCTTCCAGATCGCCCTTCGCGATTTCAGCGTGGCCCACGCCAAACAAGGCATGGCCGCAATCCCCGACGGTCGGCTTCCCGCCACGAGGCGGCACTACGCGGAGTTGATCTCGCGAGTACTCGGGCTCGCGGCGTGGCCCTGCGAAATCATCGCACGCCCTCCCCTACCGCGTGGGTTCTTGCCCCGCGTCGGCAAGCGACCCGCATTCGATTACTTGCGCCCGAATGAGGACGTCCAGCTCCTGGCGTGCACGGCGATTCCATTCAACGACCGACTCCTCTATGGCGTGCTCGCGCGAGAGGGGCTGAGATTGGGGGAGGCGCGTTGGCTGCGATGGCGGCATCTCGACTTGGCGCACGGGGTCCTTCGGCTCGACACCTCCAAGACCGGCGAGAGCCGCGTGTGGGCGCTGTCCGAGGACGTGGCCCGAACGTTCCAGGCAATCGGGCTAGGGCATCATCCGGACGACCCCGTGTTCCCCGGCACGGACAACGTGAGCGGGCGCAAGGTCGCGGGCGGCAGGAAGGCAGCTGCCCTGTTTCGGGAGCACCTGACGCTCGCGGGCATCGACCGCGTCGAGCTGTTCGAGCGCAGCAAGCACCGGCGGCCCATTCGAGTTCACGACCTGCGAGCGACGTTCATCACCGTGGGTTTGGCCCAAGGGCGCAGCGAGGCCTGGATCTGCGATCGCACCGGCCATCGGTCGAGCCAGATGGTCAACGCCTATCGCCGGGCGGCGCGCACGGCGACCGAGCTCGGTCTTGGTCCCCTCCTGCCCCTCGACGAGTGCCTGCCCGAGCTTCGCGATCTCG
>JAYWEH010000667.1:0-3081 GCA_043780025.1 Deltaproteobacteria bacterium
AAGCCGGTCGTCCTCGCCCGCCATGATGTTGTGGATGGTCTGGCGGGTTTTGCACCAGAGGGCTCGACGCCCAGCAACGCAGAGATTCCGGTCAGACACCCGTCCCCGTCATGAGCTTCCCATTACCCACATTTGGAGCCTTGAACACGGGAGTTGCGGAGCAACGGGGGTCATTGTGGTACCCCGTTTGGACAGCACCGAGAGCGCTGATGGCCTGTGGTGTGGATGAGTATGGTCACGATGTGTGATGGGTTGGCGAACGCGTAGTTCGATGGTGTCGGATCGGGGGCTACTGCCAAATCGATACAAAAGCGGGCAGCTAAGGTGAAAAGCCTAGGTCACCTGGCCATCGCCGATCGTGAGCGGAAGGCGACCGATGTTCGCATCCATCAATTTAGGTGTGCTCACGGGAGACGCCAGTAGGAGTAACCAGCCAGTCGGATGTCGTTATTGAAGCACTTTCCGATGGAGTCCGCGGAAAGAAGCTTGCGGTAGACATGCTCCGGGACAGAGAAGTAGAGATAGGAGCGGCCTTCATGAAGGCGGACACCGAGCGTCGCCGTGGAGGGTTCGTAGGCGACCTCGGCGATGCATGACGAAGAGACGCGTTGGTGTTCCATGAGTATCCAGCCGTTCCGTCAGCCGGTTCGACTGACGATCGCATGTTGCTTGCGGCGATGAGAGAGGTCACGTGACCGCCTCGGGTTCAACGATGTCGGCGCTACGGGGGTCTGGACCTCTGCATGGGGCTGTCCGGGCCAAACGTGAGCCAGGCAAAGGCGACTGTGTCCAGGATTTGGAGGCCGATCCACAGCGTCTTGACACCTGGCTCACCATCGCCCTTCCTTGCGAGGAAGCCGCCGAGTTTGGCCACGGTGCGCATCGCTTCGCGGATGGTGGGTGGGGCAGCCGGCACCGCCTGCAGACCGCCGCCAACGAAGGCGTAGAGCGCCTTCCATTCATGCTCCTCGAAGAACACCGTACACGGCAACTCGGGAGTCTCGCGGCCAAGCATCGTCAGATGGAGGATGCGCCAGGCGACGACGAGGTCGATGGCCAGACAGTTTTCGATTCGCGGAACCGTAGCGAGCTGGCGTTCCTCGATTTTGCATCCGCTCTTGACCGTCTTGTGGAAGGTCTCGATGCCCCAGCGCTTCGTGTACCACTCGAGCTTTTCGAGCGATTGCTCGGGGTTCGCCACCTCAATCGTGGTCAACAGCATCCACTCGAGTGCCTGAGCCTCCGGGGGCGCATCGATCTCGACCGCCAGGACCGCCCACAGCTTGACCGGCTTGAGCCGCTGCTTGCCCTTGGGCGGCCGCAGCTCAACGGGCGCAAAACGAACCTCCAGATTGGCGGTGCGTTCCTTGGCCGTCTTCGTGCGGTTTACGTGCACAAGCTGGGTCGCACAGACCGGCTGCTGTTTCAGATACGGCCACAGATGTTCTTGCCCGTCGGCGACAAGGCGATCTTGCTCCGCCCGCACCAGCAGTTCCGGATTGTCCTGGGAGCTCCGTGCCAGGACGAACAGCTCGTAGATGTCCGCCTCCCGATCGCCGATACTGACGACCGTGGTGTCGGGACACTGGGCCTGGACCGCTGCGGTTGCCTGGAAGCTCCGCAGCCACTTGGAGCTCTCCTTCATTTCGATCGGGAGCGCGGCTCGCCAGTGTTTCTTGCCGAAGTCGGCCGGATCTCGCGCCCAGACCTGCACGTCCACCAGGCCCAGGGGCAATCCCTGTGTTGTGAAGGCCATGGTGTCGTGCATCAAGATTCCCTGGGGGCCGTCTTCGCGAGAGCCGATCGGGCCCATACCTTCGAGAGCAGGGTGGCTGCTGTAGTTGAAGCTCGTCGTGTCCTGCACCGCCAAGACCACCGGATGCTTGGCGATCCTTCGCGTCGTTGCCTCGTGATGGGGCGCAAGGACGTCCTGGAGATTCACGTGCTCGCTCGCCAGCCAGCGATAGGCTGCTTTCGTGTTGGCCAGAGTTCCGCACGCCTGCGGAATGCTGGCTTGGGGACGTGCGTAAAAGCTGCGGCCCAGTGCCAGGAGCCGTTGGGTTCGCCGTTCGTCGCCGAGCGACGCACCTCCAAACTCCTCCTCAGCCCAGTCTCGCGGCTCATGCTTGAGACGGGAAGGTGTCGGTCTCGGATTCGGTTCTCGACAAAGGGTCGACTTGCAGTCCTCAGCAAGCGCGAGCAGGTAGATGTCCTTGATCGACTGAGTCCGCTCCTTGCCTCGAGCTTGTCTTCCCAGTCCAGATGTCTGCCCCACGTGCTGCCAGTTGGCCGCACGATAGCATGTCCCGGCAAAGCGTTCCTGCTCGACATAGGTCTCCAAAAGGACAGGCTGATAACCGTAAATCTCCTTCCAGTCCCGCGGCAACTCGCCGGCGCACAACGCCAGAACCTTCGAAGCCAGATTGGGTACCTTCACCCACGGAGGAATCAAGAAGCGCGAGTTCGATACGACGAACCGAAGGTTGGCCTTGCGCGCTTCGGGGCCCCAGCCGATCCACTCGTCGCGTGCGGCGACCGACCATGCCGCGGCGCTGAAGGCCAGCGCGGCGATCCAACCCTCGTCGCTTCCGATGAGGTAACGAATCTGCGCTCCGACCAGCGGCCCAGGCCCCAAGTAATGATGCGCCATGAGCCCGTGCCACTCGTCGTTGAGCTCGCGCTCTGCGCTGGTCACCACGACAGCCGTCAACTCACCCAGCTCTGCGATCGAACACAGAAGTGGACTTTCCGGCGGCTCATCCGATGCAACGCGCGGCGTTGCCGGCGGAATCTGTCCCTTTGCTGCCGGCAGTTCCAGCACGCCTCGACGCTCAAGATTCCGCAGCGCGATTCGGCAACTGGTCTCCTTGGGTTTGCCGTCAGGCCCCTTCCAATCGAGCCACTCGCAGACCTCGCGCGCCAACTGCGAGCGACTCAACTCCGGCCGGTTGTTCACCGCGCTGCGAATCCGCCCCAGCAGCTCCGCTGACAACTCGCGCCCGCCCAGCTCCAATCCGTCCACGCCGCAAATGCTCGCACATCAGGCGTCCCCGTGTCCAGCCCCATCAAATATGGGCAAGG
>JAYWEH010000668.1:0-7270 GCA_043780025.1 Deltaproteobacteria bacterium
AAATTTGGAACGCTGCCGTGAATAGATTTGATGACACGGTTCGAACGCGCCCTGCTCGCTAAATGCCGCGACAGCCAAATACTAGGCTATTCTCTGTTCTTGCTCGCGCGACCCGCCGTTGTTAACGTTGTCGAGTCGTTCGAGCGCAGAGGCCTCGGAGAGCCGACGAAAATCGCAAGGCCGGCGAAAACGGAGGAAACCATGCGTACTCACTTCGTACTTGTCAGTCGCGAGTCCGCGGCAAAAAGCTGGATCGCTGTTGGTGTTCTCGCTCTCGCGTTCAGCGCGTGTGGCGGCGACAACGAAAGCCTCTTTAATGAGGTCCCGGCCCCCACCAAGGTCGACCTCATATTGCCCCCCCCCGACGTGAGCGAGCCCGTCGATCCAGCACCGCCTCCCACGAGCGAGACCCCGGATGATTCCGACGAGGATCCCGACGAAGAGCTGCCTGTCGATCCGGGCGAAGACGACGATGACGGCGACGACGATGAGGATCCGCCGATCACGGTCGACCCGCCCGAGGACCCCCTGCCGCCTGAGGAGCCTCCACCGAATCCGACCGTGATCGCGGTGTCCCCCGAAGATGGCGCCACCTCCGTGTCGAACGACACCTCGATCGTCATCACGTTCAGTGAGCCGATGAATCCCGGGCTGACCGAGCAGGCGTACCAATCGGAAGGCATCCCGAGCAATCAGGTCAGCTTCAGCTGGAACGAAGACAACACGGAGCTGACGGTCACGCCAAACCAGCCGCTCGAGTATGATTCCGGCAGCGATCCGGCGCTCGTCGAAGCCCGCCGCTTCAGTTTCTTCTTGTCGAGCTCTGCGGAAGATCTGGATGGTAACCCGCTGGCTGGGCCACAGGAGTTTTCGTTCTCGTTGCTCCGCCAGATTGAGATGAGGTTTTTCGCGGTCCAGGATCGCAATCTCACCGGCAGCTATCGCAGCAACAACACGTACGGCTCGGGTGACTGTGCCCGCAACGCCATCAACATGTGCGTTGGCGATCAGCGCATCGGCGGCGACAATGAGCAGTACAAGGGATTCATCACGTTTGATCTCACCTCGCTGCCCGTCGGCGACATGACGCGACTGTCGAGTGCGCGCCTGAACCTGCAGATCACAGGGACCTCGGGCAACCCGTTCGGCGGCCTCGGCGGCTTGTTTCTCGAACATGCCGACTTTGACCTGATCAATGAGGACGCCTTCGAGGCTCAGCCGAGGGCCAACATGGGAATGATCGCCAGCGCCGGCAACCTGGGCACTGTGCTCAGCGTCAACGTGTTGCCCGCAGTGGAGGTCGACGCAAACGAACGGCTCGTGTCCCAATACCGGTTCAGTTTCGAGGACGAAACGGACAACGATTTCAACGCTGACGCCATCATCTCCGCCTGGAACACCCAGACGCTGGACGTATCCTTCCTGGTGCCTTGAGGTGAGATCACAGCGAGCCTCGGCTGGCGCCGGGTGCTCGCTGTGCCGATGCAAGACTGGCCAATTCAGTACTGCCTGCTTCAGTACGGTTCGAGGCCGATGACGTTACCGGGCGGATCGTAGTTGCAAACCCAGATCTCGAACGTGGCGCCCTGAGCTTCGCAGGTGGAGTAGCCGCAGCCCACGCGCGCCGTCCTGCGCCACACGACTTGCGTGTAATGACCGCAGCCGCTGGCGTTCAGGTCGTCAGTGCACGAGAAATCGCAGCTGTCCGTGCCGAGGATGCTCCCGAAGGTCCAGCACGCTTCTTCTGCCACCCAATTTGCAACCGCTTCTTCCGGCGCGTAAGGCTCCACGAGGCGCGACGACCCGCGCAGGGCGATGTTTTCGCCATAGTCGTTGTCCTCGCGATGCTCGATCGTTCCGCAGCGCCCGGCGAGGTTGTCGGACCAGTCCTGAGCGACGACGGCAAGGTCCTCCGACCAGGCGAGGTCTGGCAGGGGTTGGTTGATGTCCAACGCCGCGCGTGCCCGGTTGTGGGCCTCCGTCATCCCGACGAAGATGCCGGTTTCTCCGTTGGCTGCCGTCGCACCGCCCGCTGCTCCAGCACTGCCGCCCGCCGCTTCGCTGCCAGCCGAGCTGCCGCTCGAGCCATCCGAATCGGCACCCGCCGATCCAGCCGTTTCGTTGTCGTCGCTGCCGCGCGAACCCGCGGAGCCGCCTGAGCCTGCCGTGCTCTCGGAGTCGAGCGGGTCGTCATCCGAGCAACTCGCGCCGAGCCAGGCGCACATGAGCAAAGGCGCGATCCAGCGTCGAGCTCGACCGGTGTCGACCTCGCGCTCAGAGACCCGATGGAAGCTTGGCGATGTCATCTCGTGCATGATTACCGATGGGAGCCTGCGCGCCAGCAGAGGTGTGCCCCGTGGCATCCTTCCCCGGCCCCGGAGGCGGGCCGAGCACCGGTCATTGCTGGCTAGATCCGACGCAGGTTCGGTATACCAGCGCCCATGGAGGCACGTCGACAGGGGTTTCGAATTGTGGGGACGGTCCTCGCACTGGGGTTGCTCGGGGTCGCCGCGTTGCAGCTCCACGGCGTCGAGGCTCGGCTCGTAACGCAGTCACAACAAATTCGTGCTCTGGGCGAAGCCACCGAGCGCATGGCCGCCCAGCTCGAACGTGTTCGCGGTGGTGTGGCGGCCCACGCCGAGCCGGCGGCGTCTTCGCTCGAGGGCGTGCTTCACCCCGAGGTCGAAGACTTCCTGAAGCCAAAGGAGACGCACTGGCCCGCCCCAGGCGCCAAGACCAACGGCAAGGTGGCCATCGATTGGTTCACCGGCGACCCGAAGGGTTTCAACCCGATCATCGAGAGCTTCTCTGACCTGCCGGACAAGCTGCTCAGCTACGTCGAGGGCGAGCTCGCGAAGCCGAACTTCTGGAGCGACCCTGACAAGTACTACGGCGATCTAGCCTGGCGCGCCGAGGTCCGCGACTCCTTCAAGGAGTTCACGTTCTATCTCCGCAAAAACGTCAAATGGCACCCGGTGAGTGGCGTCGACCTCACAAATCCTCGCTACGCCTGGCTCAACCGCGAGCACCTCCTCACCGCTCACGACTTCGTGTTCATGCTCGACATGTTGATGGACCCGCAGGTGCAAAACGGCTTCATCAAGAACTACTACTCCGAGCTCGGCAGTTGGAAAGCGCTCGACGACCACACACTGCAGCTCAAGTGGAACAAGACCCAGGCTCTGAACGTCGATTTTTCGATGCGGATCTCGCCGTTTCCGAAATTCTTGTTCGCCCATGCCGAGGACGGCTCGCCAATTCCAACGGCAAGCGTCGGCCTCGCGCTCAACCAGCATTGGTATAACAACAAGGGCGTTGTCGGGACAGGTCCGTATCGTTTCGCGGAATACAAGCCGGGGGTGCAGATCCGGTTGGAGAGGAACGAAGACTACTACGGCGAGCAGCCAGCGCTTCAGACCATCAAGTACGTGATCTACACCGATCGCACGCAAACGGTGCTGAAGCTCAAATCCGGGGAGCTCGATTTCGGGCAGCTGCGCGCCGGCCAATATCGCGAAGAGGTGCTCGCCTACGACGGGCTTCCGCCCGCGCAACGCCCTCTGAGCAGTCCGTTCCTCAACGGTGACATCAGCTGCGACCTCGTTGACCAACCCGTCTATTACCACGTGGGCTGGAACGCGGATAAGGTCATGTTCAGCGATCGCCGCGTCCGCCGCGCGATGACGCTCGCGTTCAATCGCCAGGAGGTCGTGAGCAAGGTGTTCTCGGGCCTCGGGCATGTCGCGCGCGGCCCGTTCCTCGATTCGACGCCGTACCATGCACCCGAGATCCAGCCGCTCCCGTTTGACCTCAAAGCAGCGGCGGCGCTGCTCGCGGAAGCGGGCTGGGCGGACAGCGACGGGGATGGGCTCCTCGACAAGGCCATTAGTGGGACGACCCGCACGCCGTTTGAGTTCACGTTGTTGATCACCAGCACGACGCCGGAGTGGGCGTCTGCGGCCAAGATCTTCAAAGAAGACCTGCTCAGCCTCGGCATCAAGATGAACATCGATGCGGCGGAGTGGAGCTTGACGCTCAAGCGCCTGGAGGAGAAGAAGTTCGACGCGTATATCAGCGGCTGGGGGCTCACCTGGATCACGGAGCCCTATCAGACCTGGCACTCTTCTCAAGCGGACGTGCCGAAGGGTTCGAACCGGATCGGGTTTCGCAATCCCAAGGCGGACAAGCTGATCGAGGACCTGCGCGTCACGCTCGATGCCGAAAAGCGCACGGAGATGCTGCGCGATTTGCACCGCATCCTGCACGAGGAGCAGCCCTACACGTTCGTGATGGTTCCAAAGTTCCCGTATTGCCGGCGCAAGTCGCTGGCGGGCGTCGTGTACGCGAAGATCAGGCCTATCGCGAACACTATGCCCTGGTGGAGCAGCAAGACGGACGGCTGACACGCACGTGAAACCGGCATGAGAGCTTACATCCTGCGTCGCCTGCTGATGATGATCCCGACGTTCTTCGGGATCAGCCTGCTGGTGTTCGCGGTGCTCAACCTCGCGCCCGGGCGCCCCGGGGCGAACAACAACTCAGGCGACGTGGCCAGCAACGCCCGGGGAGAGGCGACGGAAGAGTCGTACAAGGTCTTTCGAGAGCAGTTCAACCTGGACAAGCCGATCTTGCTCAACACGCGCTTTCTGCTGGACGTCGCCGACATCCGCCGCGCCGTCGAGCTCGTCGCCGAAACAGGGTCGACGAACATCAGCGAAAGGCTCGAGGCTCGTGAAGAACTCGAAGATCTGGGCAACTATGCCGTGCCGCAGCTGGTCCGGGTGTTACGCGAGGCTGACCGAGACGGGCGGACCCGCGTGCGGGACACCGCGGCGTACTTCTTGCGGCTCAATGCTCCGCGGCGCCTCATGGAACCATTCAATCCAGCGCCGTCACCGAGCGTGCGCGCCCACAACGACGAGGTCTCCGCCGAGCGGTCGCGCTTACGCGACCTACGCTACGACTTCGATGCGCCGGAGGCGCGTAAGCAAGCGGCCGTCGCCGGCTGGAGCGCCTGGTACGACGAGGTGAAGGGCCGTTTTGCGTATGGTCGAGCGGAGCAGCTTCGGATCCTATTTGGCGATACGCGTTTCGCGGCCTACTGGCGTAACCTGTCCCGCCTCGATTTCGGCGTTTCGCTCGCCACCCGCGCGCCGGTCATGGCGACGCTGCTTTCCAAGCTCAAGTATTCGCTGTCGCTGTCGGTCGTGAGCTTGCTTCTGGCTTATGCGCTGGCCATTCCCTTGGGCATCTTCAGCGCCGTGAAGCGCAACACCACCGCCGATCGTGTGCTGACGACGACGCTGTTCATGTTGTATTCGCTGCCGTCGTTCTTCGTGGCGACAGTGCTGCTGTTCTTCCTGTCGGAAGGCTCGGATTTCCGGCTCCTGCGCATCTTTCCCACGGGCGGCTTCGAGTCTCCCGGGTCCCAGGATCTGACGACGATAGAGCGCCTGCTCGACATCGCTTGGCACCTGGTGCTGCCGATTGCTTGCCTCACCTATGGGTCACTCGCGGCCTTGAGCCGCTACATGCGAACGGGCCTCCTCGAGGTCATCGGGTCCGACTACATCCGGACGGCGCGCGCCAAGGGCCTGCACGAACGGGTCGTGATCGGCAAACACGCGCTGAAGAATGCGCTCTTGCCCATCATCACGCTGCTCGCTGGCCTATTGCCCGCGGTGCTCGGAGGTTCAGTCGTCATCGAGTACATCTTCGGCATACCCGGCATTGGGCTGTGGACGATCGAAAGCATCTATCAGCGCGACTATAACGTCATCATGGGGGTTCAGCTGCTCACGACGCTGCTCGTGTTGTTCGGAATCCTCTTGACCGATATCGGCTACGCGCTCGTGGACCCTCGAATCCGGTATCACTGATGTCATCGAGCGCTCCCGACCCCGAACCGTCCGGCGGCGTCCCGCCGAGTGGCCCCGATCACCCGGCTTCGGCAGCGCTGCCAGCCGTCGCAGGAACTCCGCTCGGCGCTGGCGAGGAGGCTCGCGTGTCGTACTTGGCCGCGGTCATGGCGCGTCTGAGTCGCAATCGGGTTGCGCGGTTCGGGCTGTACGCGGTCTTTGGCCTCGTGGCGTTGGCGACGCTGGCGCCCGTCTTTGCGCTGAACCAGCCGTTTTATTGGGATGCCGGCCAGGGCGCGGAGTTTCCGTGGTTCGCCGCGCTGTTTAATCGCTTGTTCTTCGAGAACGCCGTGGACATCTTGTTCAACTTGGTGCTCGTCACGGCGCCGTTCGCGTGGCCCGTGTTCTGGTGGCTGAGTCGGACGCGCCCCTTGGACTTCTGGCCGCGAGCCTGGGCCAGGTATCTGGGCGCTGTGCTCATGGTGTTTGCATGCATCTCCGTCGAACACGTCGGGCCCTGGGAAAATCCGCTGCATTTCACGAGTAGGGTGCGCAACTACCGCCTGGAGCGCGATCGCGGCATCGAGCTCGGCCAAGCACCGCGGGCGTTGTTTCCTCCGCTGCCCTACAGCTATCGCGAAACAAACCCAACCGGCAGCCTGCTTCGGCCCAACGCCGAACATTGGCTCGGAACCGATACGGAAGGGCGCGACGTGTTTTGCCGCATGCTGTACGGCACGCGCATTTCGCTCACGATCGGCGTGGTAGCGGTCTTCATCTACGTCTCGATCGGCACGGCGCTCGGAGCCCTGGCCGGCTACTTCGGCGGCTGGGTGGACAACCTGGTGTCCCGCCTGGTCGAGGTCATGATCACGTTCCCGAGCTTCTTCCTGATCCTCACGCTGGCTGCATTGGTGGAGGAACGCTCGATTTTCCACGTCATGCTGATCATCGGGCTGACGAATTGGACCGGCGTCGCCCGGCTGATTCGCGCCGAGTTTTTGCGCCAGAAGAACCTCGAGTACGTACAGGCGGCGCGCGCCATGGGCCTGGGCTCGGGTCGCATTATCTTCCTGCACATCCTGCCGAACGCCATCGCGCCGGCGCTGGTTTCGGCCACCTTTGGCATCGCGAGCGCCATCTTGATCGAGTCGAGCTTGTCCTTCCTGGGTGTCGGTGACACCAGCGTCGCGAGTTGGGGTGAGACGTTGAACACCGGGCGCATCCAGCAGAAGTTGTGGTTGGTGCTCGCACCGGGCGCGGCCATCTTTTTCGTTGTCACCGTGTTCAATTTGGTCGGAGAAGGCATTCGTGATGCGCTCGATCCGAAATTGAGGGTGTGATGCGGGCAGGCGATTCGAAGCTCGAGCAGCCGGCCGCCGCAGCCCCGCGCGCACCGTTGCTCAGTGTGC
>JAYWEH010000669.1:0-3078 GCA_043780025.1 Deltaproteobacteria bacterium
TTGGGCGGTCCGACCATTCTGCTCGCGGCCGGGGGCAACTTCACCTGTGCCCTCAGCTCTGAAGGGACCGTGCGCTGCTGGGGTGACGGCAGATTTGGCAAGCTCGGTCTGCCCACCGCTTCTGGTGTTCCCCCCAATGTCGGCGACGACGAAAGCCCCGCTTCGGTGGGCCCCGTCGATCTGGGCGGCCCAAGCGAATTCATCGCCGCTCGGAACGACCACGCCTGCGCGATCTCGACGAGCGGCGAAGTGCATTGTTGGGGCGAAGGTTCGAGCGGGCGGCTCGGTTACGGCAACACGATCGACATAGGCGATCGCGGCACTCCGGCCTCGGCCGGTAGCGTGGAGTTGGGAGGCCGTGCCATTCAACTGTCACTCGGCAATGCTCACAGCTGCGCGCTTCTGTCCGACGGAGCAGTGCGTTGCTGGGGCAACTCTCTTCTCCGTCAGATAGGCCAAGCCGGAGGCGCCTCGGTTGGCCATCTCCAGGGGCCAACCTCGGTGCCCGTGCTCGACGTGGGAGAACCGGTGCGTCAAGTCGCCGCTGGAGCGGGCCACACTTGCGCGCTGCTCGCGAGCGGTTCGGTACGCTGTTGGGGAAAAAACAATCGCGGGCAACTGGGCAGCGCCACGGTCGATACCTTCACGACACTCGCCGACTCCTTGCCGCGCATCGAGCTCGGGGCGGACATCGTTCAACTCGAAGCGGCCGGCGACCACACCTGCGCGCTTTCTTCCAGCCACGAGCTCAGGTGTTGGGGCATCGGTGAGTACGGCCGACTGGGCTACGGCAATCCGGAGAACGTGGGTGACAACGAAACGCCCGCTTCGGCCGGCACGGTCTCGGTGTTCTGACGGAGTCGGGGGGCTATGGCAGCGAGTTCGTGCGGGTTGGCCGCTTTGGCCGCTTGCGAAGCAGAACAGTGCCCAACGCGGCGTGGCGATGGGTGAGAAGTAGCCGAAAATATCGACCAAGTGGTTGAAGGTCCGCGGGCACGAGCCTTGCTCAGTGGGGGGAATGAGCGAGCTTCGTTCGTCCCTGCCCTGTGTTTCAGTGCTTCGTGAGCTGAGCGCAGCCTCGGCATACCGAGCCGATGCCCTGGCGGCGCGGGTCGGGATCACGACGCGTCACCTCCGCCGCCTTTTCAAAAGGCACTTCGGGTGTTCGCCTTCGTCCTGGCTGCGCGAGGAGCGCCTTCGAATCGCACACCAACTGCTACCTTCTGCGAGCAGCGTCAAAGAGGTCGCCCATGCTCTGGCCTTCGTACACACGTCCCACTTCTGTCGCGATTTTCGTAAGCGCTTCGGCTGCAGGCCGTCGGAGTTGATGGAGACGCGCCAACATGAAGTTTCGCTACTGAATCGCAGTGTACCCTTCAATCGCGCGCCGCGCGCGTCGCGGCTTCCATACTCTGATGTCCCAGCCAGATCGTCCATTGCGTTTGCACGAAGGCCTCTAGAGCGGTAGGTGTGTCTCGCCATTCGTGTTCGCGGTCACGGGAACACAATGGATTCTGCGCGCCGTATTTCCGGGAAAGAGCCGTTGACGGATTGGAGTACACGTCCAATGACGTTCAGGAACCTTGGTTGCATTGTAAACGGCCTCAGCAAACCGCTGGCGGGATACGTGCTGATAGTCGGTCCTTCCGGCAAGCATGCATGAGTGCATGAGTGCATGAGTGCATGAGCTCTGCGCCGTGCCCGGGTAGAGTGAGCGGGTCAATCGCCACGACAGGAGCCCGCATGGGACGCCCCAAGACCCGCCTGCCCGACGTTCGTTCGTATCGACCCGCTCCGACGGCAAATCGAGCGGGAGTAGGGCCCCGGAGGGGCCGGGAGCGCGCACGGTCACGGACGACGTTCGTCGAGCTCGAAGCCACGCCGATGTCGGCGGGCCTCGCTTCCAGCGGTGCCATCGTGGCGATGACGGGCCCGCAGGGGCAGCGGCTGACGGTGCGGTTGCGGGGTGGGAGAGCTCGAGGTGGCCGCGCTGATTCACGAGGAGGCTGTGCCTCGACCCGTCGCTTCGAGCCGCCCAACGCCTCAATCGCCGGTTCGAGTGGACTCGCAGTCGAACACGAATGACGCTCTGTAAGGCGCTTCGCGGTCGCTCGGCTCGGGCAGAATTGTGGCCTTGCTGCAGTTGGTCTGCAGGCTAGCGTGCAAAACTTCCGCGTAGCCGCCGAGGGCAGCATCGTAGTTATTCCACTCGACGTCTGCCGTGCAGGTCGTGGTTCGGCAGTCGATCTGGGTGACATGGCCGCCAAGTTTTGGTAGGGCGTTCAGATCCTCGAAAAAATCACTTTCGACGTTGTCCGCCCAGCCCGGGTCCTTGGGCTCGCGGGCGTGCTCGTTCATTGCGACTCGGTGTTCCTCGATATGAGAGGCAGCCTGCTCTTCGAGTGTAAGTTCCGGCTCTGCGAGTGGAGCGGGTTCTGCTTCTGCCTCTGCTGAATGTTCGGCCGTGGCCGCGACCAACGCGGATGCGTTGTCTCGCCGATGTCGCCGCTCGAGCTCGAGCATGGTCCGAAGCTCGTGCACCGCCGTCGAGGCGTTGTCACCTGCGGCTTGAACGACGGACGGCTTTCCCGCCACTTCCGTGTGCGGCTCGTGCCAGTAGGAAAAGGCGGCGGACCCCAGCACGCCAGCCGCCGTACCAATCAGCGCCGTGAGGACTGCCGGAACGCCGAGCTTCTGTGAGTGTGCAAGGGTCACGCCGAATATCCTTCCTCAGCCCGAAAACGTGTAGCCGTAGAGCCAGCTAGGTAACGCAGCTGTTTTCGCGGGCAATATTACCAATAGGTACGGCCAGTCATTTGCTCCGACCCACTCGGTTCGCGGCGGGCTGAGCGAAGACCTTCCGATACCGGCGACAGAAGAGGAGACCGCCGCGCCACATCGACCGCCCGCGATCGCTGCCAGCTGGGTGCAAGCGCTCGTCGAAGCGCCGGCGGTAGTGCTGTTATCCTCAACCACGACACTTAGGCGGCGGAGCAAAATTGTGTTGCCAAGTATGGATCGGGCATGATCTTTTACGAGCGTGAGACGGGACACCGCGCTCGAAGCAGTCATCGTAGC
>JAYWEH010000670.1:0-7263 GCA_043780025.1 Deltaproteobacteria bacterium
GCTCAAGCAGAATCCCGTTCTGCGGCACACGCGTCTCATCGCCTTGACCGGCTATGGACAGGCGAGTGACCGGCAGCACTCCCAGGCCGCGGGTTTCGACGCTCACCTCGTCAAACCTATCGATATGACAGCTCTTCAGAACTTGATGAGAGGTATCGGAGCATCGTGAACGTTCCGGCCCAGAACGGGCTGACGCGCGTGCGCATCGCCGCCACCAGAACATGTCCGGTCATGCTCGCACATGTTCGCGTGAGCATTAACGAATACTCTAGTCAGACTGTCGCCGCCACGGTGTCGATGCTCGGCCGACTCCGTTTCGACTCTGCGTAGCAGCGGTCCAACTCTTGCTACGAGGGGCCGCGCCGCAGTGGCGCGGCTTGTCGGAGCGAATCGTGAACGGTTGGCCTGAACTGTATTGTCCCTTTGCATCCCAGCTCCACCCAATGACTGCGGAGGTGAGCGCGGGAACCTCGAGCTGGGCCAGCGCCTTCGGTTTGATGGGCTCAGAGCGGCTATTGCGACAGGCCCAAGCCGAGGGTTTCACTGGGTTGGTGGGCAGATTCTTCCCGGGCGCTCCCGGCCCGGTGCTGCAATGGATCTCGGACTGGACGAGCTGGCTCTTCTGGCACGACGACGTGTGTGACGAGACTGACGTGGGTTCGAACCCGACTGAGCTCGCCGTGATCTTTTCCCAACTTTTCGAGGTGCTCAGCCTGAGCCGCTCGGCGTTGCCTCAGCGGGTCTTCGAGGTGGCGCTGGAGGACATGGCGCGGCGTCTGGTGGTTCTGGCGCCGGATCGCGCCTGGCTGTTGCGCTTCATGACCAGTGTGCGCGAGTACTTTGATGCTTGCCTCTGGGAAGCCGAGAACCGAGCGCGAGGTGTAGTTCCGAGCTCGGCAGACTTCATCCCTTTGCGGCGCTGCGCCGGCGGCATGTGGATCTACCTCGACTTTGTGGAACTGGCCAATGGGCAGTCATTGCCGCTGTCATTGCGCAAGCATCGCGACGTGCAGCGGCTAATGCAAGCCACTAACAACGTCGCCAGCTGGCACAACGATATCTTTTCGTTCAGCAAGGAGCGAGCGCGCAGTGACGTTCACAACCTGGTGATCGTGCTGCAAACCGAGCTGTCGCTGAGAACCGACGAGGCGATACGCTTGGCCGCTCGGTACGCGGACGCCGAAGTGCACGGGTTCGTCGCCGTGGCTGGCAAGCTGGGCGTGCTCCGGGGGCCGGAGCTCGGAGCTGCGTTGGAGAGCCACGTGCAAGGCCTGCGTGACCTCATGCGGGGTAACCTCGATTGGTCCTTGGGGTCGGCTCGTTACACGCTGGACGAGCCAAACGCGGCGTGAGGGGAGGAGCCGGATAACACCTGCTCGTCGCCCTCACAGGCTCGGCCAAACGTCTTTCGAGGGCTCGGTCTCGAGCCACGATCTCGGTTACGGCGAGATGGGACCGTTGGTGCCGGTGAACGCCAGGGTTCCGTCTGACTTCCGGGCGACGACGGTGTGCCGCCGCTCGCCCTCGAAGGGTTCCCAAAGGCCCAGTGCCGCCGGAGTGCCGATGACGGTGGCGAGTTCATAACCCCGCACCGTGCGCAGGGTGCCGTAGGTTACGTTGAGCCCCGTCGCCTGAACCACGTCCGCGCCGCCGCGCATGGGCGAGAGCCCGAAGACCGTCAAAGCGTCGACGTCGCTGCTAAACTCCAGGGCAGGGTCACCGCTGCAGCACGTCAAAGCTCTCGCCCAAGACGCGCCCCAGCTCGCCCCGTCGAAATACGCGCGGTAGAACGTGGCCGGGGCTCCTGTTTTCGTGGCTCGCACCATCACGGTGAATTTGTTGATGTTGGCAAGGGTATAGGCGATCGCTGGGCTGCCCTGGGCGGTCCACCCGCTTGGTAACGCTGGAGCTTGCACGGAATGGCTCCAACTGCCGTCTTCGTAGGGCAGCGACCGCGTGTACGCGTAGATGAGACTGTCGCTCAGGCCGCGCCCCACGACTACGACCTTTCCAGCGCCCACCGCTATGCCTGGGCCACCGGCGAATGTGCGCAATGCGCTCACCACGGTCCAATCCGTGACGCCGGTGGGAACGTTGGGTTCGCTGCCATCAGCCGAGTCGTTGGCCTGCGCTGCGCTCGTGTAGATCTTGTCGTTACTAGCCGTGCCAGCGAGAACGATCTCGAAGGTTCTGTCTTCGTCACTGTCGATGGCGTCGAGGTTGGCGCAAGCCGGCTTGGATTTGAAGGTTTTGCTACTGGTGCCCCAGGTGGACCACTCGGACAGGCGAGGGTTGAAAACTCCCGCGGCTGGAAGCCCGCTGCTGTCCCAGGTGACCGACTTAAACTTGTTGGAGCTGACGCGCTGAAAGATGACGAAGCCGCTCTCGGAAAAACAGATACCCGGGTCATCCACGGCGCTGGCAGGGTCACCCGACCGATCGCTCAAGGGAGTCCACCCGTCGTACGGATCCCCGCCGACCCCGTTGGCCAGATCGGAGCTGATGGTGTCGATTTCTTCCACCGAGCCGTAGTCGCCCGCTTCTGCGGAACAGCCAGCAGCGAGGATCAGCGTCCCAACGCCGAGTTTCAGGAGCAACGATCTTGTGTCGCGGTTGTCGAGTGAGGTCATCGTCGTGTGCGACTAGCAAGCCCTGGGCCATCTCCAGTTCTTGCGCCAGGCTGCAATCTTCCTCTGCGTGCCAGCTTCGCCCCGCGCAAGCCTCGCAGAGATCGTCCTCGACGCCGATCGAGCCGCGCTGCTCCGCGAACATGTCCGGTCATATCCGCACATGTTCGATCCGTGCCTGCAGTCGAGCGCGGCTGGCAAACGAGGCAGCGGCGCCGAGGGGCTGAGTTAGCGCAGAAACAGATCGCCCGCGGCTCGTGCACCCCGAGATCTCAACACGACGCGGTCACTTCGTTGAAAGCGCGAGGGCTAAATAAGTCAGCGTCGTTCGTACTGCGGGCGCGCCAGCGATCATCGGATTCTACGGATCTGCATGCCATCGATCGAACGCTGGAGATTCAAGCACTCTGGCACCACGCGCCTTCGGCGGGTGGTCCGCGTGTGCCCCTGCGAAACGTCTGCCGCGCGACGTCGCATAAGACCATCGCAAATCAAATCACATCCGTGATGAGAGCAGACCATCGCTCAACGGATCGAAGGTTGAACTCAGTTTGCACCGGTGCAGGTCGAGGCAGAGCTGCTACGCTGTCGGGCTCGAGTCCAAGAGAAAGGTACAAAAATAAATGAATGAAAAGATCCCAGGATTGGCAACGCTCATCGCGGCGGTTCTCTCGGCGGGCAACGCCGCGGCGGCCCCCAACGTCGCAGCGCTAGAAGCGCTCGGTAAGCAAATCTTCTTCGACAATATTTCTGTCCCTGCCCGCCAGTCCTGCGCCACCTGCCACGTGCCTGCCAACGGCTTCACCGCGGGCACAGCGGCCATCAACATGGGTAGCGTCGCGGTGCCCGGAGCCGACCCGCACACGATAGGCAACCGCAAGCCACCAACGGCTACCTATGCGGCGTCGAGTCCCAACCTCTCCGGCGGCTTCTTCGGTCCGGATTGCGCGGACGCGCCGTTCGGTCTGTTCTGTATCGGCGGCGTTTTCTGGGATGGTCGCGCTACTGGTACCGCCATTGGCAACGAGGTGTTCGCGGGCGATGCGAACCTGACCAGCGCCTACGCAGGCTTTCTCGGGCCACTCGCGGACCAAGCACTCGGACCCTTCGCCAACGACGTCGAGCAAAACGTGCCCGATGGCAACACGGCGCTTCCCGGTGCCGAGTTCGTTTGTAATCACGTCGCCAACGCCCGTTACGCCGAACTGTTTGAGTTGGCCTGGGGTGCCGAGCCCGACTGTGCCAACGCGGCCGATCTCGAGTTCAAGCGCATCGCGGTCGCCATCTCGGCTTTCGAGCATTCGACCGAGATGAACGCGTTCAACTCGTTCCGCGATACTGCGCTAGCCGATGACGCAGACGGCCACTTCCCGCTCGATGATTTTACGGCCGAAGAAAACCTCGGCCATGACTTGTTCTACAGCAACGTCGCCAATGGCGGAGCGGGCTGCGCGAGCTGCCACAACAGCGGGACGCCCTTCATCATCTTCCCACCGCCAAACTTCATCCCGATTCAAAATCCCGACGCTCGTGGTGAAGAGGCCGATCAGATCTACTCGGACAACAGCTTCCACAACATCGGGCTGCCTCCCAATCCAGACGCGGCCAACTTCGACCCCAACAACGCGGACCTGGGCCTAGCCGAGTTCACCGGTGTCTCAGGACATGATGGCGACTTCCGCACGCCGACGCTGCGCAACGTGGACATGCGCCGCGGCAATGGCTTTCCGAGGGCCTACATGCACAACGGTTACTTCAAGAGCCTGGAGCAGGTCGTGCACTTCTACAACACGGCGACTTCGAAGCCCGTCTGTCCGATGTCGGGGCCCAGCGCAGCAGAGGCGATTGCCAACAACTGCTGGCCTCTACCGGAAACCCCCTCCGTGCTGCCGCTGACGGGCCTCGTCGGAGATCTCGGCCTGACTACCCAGGAGGAGGCTGCTTTGGTTGCTTACCTGAAAACCTTGACTGACACGACCGTGGCCCAAGCGCCCGAACCGTATCATCCGCAGCACTGACGAATTGAACGACGATTGCTGATCGGAGGGAGTCGGCCGGGTGCCGGCTCCCGTAGGACTGTGGCGCGAGCTCGTGTCTGTAGCCTCGAAGGCCGTGGTCGGCGCCAGGGGACGCTACGTTTTCAGTTCGGCCCTCGTATAGCTGCTCGGCTCGATCAGGCTGCCGTCCGGATCGCGGATGTAGATTGAGGTGATAGGCGCTTGCGCGCTGAACACGAACGAGCGAAATGGGCGGCATGCACTATCTCCTGTTCTATTCCTTCGTCGATGGTATGGCCGAGCGCCGCGGCCCCTATCGCAAGGCGCACCTCGTGCACCTGGAGGCCGCCGTCGAACGCGGCGACTTGATACTCGGCGGAGCGCTTGCCGAGCCTCTGGACGGCTCCGTGTTTCTCTTTCAGGGCTCGAGCCCTGCCGCCGCCGAGGCTTTCGCAAAGACGGATGCTTACGTCCTGAATGGGCTCATCACCCGCTGGCTCCTACGCTCCGGCAGCCAAGCGGGTGTGGGCTTTGCGGGTCTAACGCGCTCCCGAGCGCCCGCGGGCGCTCGTCTACGAATAAAGCCCCACGAGAGCGCCGGTTACAGCGCGGGCAGAGTGAATGCGAACTTCGTACCCGCCCCGGTGGTGCTGCGCACTTCAATCGCGCCCCCATGCGCCTCGACGAGGCCTTTTGCGATGGCCAAGCCCAGACCCAAACCATCCCGCCGGCGCTCCTTCTGCCAGAACCGATCGAAGATGTGGGGCAGGTTTTCGGGAGAGATGCCAACGCCGGTGTCGGCTACGCCGATTGCGATTTGATTGCCTTGGCGCTCCGCGGAGAGCCAAATCGTGCCACCGTTGGGAGTAAACTTGAGCGCGTTGCCGATCAGGTTGCCGAGTACCTGTGCGATGCGATCCCGATCCAGCAAGGCATGCCCCACGCCCGCTTCGTATTCACGCACCAGCTGGATACCCCTCTCCGCCGACAGCGGGCGGTGCATTTCGTAGGCGTCGTCGAGCACCGAAGCGATCGCGATCTGCGCAGGCTCGACCCGCAGCGTACCGGCGTCGATGCGGGCCACGTCGAGCAAGTCATTGATCAAATGTTGCATGCGGTCGAGCGCGCGCCGTGCCCGCACCAGAGTCTGCGCTCGCTTGCTTTCGTCACCGCCTTCCAGAATGCTGAGCACGAGGGAGATCACGTTGATTGGATTGCGCAGGTCGTGGGAAACGATGGCAATCAACTCGTCGCGACCAGCGATAGCCCGCTGGGCCTGCGCGTACAGCCGCAGGTTGTCCACGCTCAACGCCGCGTGGGCCGCGACGTCTTCCGCGAGCAGCTGATCATCGTCGTCATGGACGCGTCGAGAGCGCGCGAAGACGTACGAGATCGCGCCAATCAGCTGTTCGCGGGCCATCAGCGGGGTAACGAGCATGCTGGATGCGCCATTGGCGGCGAGCCAGCGATGGCGCTCGTCGAGGTGGGTGGAGTCGAAATCGGCCACTCGCACGCTGCGGCGCAATGTGAGCGCTTCTCGCAGCGGCCCGTGCCCGCCGCTCGGAGCGATGGGCGCGTCCGGCGTCGGTTCGCCGGCGAGCGCAAACGGCACCACCGAACCGTCCTCCTCCACTAAGTCGATGATGACCAGATCACAAAGCCGTGGCACGAGGACGCGCGCCAACGCGGTCAGGGCTTCGCGGAGATCGAGAGAACGCGTGGCCCCGGCGATGGCCGCCGCCAGAAAATGCGCGCGGCTCGCGGCCTCGTCCGACTTTGCGCGAGCCACCTCGACGGCCTCCACGCGTTTGCGGGCGATGGCATAGTTGACGCTTCGAACGAGCAGGGACGGAGTGATCTCGGACTTGCGCAGGTAATCCTGTGCGCCCGCCTCGAGGGCGTCCATGGCGGTTCGATCGTCATCGTTGCCGGTGAGAACCACGATGGGGGTCGCCCGAGAGGCGCTCACCGTACGCTCGAGCGTGGCAAGGCCATGCGCATCCGGCAACGATAGATCGAGCATCACAACGTCGTGCCCGGCGACCTGCGGAAGCGCTTCGGCCAATGTTTGCGCTACGCTGATCGCGAACGGGTGACCCTGCACCTCCGAAAAAATTTCCCGGAGCAGCCGGGCATCCGCCGCACTGTCCTCGATGATCAGGACCCGGATTTGACTCACGCGCTGTTCTCCGTGGGCAAGCGCACCACGGTCAGCCAGAAATCATCGATTGATTTGACAACGGAAACAAATTGCTCGAGGTCCACCGGCTTGGTGATGTAACAGTTCGCGTTGAGATGATAGGCGCGCAACACGTCCTCCTCGGCCTGCGACGTGGTGAGGATGACCACCGGGATGCGCTTGTACTTGTCGTCGGACTTGATCTCCGTGAGCACTTCGCGGCCGTCTTTGCGCGGCAGGTTCAGGTCGAGCAGGATGAGGTCGGGGCGCGGGGCGGCACTGTATTTCCCCTCCCGCCGCAGGAAGGCCAGCGCCTCCGCGCCGTCGGAAATCCAGGTGAGATTGTTCCGCACCTTCGCGTCGCGCAACGCCTCCCGCGCCAGCCGCGCGTCGCCGGAGTTGTCTTCGACGAGGAGAATCTCGATGGGCTTGGACTCAGAGGCGGCCATGTCTGTGCGCC
>JAYWEH010000671.1:0-3073 GCA_043780025.1 Deltaproteobacteria bacterium
GCTGACGTTCACGGCGACGCGCCGAGATGAGATCGAGACAGCTGGCACGGAGCTGAACGGCTTCTTCCAGTGCTGCAGCGCCGCCGCCACCAGCGATCAACTTGTCGAGCGCGTCCAGGCGGGCGAAGGCGTCCGTCGCGGCTTGCTTTTCACCGAGCAACCGCGCGCCCACGCACAGCAGACGACCCTGGAGCGCCAGCGCTTCGGCGGCGTGCCGGCGCGCCTCTCGCCGCTCGGGCTCGGGCACGTCGGCGACTCGAGTCGGTAGTGCGCCTCTCACCGCCTGAGAACGCAGCTCCACGCCGACCGCTTCGGCACTCAGCCGTTGCTGCTGCGCTCTCAGCTCGTCGAGCGTGCGCCCAAACTCGCTCAGTTCCGCTTCGGCGTTGGCACGCCGCCGCTCGGCCCGCGCTAGGCGCGTGAGCACCCAGGCGCGCTCGTGCGCGGCCATGGCGTGTTCTGCGAGGCTCTCAGCCGCGACGACGTTGCCCCGCGCAAGCTCACCCTCGGCGCGCTCCTCGAGCTGCAACGCGTGCTCTCGCGCCTGCGGCGCCCAAACCTCGGCCTCGAGCGAAGCTGGCGCATTCTGCACCTCGCGCGCCTGGAGCAACACAGGCGACTGCGGCTGGCTCGCACAACCCACGAGCTCGAGGCTCGAGCCGAAAGCGAGCCCCAGGCTGACACAGCACCACAGGTGCGCGGCTCGCGCTGCCGGGCCGTTCATCGCGTACCCTTGCTGGAGTTCGGAGGCAGGGCAAGCACGCCGGCCGCCGGTGGCTTATGAGCAGCCGAGGAGGACTCCAGCTCCCGCAGCTCCTGCTGCGCCCGCCCGAGGCGAGCCAGGGCTTGTTCGACCGCCGCTCGCGATCGCGCAATCTCCGTCTGCAGCGCCGACGCCTCGAGTTCCAACCGATCGGATGCTTGCTCCGCCTGGCGAGCCCTTCGCAGGTCGCGCGCGACCTCGGCCCATTCGAACGCCACGGCCTCGATCAGCGGCGCGTGCGCCTCGCCCTGCCGGCTCGCCAATTCAGCGCGCGCGAGGGCCTGATTGGCACGTTCGCTGGCGCGTCGGGTATGGGGCCGCGACGTTTCATCCTGTTCGACTTCGGTGAGCAGCGCGCGCACACGCTGAGAAACGCTTCCAGCCGCACTCGCGTCTCCATTGGCTAAGCGCCCCAGTGTCAACAAAACCAGCCCAAGGCCGGCGGCCGAGAGCAGGTTTCGGCTGCGTTGCGCGCGCACGTGGGGAAACACGGCAAGTACCAAGCCATGGATCGCGCGCGCCCGTCAAGCGACATACCTCGCGCCATCTGGGCGTCCTCGCTCGACAGAAGCGCGCCCGTTTCAGTCGCAACGCTACACTGACGCGCGATCTCGCGCGAGCGGCGTGCAGGTGTTCCGCGCCGTGCTACGCTTTGAGTCAATTACCAGATCACTCACGAGGAGGTTTGGCGTGTTCTCGGTACGCATGCTCGTGCTCGTCTGGGCGAGCACGAGCCTGGCAACCCTCGGGTACGCCTACGTTGACCTGAACGTAACCCCGGAGCTCCATCGTGAGCGCGGCTACGCGATCCATGTCGATTTCGAACGGGTCGGTGAGCTGTGGCATTGGGGCGGGCGGTTGCTCAACGAAGGCGCCGTAGGGCTGTTGTTCTTCAACGCGGTGATGCTCGGTGGCTTCCTCGCTCTCGTCTTGTTGTCGAGCGCCGAGGTGCTGCGGCGGATCGTGCGGAGGCGGCGGCGCATGCCTTCCGGAGACCCTCCAGTTTCGACGACCGTCGCCTTCGGCAGCATTCCACCCCCTGCCGGCTGACGCCCCTGGCCTCTTGACGCCGGCTCGCTCAGCGACACTGCTGTTTCAACGACACTGCTTGCGAAATGCTTCCATGCGCTGATCGGCGTCAGCGAGCGTCGCCGCGAAACCGCGCGTCATGGGATCTTCGTTCGCCGCTAGCGGCCTGAACAGCTCGCTCAACTTGCCGCGGGCCTTGTCCGCACTGGACCAGGTGACCTGCGTGGTCTCGAACGAGCTGCGCATCAGCTCCGCTTCTGCCTCGATGTCCGTCCAGATGCGGATCCGCGCATCCTCTTGCGGCTTCGTGAGATCCGTCGCTTCGGGGATCTGCTTGCGCGACGCCGCGGTGTTGCGCAACGTCTCCCAGCTTTGCGTCAGTGCGAGCCGAGACGCTTCGCATTGCCGATCTTGGCAAGCTAGCGATACGCATGAGAGACCGAGCAGACACATCGCGGTCAAGCGCCGCAGGAGAGCGGCGCCGACGAAAGGTTTAGAGCAGGTCATGCTCGCCCTTTTACTCCGATGCGCCTCGACTACCAATGGCCTCGCGCGCGGACTCGACCCAGCGACCCTTGATAATGCGGCTCTTGGGGATTTTGAGCGCCTTGGCGACCTGTCTCACGTCGGCGTCAGACCAGGCAGCAATTTGGCTCAACCGCGTGATACCTTGCTTGCGCAGCGCGGCCTCGAAACGCGGACCGATGCCGACGATCTGACCTAAATCGTCCTCCGCGGGCGCTGTACTCGTGACCGTAGCGAGTGCGGGAACCTTTGCAGCCGGCTCTGGGCGCGCAGGCGCTTTCGGAGCCGGGCGCGCTACGGCCACTTCGGGTACGCCGGCGACCACGGCCTTGGGAGCCACGGCGGGCAATACGGGAGTTGCGGCGGGCGCTACGGCAACCACACCGGGGGCTCGAGGAGCCGCAGCGGCTGGCGAAACCACGGCGGCTCGAGGAACCGCGGCAGCACGCGCCACCGGCGCGACTTCGGGCCCCGATGCCGCTTCGCGCACTGGCGCAGCAGCGGGCACTTCAGCCTTTTGAGCCGGAGACACGCCGGGACCGCTTGCCCCGACGGGCTTGTCGCCGCGCGTGCTCGCAAGTGGCGTGGCTCCGGTATTCACGTTGGCGGCTCGCGGACTGGCAGCCGACATCTTCGTTTGGGTGATCTCCTTGGCGCTCGCCGCCGGCTTCGCACCATTCACTGGGGAGCTGGTGGCTCGGGTTGCTTGCTGCTGGTCACGCGGTAAACCGCGATCGCGATCCGCCGGCATCGGCA
>JAYWEH010000672.1:0-3072 GCA_043780025.1 Deltaproteobacteria bacterium
GAGGAAGCCGCTGCGTGTCAGCGCATCGCCGACGACCTCGTCACTTATGCACGTTCTCCAGAAATCAGCAGAGCGGACGTGGAAATGGCGGAACTGCTCCGACAGACAGGCGAACGCTTTCAGGCCAGTGGCGAGTCGAAAGGTTGCCGCGTGCAGGTGGAAGCTGACCGGTCACAGGTTCGAGTAGATGCGGTTCGCATGCGTCAGGTCCTGCAAAACCTGCTACGAAATGCCGTGCAAGCCTCTGGAAAGAGCGGACTCGTGGAAGTTCGCGGCGAGGAGCTCGCTGACTCCTACGTCATCCGCGTACTGGATCGAGGCACCGGCATTTCACCAGAGCTTCGGCCGCGCATCTTTGAGCCTTTCTTGAGCGGACGCAGCAATGGCACGGGTCTCGGGCTGGCCGTATGTGACGGCATCACGCGCGCCCATCAAGGTACGATCGCGGCATGTGCTCGGAACGAGGGGGGGACCGAGTTTGTCGTCAGCTTGCCGCGCGCGCTCGCTGCTGGGGAGACATGACCCCCAAGCCGCATGTGCTGGTTGTCGACGACCGCGAAAACATGTTGCACTTGCTTCAGAAGGTGCTTCGCACCGATGCAACGGTGCACACCGCCAACTCGGGAGCGGAGGCACTGGCCTTGCTCCAAGCCCATGCCATCTCGGTCGTCGTCTGCGACCTCCGAATGCCTGACATGAGCGGCATGGACGTGTTGCGCGCGAGCCGCCGCGTCGCTTCGCCCCCGGAGTTTATCCTCATGACCGCCTATGCGTCCGTGCCGACCGCGATCGAGGCCATGCGCGAAGGCGCATACGACTACATCACCAAACCGTTCGAGCCGGAGAGCCTGCGTGCGGTCGTCTCGAGCGCTCTGGGGCGATCAACCGCGGGGGGCGGCGCATCGGAAGGGGGTGGTGAATCCTTCGAGGCGGTACCCGGCTTGCTGGGGCGATCCGCGATCATGCGCCAGCTCGGTGCCCAGGTGCAGCGTGTAGCGGCAAGCGACGCCACGGCGCTCATCCTCGGCGAAACGGGCACCGGTAAGGAACGCATCGCCCGAGGGATTCACGCCCTCAGCCCGCGCGCGCGCGAGCGCATGGTGACGATAAATTGTGCCGCCATCCCCGTGGATCTACTGGAGACTGAGCTCTTCGGATACGCACGGGGTGCCTTCACCGGTGCAGTCCGCGATCGCGCTGGCCTTTTTGAGGAGGCCCATCAGGGCACGCTTTTCCTCGACGAAATCGGCGAGCTTCGGCCGTCTCTGCAGGCCAAACTCACGCGCGCCGTCGAAGAACGCTGCATACGCCGCATCGGGGATTCAAAGGAACGGAGCGTCAACGTGCGCCTCGTGGCGGCTACTCACCGAGATCTCGAAGCCATGGTGCGCGCGGGCACGTTCCGTGAGGATTTCTGGTATCGGCTCAACGTGGCGGTGCTTCGAGTCCCGCCGCTGAGAGAACGAAACGAAGACTTGGAGCTCCTGGCCCTACACTTCCTGCGTGAACGAGCCGCGCTGGCGCCGCATCTGCGCAGCCCTGGGTTCACGCAGCCGGCGCTCGAAGCATTGACGAAATACGACTGGCCGGGCAACGTTCGGCAGCTGCGAGCCGCCGTCGAACGGGCCAGCATCGAAGCGGGAAAAGATCGGATCGACGTCGAACACTGGCCGCCCGAGGTAACGACTCACGCGGCGCCGGAGCTGGCCAGCAGCTTGACGAGCATGAAATGGCAGGAGGCCATCGACTTCTGTCGTCGAGACGGGGGTCGGCGTTACTTGAAAGCGGTGCTCGAGCGCTACGACGGTCACATTGCGGAAGCCGCTGCGCACTCCGGCGTGGAACGGGAGAGTTTCTACCGGCTCTTGCGCAAATACGGAGTACAGCACAATGGCAAGTCAGACGAGCCGGTGGGCTGATGGGTGTCGCGAAGCCTTTCGGGGGACTTGTTCGGCGGAATTATCAGCCTGAGCGATCCGCGGGACCAGGCTGACGATTCTGTGTAATGCCGGGAGCCTTCCCGCGTCGGCAAGGGTAACCCAGGAGATCCGAGATGTCTGCCGACCACGATCATCAACACGCTCATACCCGTCGCTCCGCAGGACCCGGCAACGCCGTCGAGACGCCCAAGGATCAAGTTACCGATCCGGTCTGCGGCATGCACGTCGCTCCACAGACCGCACGGGGTGGGTCCGTCACACACGCCGGCACGACCCGCTACTTTTGCAGCCCAAGCTGCCGGGAGAAGTTTGTTGCGGAACCCTCTCGCTACGACGGCCGGCAAGCTTCGAGTGAGCCCTCTACTTCGGTTTCCAAGGGAATCTACGTGTGCCCCATGCATCCCGAGGTGCGTCAGGAGGGCCCCGGCGCTTGTCCCAAATGTGGCATGGCGCTGGAGCGCGAAACGCCAACCGCCTCCGAAGAAGAAGCCAACCCCGAGCTTCACGACATGCAACGGCGGTTTTGGGTCAGCCTGGCCCTGAGTGTACCGACCTTCCTGCTCGGCATGTCGGATCTCATCCCGGGCCGGCCCGTGCAGCAGCTGATCCCTCCTCACGTGAGCGCGTGGATTCAGCTCGCCCTATCAGCTCCGGTTGTGCTTTGGGGCGGGCTGCCTTTCTTTCAGCGCGGTTGGGCCTCGCTCGTGAACCGGCACTTGAACATGTTCACGTTGATCGCGATCGGGACCTTGGCCGCCTTTGCGTTTAGTCTGTTCGCGACGTTTTTCCCGTCGCTGCTCCCGCATTCGACGCTCCACGGAGGTATGCCGCCCGTTTACTACGAAGCCGCCGCGGTGATCATTACCCTGGCGCTGCTCGGTCAGGTGCTGGAGCTGCGCGCACGGAGTGCCACCTCGGGTGCCATCCGGGCTCTGCTCGGTCTCAGCCCGAAGACAGCGCGCCGGGTGTTGGACGACGGCACGGAAGCCGACATCCCACTCGACCAGGTTGCGGTGGGGTATCGCCTGCGCGTTCGACCCGGAGAAAAGATCCCAATCGATGGCAGCGTGCTCGAGGGCGCGAGCGCGGTGGACGAGTCCTCCATCACCGGTGAAGCCATTCCCATCGAGAA
>JAYWEH010000673.1:0-3072 GCA_043780025.1 Deltaproteobacteria bacterium
CAAGCGAGCGCCATTGCCAGGCTCCGCGAAGCGCCGCGCATCACTCGCTCACTTCGGCTTGCAGCTCGACCGACAGCGCGTACGAGCCCGACTCGTCCTTCGAGAAATCCTCGGCCATGTTCGACTCATCCTCGAGCGTGAGGCGCGTCCAGAGCAGCCGCTTCTCCGGCACCACCACCACGAAGCGAGACTGCTGCCAGGTCGAGAATTGTGGATTGTTCAGGTCGTGGCGCTCGACCTCCACCGCCACCACGTGCGGCCCGGGGGCTACGGCGTGTTCGAACACGACCTCCGGGCGTTCGAAGAACGCTTGCGCCGGCGCGGTGTAGACGACGCCCCCGTCCAGGCTGACGCTCAGCGCCGAAAGCCGCACGCCCTCGCCGATCGTGCGCACGTCGATGCGCAGCTTGCTCGAGAACAGCGCGCTCGTGAGCGCGGCAATCCGGCTGCGCAGCGCCGCCACGCGAGACAAGAGCTGGTCGAGCTCGGCGTACTGGGGAGTGGCCGCGCTGGCTGGAAACTCGGGGCGCGCCGGGTTCAGCGGAGAGCCGGGCACCGCGGCCGGGGCAACAGGCGCGGCCGAGGGATTCGGCGGTGCAGCCGTGGGCGTGCCTGAAGTCGCCGGGGGGGCCGGCGTGCTGGCAGCACTCGGGGCGCTCGCCGGAGCGGACGTGGCGGGCGCGGGCGGCGGCGTCTGGGCCCAACACGGCGTCGCGCTCAGCGCGAACACGAGGGCCGCGCAGACTCGCCCGTGCCGGGACCGGCACGCGAGGCCCAGAGAAGGCTTCGAAACGCCTCGAGCCCGAGGCGACATCAGACCAGCGTCGATGGATTTCACCACTCGTTTACCACGGCCCGACATCAGGCCCGGGTTAGTGGCCCTCGGGCAAACCGGGCGGGATTGTCCGCGCGGAGTGCCGGGTATGGGTCCGCCCTACACGCCGCAGGAACGTAGCGTCAGACCAGGAACTTCAACGGCGTCCGCCGCAGCAGCACCACCAGCGCCGCCGACACCGCGAAAATCAGCAGCGCATAAAGTGCGAGCGGAGGCTCGGGCCAGTGCGTGGCCTGGTAGACGCGTACGATGAGCGGATGGCTCAGGTACACCCCGAGCAGGAGCGGTGTCGCGCGCTGGCTCAGCGGATCGGCGCGCCCGGGCCACAGGAAAGCCAGGCAGACGAGCGAGAGCGAGAGCGCGTAACGAGTGGCCAGATCCGGAGGTGTTTGCCAGGGGAGCACGAGGAGGCAAGCCACTGTGCCGAGCCCGGCCAGAATGAGCACGCCGCGGAGCCACATGCGCGTGGGGGTGAGCAAGCTAGCCCCGAGCGCAAACCCCAAGAGCGAGGACGGCAGCGCAAACAGCCATTGCAGCAGAGGCCACTCGATGGTGCCCGACCGGAGCCTTGCAGCGTTGACGACCACGACCGCCACCCCGAGAGCCAGAGTGGCTACGATCACCGGCCCCACCGGGAGCTCGCGCGTGGATCGCCGGAGCAGTGCCGCAAACACGCCCGCGCACAGGGCAAACGGCACGAACCATAGGTGCGGATACGTGCCCCCCACCACCATCCAGGCCGAAAACCCTTCGGCGATCGGCTCGCCGTGGCGCATCCGCTGCAGCAGTACGACGAGCGCGTAGACCAGTGACCAGACCAGCCAGGGCACGAGCAGACGCGTCACCTTCACGCGCACGAAGGGACGCGTGCCCATACGCTCGGAGAGGGTGCAGTTGAATGCGCCGTTGAGCAGCAAGAACGTGGGCAAACCGAGCCCCGCGACCAGCGGCAACCGCTTTTCGCTCACGTGAAAGGCCACGATTTCGAGCATGGCCACGAGGCGCAGCCGCTCGACGTTGGCGAGCCGCTCGGACTTGGGTCGCGGTTCTTCCAAAGACATGGGCGCTAACCAGGTCCCTCACCCGCCGCAGCTCGAAATGCAAGACAGCGGCGAGCTCTCGAACGCGGATCACGCGCGCCGGCCCCACGGCCTTCGCGTGGACGCCTCGGGTTGGGGCCGAAAACGTCAGCTGGAGAACGGCAGGAACAAGCTCAGGCCGCCAAATGTCGTGATGTCGTTCACGATCTCGTCGACACCGAGCGGCGCGCGCAGCGCGTGAACGTGGTCGCGAATGTCGAGGCGCAGCAGCATCCACTGCGCGAGGTGAAACTTCATACCGAAGCCTCCGGACCCGGCCACGCTGCTCGTTCCATCTTCGTCCGTGGCGCCCGCCCCGAGCGACAAATAGAAATCAAAGCGACCGATAGGGCCACCAAACCAGCGCACCTTTCCGTAGGCCAGGGACCAGACCAGGTGCCCCATGAAGAGCTGCACCGGGACTGACCCGCTCGCGGTGATCTGGGTCAGGTTCTGCTGGCGGTCGTTGACGGCATCGAGAAATCCGTACGAGCGATTGGTGCGCAGGTAAGAGGCTTCGAGCCCGAGATCCTCGGTGAAATGAAAGGTATAGGCGCCGCCGAAAGCAGGCCGGCCATCGCTGAGATCCGCTGCGTACCAGCCACCTAGGACGGACAGCTCGTGCCGTAACGCCTTCTTGAACAAGCGCGGAACGACACCCCGGTAGGCTCGGCGCCCGATCAGCTGCTCCTTCAACTCCTCGTCGACGCATTGCGCATGAGATTGCGCCGACGCGGACAGCGTGAGCAAGCCGAACATGAAGGCCAGAACCCAGTGAGTACGCGGTAGGTGCATGGGCTGACTCGAAGAGCGCGTGAACGAGAGCGAAAGCCCTCCAGCACCCCTACGGCCCCTCCTCGGGCCGGCAAAACCCCGCCAGGGGCCGCGAATAGGGGCGAACCCGCCGCCGAAGGCGGCGCAAATGCAGAGGCAGGCCGTGTTCAGACGAATGCAACGTGATGACCGCGTCCGGCCTCACCCCGCTGGGCCGGCGCGGTCATCGATGGTTACTCGTAACAGAGGGCTGGTGTCCTGTAACGCAAGTTACAGGCACAAATGTAGATGCGCGTACCCCGGAACAGACTGAACCGTTGCGGCAGAATTCCTGCGGCCCTCGCCCCGCCAGGGGCCGCGGAATTCTGCAATGGACTTCGGTTA